>CALKVG010000245.1 GCA_937998045.1 uncultured Myxococcales bacterium
CGCAGGTGCGCAACATCGCCAACGTGACGACGGCGGTCGCGAACGGCGACCTGTCGCAGAAGATCACCGTCGATGCCAAGGGCGAGATCCTGGAGCTCAAGAACACGATCAACGTCATGGTCGATCAGCTCCGGTCGTTCGCCGCGGAAGTCACCCGCGTCGCCAAGGAGGTGGGCACCGAGGGGCGCCTGGGCGGACAGGCGGAGGTGCGCGGCGTGTCGGGCACGTGGAAGGACCTGACCGACAACGTGAACGTCCTGGCCGCGAACCTGACGACGCAGGTGCGCAACATCGCCAACGTGACGACGGCGGTCGCGAACGGCGACCTGTCCAAGAAGATCACCGTCGACGCGCGGGGAGAGATCCTCGAGCTGAAGAACACGATCAACGTGATGGTCGACCAGCTCCGGTCGTTCGCCGCGGAGGTGACGCGCGTCGCGAAGGAGGTCGGCACCGAGGGGAAGCTCGGCGGGCAGGCGGACGTCAAGGGCGTCTCCGGCACGTGGAAGGACCTGACCGACAACGTGAACGTCCTCGCGGCGAACCTGACGACGCAGGTGCGCAACATCGCGAAGGTGACCACGGCGGTCGCGCGCGGCGATCTATCGCAGAAGATCACCGTCGACGCGAAGGGGGAGATCCTCGAACTCAAGAGCACGATCAACACGATGGTCGACACCCTGAACTCCTTCGCCGCGGAAGTGACGCGCGTCGCGAAGGAGGTCGGCACCGAGGGGAAGCTCGGCGGGCAGGCGGACGTGAAGGGCGTCTACGGCACGTGGAAGGACCTGACCGACAACGTGAACGTCCTGGCGTCGAACCTAACCGTGCAGCTGCGCGACGTCTCGAAGGTCGCTACGGCAATAGCCAACGGCGACCTGACGCAGAAGATCACCGTCGACGTGAAGGGCGAGATCCTGCAGATCAAGGACGTCATCAACAAGATGGTCGACCAGCTGAACTCGTTCGCCGCGGAGGTGACGCGCGTCGCGAAGGAGGTCGGCACCGAGGGGAAGCTCGGCGGGCAGGCCGAGGTGAAGGGCGTCTCCGGCACGTGGAAGGACCTGACGGACAACGTGAACGTCATGGCGTCGAACCTCACGAAGCAGGTGCGCGGCATCGTGAAGGTCGTGACCGCGGTCGCGAACGGCGATCTGAGCCAGAAGTTCGTTCTGGAAGCGAAGGGTGAGGTCGCGGCGCTGGCCGAGACCATCAACAACATGACCGACACGCTTCGCACGTTCGCCGATCAGGTGACGACGGTCGCGCGCGAGGTCGGCATCGAGGGTCAGCTCGGAGGGCAGGCGAAGGTGCCGGGCGCGTCCGGCGTCTGGAAGGACCTGACCGACAACGTCAATGTCATGGCCGTCAACCTCACGAAGCAGGTGCGCGGCATCGTCCGTGTCGTGACCGCGGTCGCGAACGGCGACCTCTCCCAGAAGTTCCTGCTCGAAGCCAAGGGCGAGGTCGCGGCGCTCGCCGAGACGATCAACAACATGACCGACACGCTTCGCACGTTCGCCGATCAGGTGACGACGGTCGCGCGCGAGGTCGGAATCGAAGGGAAGCTGGGTGGTCAGGCGAAGGTGCCGGGCGCGTCCGGCGTCTGGAAGGACCTCACCGACAACGTGAACCAGCTCGCCGGCAACCTGACCTCGCAGGTGCGCGCGATCGCCGAGGTGTCGACGGCCGTCGCTCAGGGCGACTTGACGCGGTCGATCACGGTCGAGGCGCAGGGTGAGGTCGCGGCGCTGAAGGACAACATCAACCAGATGATCGGCAACCTGAAGGACACGACGCACAAGAACCAGGAGCAGGACTGGCTCAAGACCAATCTGGCGAAATTCTCCGGGATGATGCAGGGCCAGCGCAGCATCGCGTCGGTCGCCCAGCTCATCATGTCCGAGCTGACCCCGCTCGTGGACGCGCAGCACGCAGCGTTCTTCATGGTCGAGAACGAGGGCGGCGGCCCGATGCTGCGCTTGATCGCCAGCTACGGCTTCGGCGGCAGGAAGACTCTCGCCAACAGCTACAGGCTCAAGGAGAGCCTCATCGGCCAGTGCGCATTCGAGAAGAAGAGGATCTTGCTCGGGACCGTCCCGGCCGACTTCATCTACATCGCGAGCGGCATGGGGGAGGCGCCCCCGCGCTGCGTGGTGGTGCTGCCGGTGCTCTTCGAGGATGAGGTCAAGGCGGTGATCGAGCTGGCGGCGTTCCGCGCCTTCAGCCCGAACCACCTCACGTTCCTCGACCAGCTGATGGACAGCATGGGCGTCATCCTGAACATGATCTCCTCGAGCGCGCGGACCGAGGAGCTCCTCCTGCAACTGCAGAAGTCGAACGCCGAGCTGGAGGCGCAGGCCGGCGAGCTGAACGAGAAGGCGAAGCTCCTCGAGCTGAAGAATCGGGAGGTGGAGCTCGCGAGCAAGAGCCTCGAGGAGAAGGCGGAGCAGCTCCAGCTCATCTCCAAGTATAAGAGCGAGTTCCTCGCGAACATGAGCCACGAGCTGCGTACGCCGCTCAACAGCTTGCTCATCCTCTCCAAGGTCCTCGCGGACAATCCCCAGGGGAACCTGAGCCCGGACCAGGTGAAGTTCGCGCAGACCGTCTACACGTCCGGCAACGACCTGCTCCAGCTCATCAACGAGATCCTCGACCTGTCGAAGGTCGAGGCCGGAAAGATGCCGATCGATCCGCGTCGCTTCTCCCCCAGCGACGTATGCGCGGCCCTCGAGCAGACGTTCGGACCGGTCGCGGAGCAGCGAGGCCTCGCGTTCGAGATCCGCGTGGACGAGCGGGTGCCGGACTTGGTCTTCACCGACCCCACGCGCTTGCAGCAGATCCTCAAGAACCTCCTCTCGAACGCGTTCAAGTTCACGTCGAAAGGGCGCGTCACGATGTCGGTCTCGCTCTCGGCGGAGCACGGCGACTCGATGCTCTGCTTCGCAGTCGAGGACACCGGGATCGGCATCGCACCCGACAAGCAGCGCATCATCTTCGACGCGTTCCAGCAGGCCGACGGTACGACCAGCCGCAAGTACGGAGGTACCGGTCTCGGGCTCACGATCAGCCGCGAGATCGCCCGGCTGCTCGGGGGGACGATCCACGTCGTCAGCGCGCCGGACCGCGGAAGCACGTTCACCCTCTCGCTGCCGACGCGATACTCCGGCGCGGACGCGACGCCGCGCGAGGAGGGAGCCGGGGAACAGGCCGCGCCCGAGGCGGTCGTCCCGGCGCTCCCGGCCGACGCGACGTTCAGCGGGACGACGGCGCTCCTCGTGGACGACGACGCCCGGAACATCTTCGCCATCCAGACCGTCCTCGAGGCGCGCGGTATTCGCGTTCTCCACGCCGAGAATGGCCAGGCGGCCCTCGATCTGCTGACCGATCAGCGCATCGACCTCGTGCTGATGGACACGATGATGCCCGGCATGGACGGCATCGCGGCGACGCAGGCCATCCGCAGGATGAGCGCCTTGCAGACGCTGCCCGTGATCGCGCTCACCGCCAAGGCGATGAAGGGTGATCGGGAGAAGGCCCTCGAAGCGGGCGCAACGGATTACGTCACCAAACCGGTCAATCCCGACCAGCTTCTGGCGATCGTGCACCACTGGCTGAGCAAGGGCGGCGCCGCCAGCGCCGTCGTACCGGCGGCCCACCCGCCCGCGGCGGCCCACGCGCCCGCGGCGGAGTAGCTCCGGAGAGGGAAGGGAATGGTGAGCGGCTCCGCGTGCAGACCGGGCGTTCTGGTGGTGGACGACACTCGGTCCAACCTCGTTGCGCTCTCTGCCGTGCTCCAGCCGCTCTCCGTGCGTTTGGTCGAGGCGCTCTCGGGCGCCGCTGCGGTCGACCACGTCCGGCGTGAGGCGTTCGCCGTCGTGCTGCTCGACGTCCAGATGCCCGGGATGGACGGCTTCGAAACGGCACGCCGCCTCCGCGAGCTGCCGAACGGCCGCGACGTGCCGATCGTCTTCTTGACGGCGATTCACGGCGACGAGTGGTACGCGCGCCGCGGGTACGACGCCGGTGCGGCCGACTACATCACGAAACCCTTCGACGTCGACATCCTGCGCGCCCGCGTCCGTGCGTTCGTGGATCTCTATCGCCAGCGCGAGGAGGTGCACCGCGCGCGCGACGAGGAGCGGACCCGCGCGCTCGACGAAGCGGAGCGCCGCCTCGATGCCTTCGAGCGAATCTCGACGGCGGCGCTCGTCACCGACGACGTCGACGCTTTTCTGCATTCGCTCCTCACCGTATTCATCGGGGCCGCCAGTTCCGTCGACGTCGTCAGCATCGTCCTGCGCCGCGGAGATCGCCTCCGCGTGCGGGCATCGATCGGTCTGCAAGAAGAGGCGGAAGCAGGCTTCGCGGTGAAGATCGGGGAGGGCTTCGTCGGCGGCATTGCCGCGGCCGGCGAGCCGCGCGCGCTCGCGGGCGATCAGATCGAAGCCACCGTGGTTAGCCCGTGGTTGAAGGCCCGGGGCCTGCGCGCGCTCTATGGCGTCCCCCTCGTCGCCGACCGCGAGGTCATCGGCGTGGCCTACATTGGATCCAGCAAGGTGCAGGCGTTCTCGGCGCCCGAAATGAGCCTGTTCCGCGCCATGGTCGAGCGCGCCGCCTGGGTCGTTGCCCGCCAGCAGGCACGTTACCTCTTGCACGGTGGGCTCGACACCGCGCCGGTGGGGATCTCCATCTGGCGCGTCCCGCAGCTCGTATGCGAATACGCCAACGCGGAGTACCGCAGGCAGTACACGAGGGGCGAACCCATCGGGCACGCGGTGACGGACGAGGACTTCGCGTCGCGTCTCGGCGAGGTCGTACGCACGGGCGAGCCGCAGTTCTGCGAGGAGCGCTCGCTTCGACACGACTGGAACGGGGATGGCGTCACGGAAGAGCGCTTCTTCAAGTATAGCGTGCACCCGCTGCGTGCCGGGATCGAGCCGGCCGAGTTCGTTCTGGCGTTGACGATCGACACGACGAGCGAAGTGCTCGCGCGGAGGGCGCTCAAGAAGAGCGACGCCGACCGCGCGCGGCTCCTCGAACTGGAGCGCACCGCGCGCAAGGACGCCGAGGTAGCGAACAGGGCCAAGGACGAATTTCTCGCGACCATCTCCCACGAGCTCCGCACGCCGCTCAACGCGATCCTCGGTTGGGCGACGAACGTCCGGCAGGGCGCGGTGAGGGACATCGACCGCGCCATCGGTATCATCGAACGCAACGCCCGCGCGCAGGCGCGGATCGTGGAAGACGTGCTCGATCTGTCGCGCATCGTCAGCGGCAAGCTGCGCCTCGACGTCGCGCCCTCCGACGTTTCGCGCCCTATTTTCGGCGCCGTCGAGGCAGTCCGTCCCTCCGCGGAGGCCAAGAGGATCCGGCTGCAGATCCAGCTCGACGAGGATCTCGGTGTTGTCGTCGCCGATGCCGGTCGCATCCAGCAGGTCGTCTGGAATCTGCTCACGAACGCGGTCAAGTTCACGCCCGAGGGGGGGCGCGTCTCCGTCCGCGGGACGCGCGTGTCCGACCGGGTCCTCGTTCGCGTCGAGGACACCGGTCAGGGGATTCCCCCGGAGTTTCTGCCTCACGTCTTCGAGGCCTTCCGGCAGGAGGACGCCTCGACGACCCGCAAGCACGGGGGGCTGGGCCTCGGCCTCACCATCGTCAAGCAGCTCGTCCAGGCCCACGGCGGCACCATCGAGGTCGAGAGCGCCGGAGCGGGTCATGGCGCCACGTTCACGTTGAGCCTCCCGGCGCGAAGGGGGCCGAGCCATTCGGCGCCGGTCGAGGACGGGGCTCGAGAGGCCCCGTCTTTGCCGGTGCGGCTCGATGCCGTCCGCGTGCTCGTCGTCGACGACGAGGAGGACTCGCGCACGCTGGTCGGCGAAGTCCTCGCCTCGTGCGGTGCGACCGTCGCCGTTGCGGGGTCGGCGGACGAAGGTCTTCGCCAGGTCTCGCAGTTTCGGCCCCACGTCCTCGTATCGGACATCGGGATGCCCCAGCGGGACGGCTACTACTTCATCCGCAACGTGCGCGCCCTTCCTCCCGAGCAAGGCGGCGCGACCCCCGCGATCGCGCTCACGGCGTATGCCCGCCAGGACGATCGCAGCCGCGCGGTACGAGAGGGCTTCCAGCTGCACGTAGCGAAACCCGTGGATCCCTCGGAGCTCGTTCGCCGCATCGCGGACCTGCGGAGCGGTTCGATCTGAGACGCGCCGTCGCGATCTCTCCGCGCCGAGCGACGCAACATTGTCACGACTGTGGCGTACGGGGCGCGCACGGGGGAGGCGAGCTGTTGCGCCCCGGCTCGCATCTCACGCCTCTTCTGCTTCGACGCCGGGGCCTTCGGAGCACCGAGCCCAGGAACGGAGCGTGCATCGCGGCGGCGTCGCCGTTCGGCAGCATGATCGATAAAATGTTTCGCTCCGTGCAGAATTCGAACGGTGCGCCGCCCAAGCGGCTCGCCGACGCCGGCCAAGGCGCGCGCATCCACACGCCGGAGGACACCGTATCCGCGCTGCACGCCCAGATTGCGCACCTTCGACGCGAGCAGCGGGAGGCAGAGCGTGCGATCAGCGAGCTCACGGACGACGTCGCCGCCCGTGACATGCTCCTGGCGACCGCGGGACACGAATTGCGAAACCCGATGGGCGCCATCCTGGTCAGCGTGACGAATCTGGCGTTCCTCGCGCGTCGCAACGGGGACCTCCCCGAATGGGTGCACGCGCGCCTGCGGGCGCTCGAGCGACAGGCGCGCAGCTTCGTCCGGCGTGCGACGGTGCTGCTCGACGCCTCGCGCCTGTCCACCGGGGCTGCCTCCCTTTCTCCCGAGAGTCTCAACCTCTCCGATCTCGTGCGCGACGTCTTCGGCGAGCTGTCGAGCGAGGCGGAGAAGGCCGGCTGCGACGTCCGGCTCACGCTGGAAGAAGGGGTCGTGGGGACCTGGGATCGGGCCGCGGTCGAGCAGATCGTCCTCAATCTGCTATCCAATGCCATCAAGTACGGACCCGGGAGGCCGGTGGAAGTCTCGGTCAGCGGGGAAGGTGCCCGCGCGGTGATCCGCGTCCGCGACCAGGGAATCGGGATCGCCGAGGCCGACCGCGCGCGCATCTTCGAGCGCTTCGAACGCGCCGGGGCGACGTGCGAGCGCCCCGGCTTCGGTCTCGGCCTGTGGATCTCTCGCCACCTCGCGCTGGCGCACGGCGGGGACATCTCCGTCGCCAGTGAGCTCGGCGAGGGTTCGGTCTTCACGGCGGCTCTGCCGAGAGGATAAATGAGACGTCACGATGACCTCTCACGACTTCGTTCAACCGCTGACCCGGTTTGCGAGCGGCATTCCGGGACTCGACCTCGTGCTCGGCGGCGGTTTCTTCGCCGGCGGCGTCTACATCTTCGAGGGGGAGCCCGGCGCCGGTAAGACGATCCTCGCGAATCAAACGTGTTTTCACGTGGCCAAGGACGGCAAGCGCGTCCTCTACGTGACGCTCCTCGCCGAGTCGCACTCGCGGCTCCTGCAGCACCTCCAGACCCTGAACTTCTTCGATCCGGATACAATCCCCGAGCGCCTCACGTACGTGAGCGGATTCGCTTCGCTCGAGGAGGGCGGCCTGAGGGCGCTGCTCGAGCTCGTCCGCAAGGAGCTCCGCGCGCAGCACGCGACTCTCATCGTCCTCGATGGCTTCGCCGCCGTGACCGAGTCGGCTGCGAGCGACCGCGAATTCAAGAAGTTCGTCCACGAGCTCCAGGTGCACGCGGGCCTCGCTTCGTGCACGTTCTTCCTCCTGTCGAGCGGGGTCAGCGGGGAGTTCGGGACCGTGCAGCCCGTCCACACCATGGTCGACGGTCTGGTGCGGCTCACCGACCGTGCCTTCGGCGTTCGGGCGGAGCGCGAGCTGCGAGTGCAGAAGTTCCGCGGCAGCCGCTACTTGCGTGGCGTGCACACGTTCGACATCACCGACGACGGGATCCGGGTCTACCCGCGGCTGGAGTCGGTCTCGCCCGACCTGGCCGACGCAGGGAACGGCGACCGCCTCTCGTCGGGCATCCCGCGCCTCGACGAGATGATGGGCGGCGGCTTCAAACGCGGGTCGGTGGCGATGTTCCTCGGCCCCACCGGCGTCGGGAAGACGACGCTGGGGTACCGCTTCCTCGCGAGCTCCTCCGCGGACGAGAAGGGACTCCTCTACTCGTTCTATGAGACACCGAAGCGGGCGCTCGCGAAGGCCGACGGCGTGGGATTGCCCCTCCGTGACCTCGTCGAAAGAGGGGATGTGGAGCTCGCATGGCAGTCGCCGGTGGAGGGCGCGTACGACGCCATCGGGCTCGCGATTCTCGAGCAAGTCGATCGCCTCGGCGCCAAGCGCGTGTTCATCGACGGGTTCAACGCGATCCAGCAAGCTGCGGCGTATCCCGAGCGCGTCCCCCACTTCTTCGCGGCGCTCGG
>CALKVG010000246.1 GCA_937998045.1 uncultured Myxococcales bacterium
GCTGGAAAAGGTCTCCTCCCCATTGGCTGGAAGCATATCGCACGACGTGACGCTGTAGAGCTCCATCACCGCGGGGTAGGTGCTCTGCGGCAGGCCGGGCGGCGAAGCCGTGTTGAGCACCTGCGTCTGTCCGCAGGTCGTGTCGGTCGTGGTGACCGTCCAGTTCTGGCAGGTCCCTGTCGAAGTATCGCAGTTGTTTCCCTGGGTAGTGCCTTGGATGACGTCGCCGGGGTTCACCTGGATACCGGCGGTGTGTTCGGCATTGCCTGTGACACAGCAGTCCCAGCTGGCAATGTTCCACAACCCGTTTTCGAAACCGAGGACCGGCTGCAGGAGGCCGGCGTTGGTAACCAAGATGCCAGGCCAGAGGAAGATGACCTCGTCCGGCCCGACGGTTGCCGGGTAAGGAGGGACCGTCCACAGCGCGCTTTGGTACGCCGCCCAGGGGGTCCCCTCATAATGATAGTACGTCGTGTACCCGTCCCAGACTTGCGCGGCTGGGACCTTGGGCTCGAACAGTCTTGGAGCGCTCTCGGTCGAGGCGCCGGGCCCGAAAACTGGGGCGCTCTCAGTCGAGGCCAGAGTTGCGGAGAGTGGACGGCCACGGAAGTCGTACCTCGGGTACGCGCAAGGCGCGACCGAGTCGCGCCGAGATCCATCCAGGCCCCGGATCACCAGATCGCTCCCCAGGACTTCGTCGCTCGCGAGTTCCACCACGCAGGATGGGTGAAAGAAGCCGCTCGGGGTGATGACGTATTCGGCGGGGACGCCGGGTGGCTTCTTCTGCGAGCTCGCGCGCCGGGCGTATCCAGCCGACCGATTCCATGCCGTCGAGGGGCTGTCCGGCCCCGACGCCGCAAATGCGGCCACGTCGATGCTGGACGCCCGCACGCCGCCCGAGCCGGCGCCTTCCCGAACTGGCGTCGCAGCGAGCGAGGTGCTCGCCCCGCCAAAGGCCACTGCCACGGTGGCCAGGAGGACCGAGGCGGCGTTCGTCGCACTCCTGCGATGATGGCCCATCGAACGGGTGCCCTACGCAATGACCATGCTCATCGCGTCCGCGCGTCAGGAGCGGAATGAAGGCGGCCGGCGGGCGCGCTTTTTCCCGGCCAGAATCGACATAACCTCGCGCGCCGCGTGGGTGCAGGCAACTTCAGGAATTGACCGAGACCGGTTCCGTCGCGTTCGCGACCGGGTCGGCCGGCGTCGCGCGATCCACCCGGCCCGTCGCCGACGCCGGCGCGACGGCCGACGTGTGCCTGGTGCCCTCCGCCCGAGGATGGCCGGCCGCTTTCCGCAAGATTACGTCGCAGTACCCAGCGCAAGGACGAGCGCGTCGCTCTTCCGAGCGCGCTTCAGTTGAGCAGATTGAGGTCGGTGATCGACCACCAGTTGCCGGCACTGCCGGTCTGCACGATCTTCACGTATTGCGCGGTCTGTGTCGAAAAGACCACCGGGATGACGACTGTCTGGCTGGTGCCGGTGCCCGTCGCCGCGCTCGTCCACGTCGAACCGTCGTTCGAGACAAGGACCTGATAGCCGCGCGGATAATCGCCGGTGTTGTCGGCGGCGTCCAGCTTGACCTGAGTGAACGTGTGCGGCGCGCCCAGGTTGATTTCGAAATAGACGCCCGCCGGGTTGCCTTGCGGGGTTCCGCTCGTCCACCGCGTGGTGCGATCGGGGTCGCTGTCGATCGCCCGCGTGGGCGCTTCTCCATCTCCCTTTCCGTTGGTGCTTACGGTCCAGCCGGCGCGCGAGAGCGGCTGCGGCCAGTGGGTCTGCGAGAGATAGACGTTCAGCTCCGCAATCGACCACCACCACGAGGTGGCGCCGGTCTGGGCGATCTTGATGTACTGCGCAGTGTACGGGGTCGGCAATTTGATGGTCACGAGGGCGGACGTCCCGGTCCCCGAGACGACCGGATTCCCCCACGTCACGCCGTCGTTCGAAACGTAGACGGAGTAGCCGCGCGGATAGTCGTTGGTCGACCCTGCGGCATCCAGCGTGATCTGGTCGAAGGTCTGCTTGGACTGCATGTTGACGACGAACCACTCGTTCGCGGTCGGCGACTGGGCAGTGCCGGTGGTCCACCGCGTCGCCGTGTTGCCGTCGATGGCGGACCCGGACTGGGAGTTCGTCGGCGAGCCGGTCGTCCCCCAGCCCGCGCGCGAGAGCGCCGTTTCCGTCCCGCCGAAGCCGTAGGCGGTCACCTGACCGCTCTTGTCGGTGACGTAGAGGACGCCGTTGGCGACCACGGGGCCTTGGAAGTGCGTCGCGCTGATCGCGCCGTCGCTCCACAGCGTGGCTCCCGTCGTCGGGTCGAGGGCGAAGATCGTGCTCTTGGTCGCATAATAAAGGACGTTGTTCGCGACCAGCGCGCCCGATCCGACGATCAGCGCCGGCGCGGC
The DNA here is from genome assembly GCA_937998045.1 of uncultured Myxococcales bacterium. Classification (GTDB taxonomy): domain Bacteria; phylum Myxococcota_A; class Polyangia; order Polyangiales; family Polyangiaceae; genus Palsa-1150. The sequence continues at coordinate 2,409 of CALKVG010000246.1, forward strand.
CGGCGTCAGCTTCCACTGGAGGGCGAGCGAAGGGTTTCCGCTCGCGTCGAGGACGAGCTTGTACGCCGCGAGACCGCCCGGTTGCGTCGAGCTCGAGTTCCAGTTGGGCACGAAGAGCCAGGTCGAACCATCCGCCGGGTTGACCCAGGTCGGGACGCCGTTGTCGATCTCGCCGCCCTGATCGGTCGGCAGGGCCAGGCTGAAGAGCTGCCCGCCGAGCTGCCCGGGCTTGCCCGCTCCGCTCAAGTTGTCGAGGTTGACCAGCCTGAGGGTCTGGTCCTTGCCGCCTTGCACCGCAAGGTGCGGATACTTGGTCCCGGTCGTCGGCAGGACGACCGGCGCGATGCTGCCGAGGTCGAGGTCGTTGGTCCAGAGCGACTGCGCGTTGGAAGGCGTGTAGCTGTCGACGGGTCCCGTCCCCGCGCCCGACCCGTTCGGATTGAGCGCAAAGATGCTGTCGCCCCAGTTGCTCGTCCCGTCGAAGGGGCCGTTGCCGGTCGCGCCGTAGATCCTGTTCGTGGCGGCGTCGAAGACGATGCCCGCGCGATTCCACATCCCCGCGCGTCCGACGGGCGGTGATCCGCCGTCGGGCCCGACGACGGGACAAGCGTTCGTCCCGAGGAGGACCGAGCCGGAATTGCTGCAGAGCATATTGAAGATCTGCGCCGCGCCTGTCGACAGGTTGACCGTCACGACGTGACCCTGGTAGTCGCCGCCGTCGCCGAAGCCGCTCGTCGTCAGGTAGAGGTAGCTGACCGATCCCACGGTCGCGATGGCCAGATTGGAGGCACCCTTCTCCAGGGTAGGCTTCGTGGTGAACGAAACCGGCCAACCACCGCCGGTGACCTCGGACCCGTTGCCGACGTTGTACTTGTGAATCGCCGAGTCGAGTCCGACGGCGTAGACGAAAGCCAACGAAGGATCGACGGCGGGCTGCGAGTTGGTGAAGAAGCTCGCGCCGGACGTCGAGTGAGTCCAGAGGAGCGCACCCGTATGCGCGTCCAGTGCCACGAGCTCGCCCCGCATCGTATTGACGAACAATACGTCGTGCACGGTACCGTTGACGGTGGCGGCCGTGAGGACCACGGGCGGACCGTCGGCGACCGAGCCCGGGAGGTCGACCTGGAATATCCGCTGCAACCCGGCGACATTCGACGCGGCGAGCGTGGTCTCGCTCGTGTTGTCGCCGGAGTGTGCCGGGCCGCCATAGTACTCTAGCCAGTTGTAAGGCGCCGTCGCGGCCTGCTCGACGGAGAGCGTCCGCTCGGGCGAGGAGACGCCGACGGAGTCGCCCGGTGCGCTGCACCCTGCAAGGACGATGGAGGAGAGGGCAGCGCTCTGCGCCCATACGGAGGAACGGCGGTGGGGGATCGAGGGGGTTCGGTGCATTCGTCCGATTGATACGAACCGCGGCTCGCGAATGGACGAAGAAGTCGAACAGTTCGCTCAATTGTCACGGGCGCCTCGCCTTTGCGGGAGGGCGCGCAGGGTTTGTAGCTACGGGCGAGGCTTTGCGGTGGATGCCGGGCGACCGCCGCGGTGTTGGCACAGTTTGGCTCGCGCTGTCCTGGCGAAAATCGCGGAGGTAGGCGGCACTCGCGCTGGCGCATCGCTCATCGGGCTCCGACCAGGCCAACGACCGCTGCGAGGTGAGCGCGCTGCTCAACCGCGTCGACAAGGAACTTGGCGACCGCTCGGAACGATGCGGTGGAGGCGCCGGCCGGCAGGCCGCCGCTCTGGGCGATGTAGCGTTCATCGGAGCTCTCGACGAGACGCGGTGGCCGTACGATGGTCCACTCCGTTCTCGCTTCTTGCACGAGCGCCTCCATGCCGGCCAGATCGCGAGCGTGGTGACGCAGGAGCCACCGGAAGAACCTGTACTGAACCCCGGTGAGAGGGAAGAGCACTGCGGCCGACAGGATCGCGATGCGCTGGACGTGTGCAGCCTGCATCGCAGCCACCGTGCTTCTCCCCCAGTCGGTCATCCGAGAGCTCTTGCCTAGCGTCTCGCGAACGGACGGGCCCAGAGTCGAGATCACGGCATCCTGCCCCTCGAGGGCACCGGCGAGGGCAGGAACGTCGAGCGGGTCGCCCTGAACGATCGTCAGAAGCGCATCGCCGCGCGTCATCTTCTGCGGAGAGCGCACGAATGCCGTCACACGATGTCGCCGCTGGAGGGCAAGGTCCACGACATGAGAGCCGGTGTGTCCCGTTGCTCCGAGGAGGAAGATTCGCATGGCAGGATGGACGGGACGTCCCCGCAGAACGTGACGCCGCTTCATGGGCGGCGGTCGCGTCACGCTCGTGTCGGCTGCGTCGTCTAGGGTGGGATGAAAGGAGCGCTCCAACCGTGTTCGCGGATCCCCGATTGTTCGAGGAGCATCGGCCAGCCCTCTTGTCAATGGCGTACAGCATGCTCGGCGACCTGGCGCGGGCGGAAGACGTCGTCCAGGACGCTTGGGTTCGGTGGCAACGCGCCGAGACCGAAGCGGAGGCGCCCAAGGCGTTTCTGATGACCACCGTCGCCCGCCTCTGTCTGGACGAGCTTGGCTCCGCCCGCGCTCGTCACGAGGAGATGCGAAGCGATCGCCTGCCCGAGCCGATCGACCTCGACCAGGCGGGCCTTGCGCGCGTCGAGATGCGCGATCGGATATCGATGGCGTTCCTCGTCGTGCTTCAGCGTCTGACGCCCAACGAGCGCGCTGTCTTTCTCCTCCACGACGTCTTCGACATGAACCACGGCGAGATCGCTTCTCTCCTGGGCAAGAGCGACGCCGCCTGTCGGCAGCTTTTGAAGCGGGCGAGGGAGAACGTCGCCTCCGAACGTCGCGTCCTTCAAACCTCACGCGAGGAACAGCGGCGACTCCTCCTTGCGTTCATGCAGGCCGTCGCGACGGGTGATCAGTCTGCGCTGTCCGATGTCCTGGCCGAGGACGCGGTTCTCATCGTGGATCCCGGCAAGCACCCGGAGCCGTTCGGCCGTCTGCGGCAGGTGGGAAAGCCGGTGGTCGGGCGAAGGCGCGTCGTGGCGCTCATCGCGGCGTTTCGCGCTCAGGAAAGAGCCGCACTCCTCGAGCACGTCGAGTGCACGTTGAACGGGCAGCCGGCGATGATCTCCTTCCTGGACGGTAGACCTCTTGCAGCGGTGTTCCTCTCCGTTGCCGAAGGCAGGGTGCGGCACGTGTTCTTCCAGGCGGACCCGGATCGGCTACACCGCCTCGGGTCGTCGAAGGGATGAGCTTCCCTGGCGGGGCTCCTTGCCCATTCAGAAGGAATACAGCCAGCGGAACGTCGAGTTCGGCCCTCGCACGTTGCCGTTGCAGGCGTCCCAAGCGAAGACGGTGCCGTTGTTGTTGCGTCCGCCGTTGGACGTCGTCCCGTAGAGGATCGTCGGGCTCGTGGGATCTTGCGTGAGGCTCGCGTAGGGGGCCGCGCCCTCCTGCGGAGTCGTACCGTTCGAGTAGGTCGTGGACTGCCCGGCGAAGGCCCTCACCTCCTGGTAGGTGAAGGGGTTGACGGTGATCTGGTAAATCGTGCCGTAGTTCCACGCGTGGTACGACGAATAGGGGAGCGGATAGTCGCCGTACCATCCTCCCTTGGCGGTCGTCCCGTACAGCACGGGGTTGCCCAGGCAGTCGACGGCTTGCAGGAGCTGGCCCTCGGGGAGCGCACCGTCGTCGGTCCCCGGGCAGTTCCCCGCCAGATCCCATGACCCCGTGAAGGTATGGAGGAGCGTGAACGCACCGGTGTTCTGGTCGACGGAAAAAAGCGTCCCGTTGCCCCCGGACGTGTACGTTATGCCCGAGCAGGCATACGAGTACCTCCCGCCGCCGATCGCCGTACCGTAGAGTTTTCCTTGGACCAGCGTCAGCGCGCCGGGATACGCGCCGTCGGTGTTGTCGGCCGGGGAATGGCTGGTATTGAGCGCATCGAAGTTCCACATGACGGTGAAGTTCGTTCCGTCGAGCTGGACCTTGAAGACGTAGCCGGTCGCGTTGGTGCCGCCGGATTGCGACGCTCCGTACAGCCAGCCGACGCCATTGAGGTCGACGCCGTAGGTGAGCGCGCCAAAGCCCCCGTGGACCACCGGCAACGTCCAGAGAAGGCTTCCGCCCTTCGAAACGCTGAAGATCGTGTAGCCGGCGGTGCCGTAGAAGACGCCATTGACCTCGGTGAGATTGCTGGTCGCGTCGGTAAAGTTCGGCTGCAGGATCGCGTCGTAGGCGTTCGGCGCGGAGACGGCCAGGCTATAGAACGTCGACGGCCTATTCGTGCCGCCTGTCCCGTAGTTGCCATTGGTGATGCCGTAGAGGACGTTGCTCGTGGCGTCGAGGATCATGCCGCCGATCGGCGCGTTCCCGTCGCTGTTGATCTGGAACGAATGAAGGAGCGCGTAGCCTTGCCCGTCGGTCTGGATTTTGAAGAGCGTTCCGTAGTTGCTGTACGTGTTGTAGTAGGGCGGCTGCAGAATATTCCCGCCTGCCCTGGTAGTCCCGTAGAGGTAGGGGCGCCCGTTCGAGCTGTCGACCGCGTAGGCCAGCTGTGATTGCGGGTTCTTGGCGGTCTGCGCGAACGACGGCGCGGCGGCGGCAGTCACGGCCGAACAAGCCGTCAAGGAAACCAGGATGCGCTGAACGTCCTTTGCACGGCGATTTCGTGATGTCACGGATCCTCCTCGGTCGGTGCTTGCAAACGCCCTTTCGGCGAACGGTCACCCGACGGCAGGACGCACGAAGCCGCGGGGCACGGTCCAGTCGGAGGGAAAACGACCGACGACCGCGCCATGGACGAACGGTCCGGGTGGAAATGTCATCTCGTGCGTCGCGCGCAAAAGGACGGCGCGACGGCCGTCGAGGAGACCGCGGAGTTCGTCAGTCCGCTAGCCCTGCTTCGACTTGCGGCGGCGTGGGGCCGGAGTGCCGTCCCCGGTATCCGCGTCGGGGCCTGCATCCTCGTCCGCATCGAAGGAACGTGTCAGTGCGAAATCGCGTGATCGCCGATTGCGACCCGCGTGGGGGCGGCTAGCACGCGTTGTCCTTGATTGGGCGCGGGATCTTGTATTCGGCGAGTCGGGCCACCAGCGTGCGCCGCGAGATGCGGAGCAATCGCGCGGCCGCGGACTGATTGCCCGAGCAACGTTCGAGTGCATCGATGATGCGCTCGCGTTCCAGCGAACGCGCGGCGCGCCGGACTTCGTCCCGCATGGCGAGCGCTGGGGGCAGATCCGGCGCGTCGGACGAAGACTCTGCGGCGTCGCCGGTGGATGCGAGGTTCGGCGCCCCTGGGCGAGAGCACTCCGGAGGCAGCTGCTCGATCTCGATCATACTGCGCGCGCAGAGCGCGGCCGCGCGTTCCATCGCGTTTCTCAGCTCCCGGACGTTTCCCGGCCAGTCGTACCGGTGCAGGCAATCCAGCGCGGCGGCGGAGATCTCGAGCGCGGGCCGATTCAGTCGCCTGCACGCCCGCTCGAGAAAGAGCTTCGCGAGCGGAAGGATCTCACTCGGCCGCGCCGCAAGGGGAGGGACGGTGATGCTCATGCCGTTGAGGCGGAAGTAGAGGTCCTTGCGGAACGACCCCGTGCCCACGAGCTTCTCGATGTCTCGGTTGGTGGCGGCGACGAAGCGCACGTCCACGGCGCGCGGACGCAGGCTTCCGACGGGCATCACCTCGCCCCGCTCGAGGACGTGAAGGAGCTTCGACTGCATCGTCTGATCCATCTCGCCAATCTCGTCCAGGAACAGCGTCCCGCCGTCCGCTGCCTCTACCAGGCCAGGCTTGGCGCGCGCGGCGCCGGTGAACGCGCCGCGCTCGTAACCGAACAACTCGCTCTCCAGCAGGGCGCTGGGCATCGCGGCGCAATTCACGCGGACGAACGGACGGGAAGCGCGCGGGGAGCGCCGGTGGATGGTCTCTGCCAGGACGTCTTTGCCGACCCCGGTCTCTCCGAGCAAGAGGACCGGGATGGAACTCCTGGCGACCAGCGCGATCGTCTCGTGAATTCGGCGAGTGGCTGTCTCTTATACACA
>CALKVG010000247.1 GCA_937998045.1 uncultured Myxococcales bacterium
CATTCGCAGCGCCTCTCCGTTCGATTTCGAGTTCCGCCTTCGCTGCGCCGACGGCCTGTTCCGCTGGCAATTCGCCCGCGCCATCCCCGAGCGCAACGGCGGCCCCGATCCCACCCGCTGGCTCGGGACGTTCACCGACCTCGACGAGCAGAGGAGGGCTCACGACGAGCTGCTCGCCGCCATTCGGATGCGCGACGACTTCCTGTCCGTCGCTTCGCACGAGCTGCGCACCCCCCTCACGGCGATGCAGCTGCGCCTCGAGACCCTCGCCCGCGCAGCGCGCGACGGCGGCACGGGCCTCGAGCGCTTCCAGCACGGCCTCGACCTCGCCGCGCGGCAGGGCGAGCGCCTCGCGGAGCTCGTCGGACGTCTGCTCGACGTCTCCCGCCTCGCGACGGGCCGGCCCGAGTTGCGTCTCGAGTCGTTCGACCTCGTCGAGGTGGCGCACGAAGTGGTCACCCGCCTGGCCGAGAGCGCGGAGCGCGCCGGCGGCGCGATCCAGCTCGAAGCGCCGGAGCGCCTGACCGGGCGCTGGGATCGGCCGCGCATCGAGCAGGTCATGACGAACCTGCTCTCGAACGCCGTCAAGTACGGTGAGGGCAAGCCCGTGCGCATCGCCGTCGAGTCCGAGAACGACCACGTACGCCTCTCGGTCACCGACCACGGCATCGGCATCTCACCGGAGGCCGTAGACCGCATCTTCGGGCGCTTCGAGCGCGCCGCGCCGATGCGCCACTACGGCGGCCTGGGCCTTGGGCTGTACGTCGTCGCGCAGATCGTCGAGGCGCACGGCGGGACCGTCCGGGTGGACTCGCGCGTCGGAGGGGGCTCCACGTTCGTCGTCGAGCTCCCGCGCGATGCCTCGGTCACCCGGTGTTCCGAAGCCCCGCTGCAACCCCATTGATCGTGAGAAGGAGCGCCCCCTCGAGCGACGCCGGGATCGGCTCGCCGCGACGGCGAAGCTCGCGCTTGCGCCGCAGAAGCTCCACCTGCACGAAGCTCAGGGGATCCACGTACGGGTTGCGCAGCTCGATCGACCGCGCGAGCGCCGGCTCGTTCGCGAGGAGCGTCGCGTGGTCGGCGATGATGCACACCGCGCGCACGGCGCGGCCGTGGTCGAGCGCGATCGTGCGGAACATCTCGCGCGCCAGCGCCCGGTCCTCGACGAGCGACGAGTACTCCGCGGCGACCGCCACGTCCGTCGTGGCCAGCGCGACGCTGACCGCCTCGAGGGTCGTCGCGAAGAACGGCCACCTCTCGCGCATCCTGCGCACGAAGTCGACGCCGCGCTCGCGCAGCAGCGTCCGCAGCGCCCGCCCCGCGCCGAACCAGCCCGGAACCCCCTGACGCGACTGGTTCCAGGCGAACACCCACGGGATCGCGCGAAGGTCCTCGATCGTCTTCATCCCCGTTCGCCGCGCGGGGCGCGAGCCGATCGGCAACGCGCCGATCTCCTCGATCGGCGTCGACTGCGCGAAGTACTCCGGGAAGGCAGGGTTGCGCACGAGCGCCCGGTACGCCTGCAGGCTGACGTCGGCCGCGCGCGCGAAGGCCTCCTCGTACTCCGCGAGCTCGTCGTCGGGCGGGTACTCGGCGATGAGCGACGCCCGAAGGACGCCGCTCGCGGTGAGCTCCAGGTTGCGCACCGCGATCTCCGGCATCAGGTACTTCCACCCGAGCACCTCACCCTGCTCGGTGAGCTTGAAGCGGCCCTGGATCGACCCCGGCGGCAAGCTCTCGATCGCGCGCTGCGACGGCCCTCCCCCGCGCCCGATCGAGCCGCCGCGCCCGTGGAAGATCTTGAGCGCCACGCCGTGCCGGCGCCCCACCTCGGAGCACGCGCGCTGCGCCCGGTAGAGCGCGAACGACGACGACAGGATGCCGGCGTCCTTGTTCGAGTCGGAGTAGCCGACCATGACCTCCTGCCGACGCCCGCGCAGCGCCAGGTACTGGGAATAGTGGGCGTCGGAGAAGGCGAGATCGAGCTCGCGCGACCCGCGGTCCAGGTCGTCGAGCGTCTCGAAGAGGGGCACGATCGAGAGGTCGGCGACGCCCTCCTCGGGGCGGTACAGGCCGGCGCTGCGCGCGATGAGCAGAGTCGCGAGCATGTCCTGGTGCCCGTGCGTCATGCTCAGAATGAACGCCTCGGCCGCGGCGGGCGTCGTCCGGCGGCGCATCTCGGCCAGGGCCTGCATGGCGCGCATCCCCGGCGTGTTCGGCGCAGGAAGGACGCGCTTGTCGCCGAGAGCGGCGTGGATCGCGCGCATCGGCGGCGCCTCGCCGGCCGGAGAACCCAGCGCCGCCGCGGCGGCTTCGCGCATCCACGCGGCGGGACAGCGGACGTCGAGCTTCGCCAGGTGAAAGCCGAAGACCTCGACCTGCCTGCGCAGGGCGCGCACGTGCGACAGCCCCGCGTGCTGTCCCGCGTTGGTCACCAGCGACCGCTCGATGAGCGCGAGATCGTTCAGGAGCTCGCCCGGATCGCGGTAGCCGAAGTCCCGCTCGGGAGAGCCCCCGCTCGAGCGCGCGCGTACGAAGGCAGCGTGCGTCGCGTGCAGGCGCGCCTCGATCCACCGGAGCTTGCGCCGGTACGGCTCGTTGCGGGTGCGCTCCTCCAGCTCGGCGGCGCGGTGCGGGTGGGACGCCGCGTCGCGCGCGAGCGAGTCGAGTAGCTCCTCGCTCACGCCGACGCGCCGCGTACTCTGCGAGAGTAGCGCCCCGAGCCGCGTCGCCTCGCCGGCGTGCAGCGCGACCGCGCGCGCGGCGTGCGCGAGCGAGGTGTCCACCGCGACCTCCGGCGTCACGTTGGGGTTCCCGTCCATGTCCGCGCCGACCCACGATCCGAAACGCAGCACCGACGGGACAGCGACGTGCGAGCCGTATGCGAGGGCGAGCGCCTCCTCGATCTGCGCGTAGACGCGGGGGACGAGCGGATAGAGGATCTCCTCCAGGTAGAAGAGGGCGTTCTTCACCTCGTCACCGATACGCGGCCGCTCGTGGCGGATCTCGTCGGTCTGCCAGAGAAGCGCGATCTCCTCCCGCAGGTTGCGGCGGTGGACGCGCGACTCGGAGGGCGTCGGCTGCTCGCGGTCGAGGTGATCGAGCAGCTCGGCGATGCGGCGGTGCTTGTCCAGCACCGTGCGGCGCTGCGCCTCGGTCGGATGCGCGGTCAGGACGAGCTCGATGCTGGCGCCGGCGAGGAGGTCCTCCACCTGTCCACGTCCCGCGTGGTGCGCGAGCACCGGCGCAAGCGCCGCGAGGGACCCCTTCTGGAGGTGACCTGCCCGCTCGTGGTCCCTGCTGCGGCGCACCCGGTGGTGCTGTTCGGCGAGGTTGACCACCTGGAAGTAGTGCGCGAACGCCCGGGCGACGCGCTCGGCGTCGGTCGTGCTGAGGGCGGCGATCGCGTCGCGAAGGGCCGCGGTATCGAGCACGCGGGCGCGGCCGGTCGCGCTCCGTCTCTTCTTTGCGAGCGCGCGGATGCGCTCCTCCAGGTCGAAGAAGTCCCGCCCCTCCTGCTCGACGAGCGTGTCGCCGAGCAGGTGGCCGAGCATCGAGACGTCGCGGCGAAGCAGATCGGACGGGTCGGGGGGCATGGGCAGGGAGAGGTAGGTCAAACAACTAGCCCAAAGAACGACCAGCAGGGAATGGGAATGGGCGACCGAACGGAGCCCCGGCGAGCGCCGGAGGGTCGAGGACGAGCACGTAGTTCGAGTGCGGGGACGAACGCGAGGAGGAGGCCTCGGACTCGTGCTCGAACTAGTGACCCTGCTCGATACGACGTGCTCGTCCTCCTCCTCGTGCCACCTGGTCGTGCCCGTGCGCGTACTCGAACCACGTGCCTCGTCCTCGCGGACCCTAGCGACGTGCATACATCGGGCGTGTATACATCAGGTTTCCTTACTGATTCGGGCGTCCCCTCCGCCCGCGCGCCGATGTTCTCCTCCCGCTCGACCTTCGATCTATCGCCGAACCCGCTGGCCGTGGCCCTCGCCCGCGCTCGCGCGGGCGCGCCGGCGCGCCCCGTTCTCGACCTCACCGAGTCGAATCCGACTCGAACCCACCTCCCCTACCCTGAGCAACCCATCCTTTCCGCGCTCGCGCAACCGGCGGCCCTCCGGTACGAGCCTGCGCCCTTCGGGCTGACCGCCGCGCGCGAGGCCGTCGCCCGCGACCTCGGCGCGGGCGGACCGCCGGTCGACGCCGCGCGCATCGTCCTGACCGCGAGCACGAGCGAGGCGTACGCCTTCCTCTTCAAGCTCCTCTGCGAGCCGGGCGACGAGGTGCTCGTCCCCCGGCCGAGTTACCCGCTCTTCGAGCACCTGGCCAAGCTCGAGGCGGTGCGCCTCGTGCCGTACCGACTGGCCTACGACGGTAGCTGGCACGTCGACGTCGGCTCCGCGCGTGCCGCTGCGTCGCCGCGGACGCGCGCGATCATCGCCGTCAGCCCGAACAACCCGACGGGCTCTTACCTCAAGGCCGGAGAGCTCGCGGCGCTCGCGTCCCTTGGGCTCCCCATCGTGAGCGACGAGGTGTTCGCGCGGTACCCGCTACGGGAGGACCGCGACCGCGTGCGCACGGTCCTCGAGGCCGACGGGGCGCAGCTCGTCTTCGCGCTCGGCGGCCTCTCCAAGCAAGCCGCGCTGCCGCAGATGAAGCTCGCATGGATCGCCGTCGGCGGCGAGAAGGCGCAGGCGGAGGCCGCGCTCGAGCGCCTCGAGGTGATCGCCGACGCGTTCCTCTCGGTGGGCACTCCCGTGCAGCACGCGGCGCCGGCGCTCCTCGCGTCGGCGGGCGCGGTGCAATCGGCGATCCGCGCGCGCGCGGCGACGAACCTCGCGCACGCGAGGGCAGCCGTCGCGAGCTCGCCGGTGTCGGTCCTCGACGCGGAGGGCGGCTGGTACGCCACGCTGCGCCTGCCGAGGACGCGCTCCGAGCAGGAGTGGGCGCTCCGCTTCCTCGAGGAGGACGGCGTGTACGTGCACCCGGGGCACTTCTTCGATTTCGAAGAAGAGGCGTATGCGATCGTGAGCCTGTTGACGCCGGAGAAGACGCTCCAAGAAGGCATCCGACGGATCGTCGCGCGGGTCGCGCTGGAATAGTCTCGCGCTCCAGGGCGGCGCGGAGCGCTGTTTGTCTTCGTCGCCAAGAACGGCGATCGCCTGAACGCGCTGCGGTGGGATCGTACTGGGTACTGCGGCCCTCAGGAGTCTGCTGCGCGCGTCCCACGGCGCGGTGGACCTCGTCGATCGCGGCGACGGACGCGGTTGTCGCGCCGTCGTTCGATTGCCCGTCCTCTGACCTCCGGCGGCTACTCGGTACGCCAGGCGTACTTCGTCTGCGCCGTCACGGACTGCGCGGTGCTCGAACGCACGACCGCCCGCGCCTCGAGGACGCCGATGCCCTCGCCGTGGGCGACGAGCGGAACGGCGACGGTCTTGCGATCGCCGGCAGCCAGCCGGCCGATCGTCAGGACGACGCTGCGCCCCTGGACGGTCGTGTCGTCGTCAGCCGTTCCGGCGAAGTCGGCGCCCTCGGGCAGCGCGAACACCACCTGCGTGCCGTTGAGCGAGTAGACGCTCCGGTTCTCGACGACGACGTCGAACGTCGCCTTGCCTCCAGCGTTGACGACGTCGGGCCCGCTGACGCGGGCGCGCAGACCGCCGTGGAGGTCCGGCCGCGACACGTGGACCTTGTCGAGCAGCGCCGGCGTCCCGGTCGCGGGCGGGCTCACCACCTGGCCGGTCGCGGGATCGATCAACGTGTCCGGGATGGCGTCGTTCAGCGGGCGGCCGTTCAGGTCCGTCCCGAACGGGGCCGGATTGGACGGCGTCGCGGTCGACGTCGCGAGGAGGGGCTCGGTGATCTGGAAGAGCGTGAGCTCGTCGTCGCGGACGACGATCTGCGCGAACGAGAAGACCTTCGCCTTGAAGCGGGCGGTGATCTTCGGCCCGCTGCCGGCGCCGGCGAAGAGCGGCGCCATCTCGGCCGTCGTGAGGTGCGTGTCGAGCCAGGAGGCGGGGCCCTGCGGGACGGTCAGCGTCGGCGTCACGGCGGCGGTGCCCGTCGCCGAGTCGTCCTGATCCACGCCGAGACCGGAGCCGCGCGCCGGGCCTTCGTCGCCGTCGAAGTCGCGATTTCCGCCCGCCCCCTCGACGAAGTAGAGGACGCCGTCGGGCACCGAGTGCTTCGCGCCGTCGAATGTCGTGTCGATCGCCACGGCCGGTTCGCCCGCAGGACTCGCCGGAGCCGACGTCTTGTCCGTCGAGCGCAGCGGGTACGTCCGCTGGTAATTGTGCTCGTGCCCGTTGAACACGAAGTTCACGCCGTGATCCTCGAAGAGCTTCGCGACCGCGCGCATCTGGCTGTTGCGGAGCGTCGCGTATCCCGACGAGAAGGCCGGCTGGTGGAAGACGACGACCTTCCAGGTCTGCGTGGTGGAGTCGAGATCGTCGATGAGCCACTTGCGGAGGATCGACGGGTAGCTCGGGAACGCGTCGGGGGCCGAGGCGTAGAGCGCGGCGCCGTCGAGCAGCCCGTTGAAGAGGTGCGGATTCGCGTCGAGGAAGACGAAGTGCGTATTGCCGCTGTCGAAAGAGTAATTGCTCATATGGTCGATCTGCCGCTGGGTCCCCACGATCGTGGAGGCGCGGAACGCTTCGATCGCCGCCGGCGACGTGTAGCTCGTCCCCTTGTACGAGAAGAGGAAGCCGTTGGCGGTGACCGCGTCCGCGTTCCACGTAAACTGCGGGTCGACGCCGGACGGCCCGTTCAGTGGGAAGTAGTAGTTGTTGTAGTAGGCGAGCGCGTTGCCGCCGCCCTGATTGCCGCTGAAGCGAGGCGCTGTGTCGGTCGCCAGCAAGTTCGCGTTGACGCCGGTGCTGCCGACGTCGTGGTTGCCGACGACGATGTAAAAGGGCGTTTTGCGAATGAACGGCGCGCCCGTCTCGTTGGAGTCGACGTCGCTGTTCCACACGGGGAACCAGAAGTCGCGATAGCTGTCCTCGGCGCCAAACGTGTACACGTTGTCGCCGGTGTTGAGGGCGAGGTCGGCGGCCGGCAGGCGCTCCTCGTGGGGGAAGCGCAGGTTCTGCACGTTGTTCATCAGGTGAACGATCCGCGCCTCGTAGTCTGCGAGGCGCGGCGGCGCGCCGGCAGGCGTCGGCACGACGGGGAACTGGCCCTCGTCGCCCTGCACGAGGAACGAGAAGTGGCCGGAGCGATTGCGCGTTCGGAACGACGCCCGGAAGCCGTCCGCGGCCAGCCCCGGCCCGCGAACGACGTAGTCGTACTCCGTATCGTAGGCGAGACCGTCGAGGACCGCGTGGTAGTTCACGCGCAGACCGGTCGCCGTGGGCGGGACCGGGAGCGAGGGATCGGCGGCGAGGTAATTGTCGACGACGCGTCCGACGGGCGCGACGCTGCCGCCGTCGCCGCGGCGGGACTCGAATTCCACCGAGTACGCCGCCGACGGCGCGCTCTCGCTGGTCTGCCACGCGATCACCACCTGATCGTGGTCCCCGAACGACCCGACGCTGCCGGGCTGGATGTACGGCTTGTACGTGACGGGACCGACGTCCGCCCGGGCGGAGACACTAACCACCGTCGTCATGCCGGCGCTCGCGAGGATCGCGAGCAGCGGGAGCTTCGAGTTGTATTTGCGCATTCGGGTCCTCTCTTCCGGACCGCGATCTACGCGTGCCGCGTTACGGCGAGGTGAGTCGTTGGTGCCCCTTTCCTCCCGGAGAGCGTGCAACCCGGCGGCGCCAGTCGAAGTTGACCGGACCTTCGCCGGGCCGCGACCGCGCCGCGACTTTCCGGCGCTCGGAACCCCGCGGTCGTCGCGCTGGGCGCCTCGATGCTCGCCTCCTCTCGAACCGCGTCACAATTCGAGCCAATCCCGCAGTTTTCTCGCACCTAATTGACCGGCGTCGATGGTTTGGGCCTTGCGCATAGCGGGCAATGGGGTGAAGTAAACGTGCCCGCAGCGCAGCCGGCGCAGAAACCACCGAGCCTTGTCAGCGCAGGTTGTGTAGGAGGGCAACGAGTTTTGCATCCGACTCTGTCGGTCGGGCGGAAGGAGTCCTTGCACCATGGACGGCAGGTCGATCGCAAGCGTCGTCTCGCTCGCACCGTTGCTCTTGCTCTCCAGCGGCACAGCCTCCGCCCAGAGCCGTAGTCTTTTCGACGAGCAGGCCGATCGGGACGCGATCGCGAAGATCGTTCAACGTCCGTATCGAAGCATGTGCGAATCGCCGATCGGCCCGCTGGCCGTACGGTGCCTCGCCAAGATCGTGACGGACGAGGCAGGCTCCCCGCTCAGGGTCCCTTTCGCTCGCGGCATGGGACTCGGGGTGCCCGATCTGCAGTCTGCGTACAAGCTGCCGACCACCGGCGGCAACGGCGCGACCGTCGCCGTCATCGACGCCTATCACTACACGAACGCCGAGCAGGACTTGGCCACCTACCGCACGATGTACGGCTTGCCGCCCTGCACATCGGCGAGCGGGTGCTTCAAGCAGGTGGACTCGTCCGGGCAAACGCCCAGCTTCAGTGAGGACCCCCAGGGATGCGGCATGGGCTGGACGGGAGAGGCGGCGCTCGACCTCCAGATGGTCAGCGCCGGGTGCCCGGATTGCAAAATTCTGATGGTCGAAGTGGACCCCCAGGGCGGCGACTTCGCCAGCGCCGTGAACGAGGCCGTCACCCTCGGCGCCGTGGCGGTGAGCAACAGTTACGGCGGGAAGGACTCGCAGGACGACCCCTCGTATAAGCACAGTGGCGTCCTCATCACGGCGTCCTCCGGTGACAAAGGGTACGCCGCGGGTCCTTCTTCTCCGGCGACGTACTCGGGCGTCGTGGCGGTCGGCGGCACGTCGCTCACGCAGTCGTCGTCGTCTCGCGGGTGGGCGGAGGCGGCGTGGAGCGGCGCGGGCAGCGGCTGCAGCCGCACAGTCGCCAAGCCGAGCTGGCAGACCGACACTGCCTGCTCGATGCGCGCCGAGGCCGACGTGTCGTCCGACGCCGACCCGCGCACCGGCGTCGCGGTGTACTGCTCGGACACGTCCGGGTCAGCCGGCTGGGCGCTGGTCGGCGGAACGAGCGCGGCGGCGCCGCTCGTCGCGGCCGCGTTCACCGTGATGCACGTGAGCACGGATCCCTCCTTCGTATGGCAGAACACGATGGACTTCTTCGACGTCACCAGCGGCAGTAACGGCAGCTGCTCGCCGTCTGCGCTCTGCACCGCCGGAACCGGCTGGGACGGACCCACGGGCTGGGGAAGCCCCAACGGCGCTCTTCTCGCGATGGCGAGCGGCGGCAGCGGCTCGGGGAGCGCGTCGTCGAGCGGATCGGACAGCGGCGGGTCGGACAGCGGAGCGACCAGCGGCTCGTCGAGCGGATCGGACAGCGGAGCGACCAGCGGCTCGTCGAGCGGGTCGAGCAGCGGGTCGTCGAGCGGAAGCACGTCGGGCAGCAGTGGGGGCGGCAGCACCTCGGGGAGTGGAACGAGCAGCGGCGCCTCCCCCGGGAGCGGGAGCACGAGCAGCGGCGGCAGCAGCGGGTCCAGCAGCACGGGCAGCGGCAGCTCGGGGGCGACCAGCAGCACGAGCAGCAGCAGCACCGGGAGCAGCAGCGGGAGCTCGGGTCCTTCGCCAGAAGCCGGGACCGAGGGGGATGCCTCCAGCGGCGACAACCTCGACTGGGGCCAGCAAGCGCCATCGGGTTGCGGATGCGCCGTGATCGATACGGATAGCGGACTCGGTCCGCTCGCGATTGGGCTCGGCCTTGTCCTCGGCTGGGGCGCGCGCCGCCGCAGGCGGTAGTAACCCGAGTCAGAAGTTCCCCTTAATTTACTCGGGACACTACCTCCGCCCTTCGCCGGAGGGACGGTTACCCTGGGAATACCGCCCCTCTGCGCTTCGCGCCGAAACCTCCCCGGTATCGCTTACGGCGATCCGGCGATTCTTGGGGGAGGCTCGCCGCAAGCGAAGCGAGCGGCTGGAGGGCATTCGCGGCATCGCGCTGCGCCGGTCATGGGTGGGGAGCTCGAGGGGAGCGCCCGCACTCCCCTCGAACGAGAGCTCGAGGGGAGCGCCCGCGCTCCCCTCGAACGAGACCGTGTGTCGAGCCGCGAATGTACTTTTGCAATGAGCCGAGAGCGCATTCGGGGCGCTCTCTCGATTGGGTTCATAATTCGAGCCAATCCCGCTGTTTTCTCGCACCTAAATGATCTGCGTCGATGGTTTGTCCCTTGCGCACTGCGGGCCATCGGGTGAACTAAACCTGCCCGCAGCATAGCCGGCGCAGAAACCACCGAGCCGTACCCCGCGCAGGTTGTGTAGGAGGGCCACAAGTTTTCATCCGACTCTGTGAAGTCGGACGGAAGGGAGTCGTGCACCATGAGCCGCAGGTCGATCGTCAGCGTGGTCTCGCTCGCGCCGTTGCTCTTGCTCTCGAGCGGCACCGCATCCGCTCAGAGCCGCAGCTTCTTCGACGAGCAGGCCGATCGGGAGGCGCTCGCGAGGATCGTTCAACGTCCGTATCGAAACATGTGCGACACGCCTGCTGGCAAGCAGGGCGTGCGCTGCTTCGGCAAGATCGTGACGGACGAAGCAGGCTCGCCGCTCAAGTTCCCCTTTGCCCGCGGCGGCATGGGGCTGAGCGCGTCGAATCTCCAGGCCGCGTACGGCCTGCCAACGACCGGCGGCAAGGGAGCAACCGTCGCCGTCATCGACGCCTACCACTACACGAACGCCGAGCAGGACCTGGCCACCTATCGCTCGATGTACGGGTTGCCGGCGTGCACGTCGGCCAGCGGCTGCTTCAAGCAGGTGGACTCGACCGGGCAGACCCCCAGCTTCTCGGAGGACCCGATGGGGTGCATGGGCTGGTCGGGAGAGGCCGCCCTCGACCTGCAGATGGTCAGCGCCGCGTGCCCGGACTGCAAGATCCTCATTGTCGAAGTCGACGGTTCCAGCGGCGACTTCAGCAGCGCGGTGAACGAGGCCGTCACCCTCGGCGCCGTCGCCATCAGCAATAGCTACGGTGGTTCGGACACCGCCGACGACCCGGCGTACAATCACAGTGGCGTCCTCATCACGGCGTCCACCGGGGACAACGGATACGGCGTCTCCTCTCCGGCGTCGTACACGGGCGTCGTGGCCGTCGGCGGCACGTCGCTCACCCAGTCGTCATCGTCGCGCGGGTGGGCGGAGGCCGCGTGGAGCGGCGCCGGCAGCGGCTGCAGCCGCAGGGTCGCCAAACCGAGCTGGCAGACGGACACCGCCTGCTCGATGCGCGTCGTCGCCGACGTGTCGGCGAACGCGGACCCGCAAACCGGCGACGCCGTGTACTGCTCGGACTCGAGCGGACAAGGCGGCTGGCAGGTGGTCGGCGGGACGAGCGCGTCGTCTCCGCTCGTCGCTGCCGCGTTCACCTTACTGCACGTGAGCACGGCTCCCTCCTGGATCTGGCAGAACACGATGGACTTCAACGACGTCACGAGCGGCAGCAACGGGAACTGCTCGCCGTCGGCGCTCTGCACCGCCGGAACCGGCTGGGACGGACCCACGGGCTGGGGAAGCCCCA
>CALKVG010000248.1 GCA_937998045.1 uncultured Myxococcales bacterium
CAGGTCTCGGTGAACCAGTTTCCGAAGGGCCCGAACACGGTCGACACCACCGCGTCCGCCCTCGCCGTCGACGCGTTCATCCCGGTCATCCCCGGCTCCAAGGAGAACAAGGACAACTCCTTCTCGATCCAGGGTGAGTTCACGACGGGCAAGGGATATGGTGACCAGTTCACGTCGGGTGGCATGGGCATCAACATGCCGGCGACTCAGCCCCTGGCCATGGGCCAGACCGCGTGTCCGGCCACGGGTGTGCAGCCGGCTGGGTGCGCGATTCCCGCTGCCTACACGCCGGGCATCGACAACGGCATCGCGACCTGGACGGGCACGGGCGCCGGCGAGACGCCGGCCCTGCAGCTCATCCCGCTCACGTCGTACCTCATCGGCGCGCAGTACTACTTCCCCGGTGTGGACGGGAAGATCTTCGTGACGGGCAACTACTCCCACGTGCAGCTCGGCGACAGCTTGCGATCGCTCGCGACCGCGGCGCAGGCGACCAGCTGGGGGTCGGCCCTCGACTGGTTCGACGCAAACCTCTTCTTCGACCCGTTCAACGCCACGCGGTTCGGTCTCGAGTACGCGAACTTCAACACGCAGTACGTGGACGGCGCGCACGCGATCAATCACCGCATCCAGTTCTCCGGATTCTTCATCTTCTGACGAACCCGTCCCGAAGTACGTCCGCGTGGCGTTTCGACGACGCCACGCGGACGACTACATTTTGTGCCGCTCCCGCAGCCATCGAACGATCGCAGCGTCCCGCGGGCCGGGTGGACGCTCGGGGCGAAAGCGCGCTCGCCAGTCTCCCGATCGAATGCGACGGCGCCCTCGAACTTGTGCCGGCTCGAGGAGATACGCCTGCGCCTCGGATCCACTTTCGAGGGCGATCGTCGTTCGTTTGAAGAAGACCGGATGCTCCTCGTAGACGTCGATCGCAGACAGCGCGGCAGCGGTCACTTCGTAGAGCTCGCCGACGACGGACGTCGTCCCTCCAGGGACCAGCGCAGGGTACGGCCCCAGGTCGACGAGATCGAAAGCCGGGGCGGTCTTCGCCGCGCCCAGGGCGCGTGCCGATTGGAGCAGCTCGTGGCTCGATTCGCCGGACAATAGCGTCCCGTAAACGAAGAGCCGGAACATGCGCTGCGCTCGGGGCTCGGACACGGTCCAAGCAGAGCGGAGGCGCTCTTCGTAGTCAATCTTTCGTCCGCAGGATGCACGGAGAAGAAGGCGATCTGTCGATGCCTCCGTCGGATCTTGCCAGTGGTTCGAGTCTCGATTTTTTCGCGGATCGGACGAAAAAAGGATCTGCCAACGAATTACCTTTTTGGGGTCGGCAGCGAAGCCAGCGGGCACGGGCGAGAACCGCGTGCTTCTTCGTGGACGCGAGCGCACGGCTCGATCATCGTGGCGCTACGTGCCCATAGACGCGCGCCGCGCGACCGCGCTCGTCGGGCGAAACCTGCCCGCGCAAAGGACGTATTAATTGCCGGGCCGAACGCGGCAACGCAAACCCCGTCGGGAGCAAGGCCGCGCACCGGGCGAACGCTGTCTGGCGAATCGGCGCACCGATTGAGCCGCCTGGCCCGGCGGAGGTTACTAAGGGCCGCAACGGTGATGGCTGGAGACCGCGTGAGTTTCTCGAGATCGGCGGGGTCGTGCCGACAAATGACGCATGGCATCGAACCCGTGGGCATCTCGAATTGCCTCTCCGCGACACGCAGAGCGCGTCGCGCGCGTGGCGCGAAAGTCTTGCGACGAGGGCTCATGTCCCTTTGCCCGCGATCTGTCACAGGATCGCTTTGCTGTTGAAACCGTTTCACCACCCGTATAAGAGGGGACCGGGATGGGGGAGCCGCGCGAGTGTGCGTTCAGCAGTTCTCGCCCATCGGGGGACCCAAATCGGCCAGCGCCTTAGAAGCCTCGCTGCGTGGGACCGGGGCGCGTCTAAAGGAGAAATCGCATGCGTTTGCATCGCTCGATGATTCAGATGGCTCTCGTTCCGGTGGCTGCCGTTGCATGGTCCGC
Organism: uncultured Myxococcales bacterium; assembly: GCA_937998045.1. Taxonomy (GTDB): domain Bacteria; phylum Myxococcota_A; class Polyangia; order Polyangiales; family Polyangiaceae; genus Palsa-1150. Next base: position 2,023 of record CALKVG010000248.1, read on the forward strand.
GGTCTCCTACGCGCAGGGCGCGCCGCCGCCGGCGGATCAGGGTGCGCCTCCGCCGCCCGCGGCTCCGCCTCCGGCCCCGCCTCCGCCTCCTCCGTCCGAGGCGGCGCCTCCTCCTCCAGGCACGTTCGTCTCCGGCGACTGGAAGTTCGCGATGCACGGCATCGCGGGCGCCTCGTTCTACGTTCAGGACACTCCCGACTTCGTCTTCAACGGCCAAGGCCCGTTGCTCGCCCTGGCCAAGCCGACCGACGGCGGCTTCGCGACCGGCGCGGATATCCGCCAGAGCCGGTTCAACTTCTCCGTCGCCGGTCCGAAGGTCTTCGGCGGCGCGACGCCGAAGGCGGTCCTGGAGATCGACTTGTTCGGTCTGGACAGCCCTGGCGGTTACGGCGAGGTCTCGGCCTATATGCGCACTCGCCTGGCCTACGCCGAGCTGAACTGGGGGAACGATATCATCCGGGTCGGGCAAGACCACCAGCTGATTCTCGGGGTCATTCCGGAGTCGATGGGCCACATGGCGTTCCCCGTCACTTACTGGAACGGCATGCTCGGGTGGCGTGAGCCCGGCGCCGGGTACTTCCATACGATTCCGATGGACGACGCGAAGCTCGAACTCGCCGTCCAGGTCATGAAGTCGGACTGGGCCAATCCGTACGATTTCGGCAACTCGACCCTGTCCGACTTGGGCATGGATTACGGGCAGCTCTCCGGCTGGCCGGGGGTCGAGGGGCGCGTCAAGTACTCGAGCGAGCACTTCATGGTCTTCGTGGCGGGACATTACAATCACGTGATGGGGACCCACGCCGCCGACGTGGTCGCCGGGCCGATGATGCCTCCGACCCGCAACTGGGACGTCATCGCGGGCGTCGCCGGGCTCAAGCTCAGCGTGGCGGGATTCACGTTGTCCGGGAGCGCGTACTACGGCCAGAACACGGCGCCGCTGCTCGGGGAGCAGCTCAACTTCGTCTCCGCCAACGACGTCGGCGAGTGGGGCCTTTGGGGCCAGGCCGGCTACGACATCATGAAGGAGCTGAACATCTCCGCGATCGGAGGCACTTCCCAGCCGAGCAAGTCGGACCTCCAGAAGGTGGCCCCCATGACAGGCGGCTTCCGCGCATCGAGCGCGGTCATCGGAGGAATGATTCGTTACAAAGAGGGCGGATTTGCCGTTGGTCCCGAATTCTACCATGTGATCGCGAAGCAGATTGACGGCACGGGCGCCGGCAACACCGGCGTGCCCGCCCAGAATGGGGAGCTGGATGTCAACCAGTTCATGCTGAGCGGGATGTATTTCTTCTGATTCGCTCCGGCACGTAACGCACTCCCCTCGAGGGGAACGAGGCGCAGCACCCGAAGCGCGCCCACGCCGCGAGCGCATCGGGCGTGCCGCGCCTCGTCAAGGTATCATCGGCATCGTGCAACGAGACGCGCAGGGGCTGTCCGCAGGGGACGGACGGACCCTTCAGCCAGGTGACGACTCCGGCCCCTCGCCGCTTCCTGGCTCGGGGGGACGAAGTCGCCCGCCTCGCAGGATCCGGTTCGCTCCGAGCTCGCGCTCGACGCCGAACATACGAAGCTTCGGCAAGGACAGCGCGCTGTTCGAGGACGTGTACCACAAGGTCCTGGCGACCCCGTGGCGGCGCTTCTTCAGCTACGTCGTCGCGGGCTGGATCGGGACGAATCTGATCTTTGCGGCGCTCTACACCGTCGAGCCGGGCTGCGTGGCGAACGCCGCCGGATTCGAGGACGCGTTCTATTTCAGCGTTCAGACCCTGGCCACGATCGGCTACGGGGGGATGTCGCCCGCGACGCGCTACGGGCACGTGGTCGTCGTCGTCGAGGCTCTGATCGGCACGCTGGGCGTGGCCCTCGCCGCCGGCGTCACGTTCGCGAAGTTCGCGCGGCCCACGGCTCGCGTGCTCTTCAGCGAGAAGATCGTGGTCACCGTTCGAGACGGCGTGCCGCACATCGTGTTCCGCCTGGCCAACTGGCGCGGCAACGTCGTCGTCGAAGGCCACCTTCGGGTCTTCATGCTGTTGATGGAGAAGACGCGCGAGGGCGACGTCATCCGCATTCCGTACGAGGTGCCTCTCGTTCGCGACGAGACGGCCCTCTTCGCGCTGACCTGGGTCCCTATGCATCGCATCGACCGGCAAAGCCCGTTCTGGGGCGGCGAGGCAGCGCTCGCCAGGCTGCGCGAGCAGAAGGCCGAGATTTACCTGGCCTTCACGGGGCTCGACGAGACCATCGGCCAGCCCATTCACGCCCGGCACATGTATCGCCTGGACGACATCGTCTGGAACGCCCGCCACGCCGACGTGCTCACGATCGAGGCGGACGGAACACGCACCCTCGACTACGCCTCATTTCACGACGTCGAGGTCCTCGGGGATCCGGCGGCGATCTCTTGGGCCGAAACGTAGGCCATCGCATTGCATGAGGTCTCGATCGGGCCGCGCTAGATCTCCTCGCTCTGCGCGCCCCGCCCGGAGGCTTTCATGTTCGAAGAACCCGCCGCGGCCCTCGCCGACTCGCAGGCACTCCGCCCGCTCGAAGCGCCCCGGCCCTGGCCCGATATCGCGCTCCCCGTGGCCGTCGTCGCCGCCTTGCTGCTCGACCTCACGGCCGACGCGCAGTGGGGAAACTTGCGACTCCATCGGCCGCTGGAGCTCGCTGCGGCAGCCGTCGCACTCGCCGCAGCCACGACCTCCTGGCTCCGGTGCGTGCGCGCGATCGCGCGCTCACGCTCCCCGCGGAGCGCGTTGCAGGACCTCCGCTCGCGCGCCGGCCTCCCCGCGCCCAGAAGGGTCTGCGAAGGCACCCCGTACATCGATTTCTTCCTCTGGAGGGCGCTAGAGCTCGAGATGACCCGCAACGCGATCGCAGGACTCGCCGGGATGGCCGGGGTCGTATCCTTGCCACGCGTCTCCGGGTTCCCGGTCGCCGGAGAGTCTGCCATTCCTTGCCCGGCGGCCGCCCCCGCACCCCCCACGCCGCTCTACCTCGAAGGAGCGGCGGCCGTGCGCCGCCACCATACCAAGCCGGGCCCCGGTCTCCTCGACTGCACGGAGGATGCCGCCGGCTAACGGCGCCTGTGCATCTCCTCGTATTGCTCGACGAGCGACGCCGCGGC
>CALKVG010000249.1 GCA_937998045.1 uncultured Myxococcales bacterium
CCGCGTGGACTGGGGACCGATCGCCCGCGAGCTTTCCGCCGCGCCCGAGCGAGCAGGCCGCGCATGCAGCCGAGGATCCCGTCTTCCCGGTGGTCCTCGGCCCGAACGACGCCATGCGCGTCATCGCGAGCGCGATCGCATCGCGGACGACGGGGTCCCTCTGCATCGCCGGCGCCGAGGCCGAGCGTCGTGTCGTGCTGCGCGAGGGCGACGTCGTCACCACGGCGTCCACGTCGGAGGAAGAGTCGCTGCTCGCGTTTCTCGGCGTTCGCGGCGACCTCCCGCGCGAGACGGTGCGACGACTCGGAACGAAGTTCCCGCCCTTCGGTCGCCACGCCGGCGCAGCGCTCGTCGCCAGAGGGTACCTGCGGCAGGACCAGATGTGGCCGACGCTCCGCGCGCACGCCGAGTGGCTCCTCGCCAGGGCGATGCAGGCTCCGAGCGCGCGCCTCGCGGTCGAGCCTCAGCCGCCCGGCAGGCTGGCGGGCGAACCGAGCATGTTCGGCGGCGCTACCGGCGCCGAGGTCTTCGTCGAAATCGTGCGCCGCGTCGTGCCTCAGGCGGAGGCGATCGAGCGGCTCGGCGGGCTGAGCTCGCGGGTCGCCGACGGGTCCGAGGCGCGCCTGCTCGGGGAATGCGCCCTCGGCCCGGTCGAGCTGGACCAGATCCACGCGGCGAAGGGCCGGGCCCTGCGCGAGGTGGTCGAGGGAGCGCCGGAGGCCGATCTCGCCACCGTGCTCTACGCCCTGGTGCAGCTCGGCGTGCTGGAAGTCCTGGTGGCAGGGCGCGCGAGCTCGTCGCCGCCGGAGCACGTGAGTGCCGCGGAGGTCGCCGCCATCGACGCCGAAGCGATCCGGGAGCGCGTGAGGGCGCGCCTTCAGCTGGTCGACGACGGCGACTACTTCTCGCTGCTCGGCGTTCCGCGCAACGCGACCGGTTACGAGGTGCGTCGCGCGTTCCTCGAGCTGCGCCGCGCGTTCGATCCCGGGCGTGTCCTGACGCCGGAGGTCGCCGACCTCGCCGAGGACGTGCGCAAGATCACCGACGTCCTCGAGGAGGCGTACGAGATCCTCAAGGACGCCGCGCGGCGCGAGCGCTACCGGCGGGCCATCGAAGCGGTCCCGTAGTGTTGAGCGCCAAGCGCGAGGCGGGCAGCGCATGCACCGCGGTGGAATGCGAGCCGGGCGCCAGTCCGACAGTGCCGTCTTGCGTTGCGGTCCCGAGCGAGGCGCGTCGGTGATGGTGGGGCGTCGGCGTCGCGGTCACGTGCGGACGTCGCGCCGTGTTGCGCGTGGAACGACGCGCGCAACGGCTGCGCTGTCGTCTCAGCCGGAGGCAACCATCCATGAGCCAGGAACGCATTCGAGCCGCATCGCAGCCCGTCCAACCGATTCGCAACGGCCAGGGCGCTTCGATCATCGGCCCCACGAACCCGCAGCGCGAGGCCGAGAACCCGACCATCCTCATCCCGCCGACGACCGACAACGGGACGATGCCGAACCTGCGATGGTCGTTCGCCGACAGCCGGATGCGGCTGGAGGAGGGCGGCTGGGCGCGGCAGACGACGGTCCGCGAGCTGCCGATCGCGACCGAGATCGCCGGCGTCAACATGCGCCTGAAGGCGGGCGCCGTGCGCGAGCTTCACTTCCACAAGGAGGCCGAGTGGGCCTACATGATCAAGGGCGAGGCTCGCGTCACGGCGGTGGACCACGCGCGGCGCACGTTCGCCGACGACGTCCGTGAGGGGGACTTGTGGTTCTTTCCCAAGGGCGTTCCGCACTCGATCCAGGGGGCGGGCGACGACGGGTGCGAGTTCCTCCTCGTCTTCGACGATGGTCACTTCGACGAGAACGGGAACGTTCCTGCTCAGCGACTGGCTGACCCACACGCCCCGGCACGTGCTCGCGAAGAACTTCGGTGTTCCCGAGAGCGCGTTCGCCAACGTCCCGGACCGGGAGCTCTACATCTTCCAGTCGAACGGGCCGGGCCCGCTCACCGCGGACCGGCTCCTCGGCACGGGCCTGGTGCCCGACTGGTTCAGCTACCCGCTCCTGGCGCAGACCCCCGTTCGCACCAAGGGCGGCACCATGCGCGTCGCCGACTCGAGCAACTTCCGCGCATCGAAGGCGATCGCGGCCGCACTGGTCGAGATCGAACCGGGCGGAATGCGCGAGATCCACTACCACTCGAACGGCGCCGAGTGGCAGTACTACCTCGGCGGCCAGGGACGCATGACCGTGTACGCCTCGGCGCACAAGGCCGCCACCTTCGACTTCCAGGCGGGTGACGTCGGCTACGTCCCGGCGCTCATGCCTCACTACGTCGAGAACACCGGCACGACGACACTGAGCTTCCTCGAGACGTTCCGGAGCGACCGCTTCGAGGACATCTCGCTCGCGCACTGGCTGGCGCTCACGCCGCACGAGCTCGTGCGCGCGCACATGCACATCGACGAATCGGTCCTGCGCAAGGTCGGGCTGGACAGGAGGCCCATAGTCCCGGTCTGAGGCGTCGGCGGGTTCACGCCGGCCCGACGATGCGGCGGAGGGCCGCTTCGTCTCGCCGCTGCATCGCGCTCTCGACCTCGAGCGCCGCTCGATCGCGCCCGATCGTCGCGACGGCCAGGGTCACCCCTTTGCGACGGAACGCTACCGCCGCGTCGCGCGCGTCGAGGGTGCCGTCGACGTCGATGCGGTCCCAGGTCTCGGCGTGCCCGACGTAGTTGATCGTCACGTCGTAGTGCGCGCTCCAGAAGAACGGCACCAGATCGCAGGCTTCCCGGAGACCTAGCACGTTGCGAGCCGCGATCTGCCCCATGCGTTCGGCGACCACCCAGTGCTCGACCCGGATGTTCTCCCCGCTTCGCGGGTCCGGCCAGCGCGCGACGTCGCCGACCGCCCAGACGTCCGGAGCGCTCGTGCGCAGGTAGGCGTCGACCACGACCCCGCGATCGACCGCGAGTCCTGCTCGTTCCGCGAGCGAAACCTCCGGCCGGACACCGACTCCCATGACCACGAGGTCGGCGGGTATGCGGTGGCCGTTCGCCATCTCGACGTTTCCGGGTGCGATCGACTTCGCGGTCGTCCCCAGGTGAAAGACCACGCCGTGCCGTTCGTGGATCTTCCGGACGAACCCACCCAGGCTGTCGCCGAGAACGCGGCCGAGCGGGACCGCCTCGGGGGCGATGACGTGCACCTCGACGCCGCGTGCGCGCAGGCTCGCCGCGACTTCGAGCCCGATGAAGCCCGCGCCGAGGAGCGCGGCGCATTTCGCCGTCTTCGCGCGGGCAATGATGGCGCGGCTGTCGGCGAGCGTGCGAAGCGTGAAGACGTGCGGTGCGTCGCCGCCGGGCACCGGGAGGCGTACGGGGTTCGCTCCCGTGGCCAGGACGAGCGCGTCGAACGCGACGGAGCCTCCGCCGCCGAGCAGGACCCGCTTCTCGGCGAGGCGGAGGTCCACGACGCGCGAGTCGAGCGCCACCTCGATCCGGCGACTCCGGTAGAAGTCCTCGTCGCGCAGCGGGATCCACTCCTCGGGCGCGTTCCCCGCGAGATAGTCCTTCGACAGATTGGGCCGGTCTACGGGCACCGTACCCTCGGCGCCGAGGATGGAGATTTTCCCGGTGTGACCCTCGCGCCTCAGCGCTTCGGCGCACGCGTTGCCGGCCGCCCCGGCCCCCACGATGACGATGGACGACCGACCGGCTTCGGCCAGGTCTCGACGACGCTCCGGCGCAGCCGGAGCCGTGCCGTCCAAGTTTCGACCACGCTCCGGCGCAGCCGGAGCCGTGCCGTCCGGAGGCGGCGGTTGCTCGCGCTTGCCGAGGACGAAGAGCCGCCCCCCCCGCGATTCGATGTCGAAACAGGGGACCGGGTTCAGCGCGGGCGCACGCACCGGCTCGCCCGTGCGAAGCGAAAAGCACGCGTGGTGCCACGGGCAGCGGACCTCGTCGCCCACGACGGCCCCCTCACCGAGCGGCCCGCCGTAGTGCGTGCACGTCGCCCCCACCGCGAACACCTCCGCGCCGCGTCGCGCGAGCAGCACGGCCTCTCCGCCTGCGTGCCCAACCAGGACACCGCCGTCCGGCACGTCGCCCGCCGCGACGCCGTTGGACAGATCGGGCCCTACCAGCTTTGCCTCGCCACCCATGATTTCCTGACGGGCGACTCTATATCAGGCGGTAGCGCGCGTCCCTCGCGGCCGCACGGCGTCTACGATCACCCTGCCGGCCTCGACCTCGACCATGGCCACGTCGCCCGGCTGAAGCTCTCCGCGCAGCACCATCTCGGCGATGGGCGCCTCGACGAGGCGCGCGATGGCCCTCCTCATCGGGCGAGCGCCGAGCTCGGCGTCGTACCCGCCCGCCGCGAGCAGCGCTTCGATCGCTGCCTCGCCGACGTCGAGGCGGACGCCGCGCGCAGCTTCGAGCTCGTCTCCCAGCGCGCGCAGCATGCGGCGCGCCACCTCCGCGACCTCGGCGCGCTCGAGCGGCGCGAACGCCAAAACCTCGTCGATGCGGTTGTACAGCTCCGGCGGGAGCCCAGTCCGCGCCGAGGCGCACATCGCTTCCTCGTACGCCCGCGTGTCTCGCGACTCGGTCGCCCCGAAGCCGATGCGCGCGCGCGACGCCGGCCGTGCGACGTCGGCGCCCAGGTTGGACGTCATGACGACCACCACGTTCGTGAAGTCGATCGTGCGTCCCCGCCCGTCGGTCATCCGCCCTTCGTCGAAGACCTGGAGGAAAGCCTCGAGGACGTCGCGATGGGCCTTCTCGATCTCGTCCAGGAGGAGCACCTGATAGGGCCGCTTGCGCACGGCCTCCGTCAGCTGCCCACCGGCCTCGTGTCCCACGTACCCGGGCGGCGCCCCCACCAGGCGGGCGATCGCGTGCGACTCGGCGTACTCGCTCAAGTCGAGGCGCGTCATCGCGTGCGGCGAATGGAAGAGGCACTCGGCGATCGCCTTCGCGGTCTCCGTCTTGCCCACGCCGGTCGGTCCGAGCAGGAGAAACGACCCGATCGGCCGGCGCGATCGGAAGCCGCTCGCGTTGCGGCGCAGAACGCGCGCGACGCGCGCCAGCGCCTCCGTGTGTCCGACGACGCGCTCGCCGAGCAGCTGCTCGAGCCGCAGCATCCGCGCCGCGTCCGTCTCGAGAAGCCGCTCCATCGGGACGCCCGCCGCTTCGCTCACCACCTCGGCGACCTGCTGCCTTCCCACTTCGTCGCCGCCGCGGCGCCGCACGCGCGCGCCCGCCAGGTCGAGCACGCTGACCGCCTTGTCGGGTAGCGCACGGTCGGGCACGTAGCGGGCACTCCAGGCCACCGCCGCGGCGATCGCCTCCGGTGCGAACCTGACCCCATGGTGTTTCTCGAACGCGGGCGCCACGCGCTCGAGCGCGAGGACCGCTTCGTCCGGCGCCAGCTCGGCCACTTCGATCGCCGTCATACGTCGCGCCAGCGTTGCATCCGCCGCGACGACCCGCTTGTAGTCCTCCGGCGTCGTCGCTCCGATGAGCGCGATCTCGCCGCGCGCGAGGCCGATCTTCAGCTCCGCACCGATTTCGTCGTCGCCCGTGAGCATCTCGCTCAGCTCGTCGAAGAACAATACGACGCGACCCTCGCTCGACGCGGCCTCCGCCTTGATCTGGACCATGCGCTCGGCGAGCGCGCCGCGAACACCGGTCCCTGCGAGCAGGGACGACGCATCGATCTCCACGAGGATGCGGTCGTCCAGCGTGGCCACATCGCGCCCCTCGGCGATGCGTTGCGCGAGCCCGCGGACGACGCTCGTCTTGCCGACGCCCGCCGGTCCGATGAGGCACGGGCAGTTCGCCTGGCGTTTGGCCAGGACGTCGAGCGCCCGGTCGATCTCGGCGTCGCGTCCGAAAACCGGGTCGAGCTCGCTTCGAGCGGCCGCCAGCGTGAGGTTTCGCCCCAGCGAGCCGAGCACCGGGAACTTCTTCGGGTCGAGATCGAAGCGCGATTGCGGTGGGGGCGAGGGTGCTTGACGCCGCTTCGCGCGAGGCCCCGGAGAGGACACGGGCGATGCGGTCGGCGCCGGCGCTGGCGCGGCAGGCGGAGCCGCGTGCTGCGGCCTGAGTGCCGGCTGCGAGCTCTCCGGCTTAGCCGGAGCGTGGTCGAGACCTGGGACAGGACGGACGACCCCGGAGACCTGCTTTATCCCGGACGATCGAGGCAGCGTCAGCTGGGTGGCGGAGGGAGTCCGGCGGACGCCGATGATGCCCATCGCCACCTGCATCGCGGCGGTCCGAAGCTTGGAGACGTCCGAACCACATTGGGCGATCGCGCGGTACGCGGCCGTCGTGCGCTCCTGGCAGAGGGCGAAGAGCAGGTGCACCGCGTTGGGTTCGCGGGAGGGTGACCTGGCCGCGAGCTCCCGGGCCCGTTGCATCGCCCGCGTCACGGCGTCGCTGTGATCGTCGGTGAGAACGCGCGCCGCCTTGAGCAGGACGTCGGCGTCGAGGCGGCGCTCGCGAAGGAGGTCCGATGCTCCTCCCGGGCGCGCCGCGATCGCCGCGAGCAAGTGTCCCGTCGTCGGCCGCTCGCTTCGCCCCTTGGCGAGGTCTTCCGCCAGCTTCCGGAGGGCGGCCAGATCGCTCTCCTGCGTACCGGTCATCCAAGACCAGCTCGCATGGCCCGTGCGGGTGGGCCAAGAAAGCTAGACGATAACGTAGCGCGCGGCGGTGCGGCCCGCGCCCGTGAGCGGCCAAGTGTAGGGGATTGTCTCGGCGAGGCGGGCACGTTCGTGCTCGGGAGGCGCGTCTTTGGTGAGGAGCAACCAGACCGAGCCGCCCGGTGCCGCCAGCGTCGTCGCAAGGTCGAGCCACGCCGGCGGCGGAAGGGTGGCCCGCGAAAGGGCGACGTCCCAGGCGCGGCGTCCTGCAAAGGCCTCGGCGCGGGCCCGGTGGAGCACGATGTCGGTGCGCACCACCGCGCCGAGCACGGTCCGAAGGAAGCTGGCGCGTTTCCCGTTGGGTTCGACGAGCGTTACGCGGAGATCGGGTCGCAGGAGCGCCAGCGCCAGGCCCGGCGCGCCCGCCCCGGTTCCCACGTCGATGACACGCGCTGCGGGCTCGATTCGAGCACCCAGCACGAGGGCATCGGCGAGCATCAGATCGACGAGCTCCTCGGCGGATCGCGCCGCGGTCAGGTCGATACGCGCGTTCCACTCCTCGAGGAGCGCGAGCCAGACGCCTACGTCGGCGCGCGGCCGCCCCTGCCATCCTTGGAGCGGCGCTCCGAGCACGGTAGCTGCACGGTCGACAAGCGGGCCGAGCTTGGCCGTCATCGTATCCGAGTGGTACCTCTCCTATAGCGCGAGTTACGAGTCCCATGTCCGCCCAGCCCGCCGCCGTGCCCGCTCTGCCGCAGCCGCGGCCGGTTCACCAGCTCGACTTCGGAGCGCTCTCCGCGCTCGTCGCGCAAGCGATGCCGGGGGACGCGATCACCGCGTACGAACCCATGGCCGGCGGCGCGTCGACGCGGCGCTACTTCCGCGTCCGGCTCGGGCCGAAAGGGCCAGCGTCCGCCGGCGACGGCGGCAAGTCCGCGGTGGCGATGTTCGTCCCCGAGGGGCCGAAGCCCGAAGAGGCCGACAAGAGCGGTCCCCTCGGTCCCCTGCGGTGGCCCTTCCTCGAGGTGCGCGACCTCCTCGCCTCCCGCGGGGTAGACGTACCGGCCGTCTACGCCGAGGACACCGCCCGCGGATGGGTGCTCCTCGAGGATCTGGGCGACGACACGCTCGCGACCTTCCTCTCGGCCAATCCTGGCGAGCGCGAGGCGATGTACCTTCGCGCCGTGTCCGACCTCGCGCGCGCCCAGGACGCGCTCGCCGCCCTGCCCGCCGGATCCGTCGTCGCGTCGCGCGAGTTCGATGCGGAGCTCCTCTCCTGGGAGATCCACCACTTTCGCGAGTGGGCCCTCGAGGCGCGCGGCGTCGTCCTCGCGCCCGGCGATCGGGCCCTCTTCGACGGCATCGCCGAACGGCTGGCGCGGCGGATCGCTGCGTGGCCCCGCTCGTTTGTCCATCGCGACTACCAGTCGCGCAACCTCATGGTTCGCCCCGACCGCCGGCTCTGCTGGGTCGACTTCCAGGATGCGCTCCTCGGGCCTCGCGTCTACGACCTCGTAGCGCTCCTCAACGACAGCTACCAGCAGTTCGAGCCCCCCTTCGTGCAGGCCCGCCTCGACGACTACGCTCGGGCGCGCTCGATCGGCTCGGCGGAGCGCGCCGACGTCGGCCGCGAGTTCGAGCTCGTGACGGTCCAGCGGAAGCTCAAGGACGCGGGGCGCTTCGTGTTCATCGACCGAATGCGCCAAAACCCTTCCTTCTTGCCGTTCGTGGAGCCCACGATCGCCAAGGTCCGGGCGAGCCTCGCCCGCCTGCGCGACGACGCCGACATGCGCGCGCTCGACGATCTGCTCGCGCGTGTGCTCCCCTGAGCCCATGGCGCGCGCGCGACCGATGGGTTCCTCGCAGTCCAAGGAGCGCGTGCGGCTCCACCCGCACGGCCTCGACCTCGGGACCGGCGAGGCGCTTCCCCTCTGGGCCGGGGCGATGCACTACTGGCGTCACCCCGCGGACGAATGGCGCGCCGGCCTCGAGGCGATGCGCGCGATGGGCCTGCGCCTCGTCGACACGTACATCCCGTGGGGCGTCCACGAGATTGCGCCGGGCGAGTTCGACTTCGGCGAGCGCGACCCTCGCCTGGACGTCGTCTCCTTTCTCGAGCAGGCGCACGAGGTCGGCCTGAAGTGCGTCTTCCGGCCCGGGCCGCACATCAACGCCGAGCTCACGTACTTCGGGCTGCCCGAGCGTATCGTCTGGGACCCGGAGTGCCAGGCGCGCACGCCCGGCGGACACCCCGTGATGCTCCCGATCGTCCCGGTCGCCTTCCCGGTGCCGAGCTACGCGAGCGACGCCTTCCTCGAAGAGACCGCGCGCTGGTTTCGCGCCGTCGCGCAGCGCCTCGCGCACCTTCGCTGGCCGGACGGGCCGATCGTGCTCGTCCAGGTCGACAACGAGGGCGCCCTCTATTTCCTGTCTCTTATACACATCTCCGAGCCCACGAGACAGG
>CALKVG010000250.1 GCA_937998045.1 uncultured Myxococcales bacterium
TTGGTCGCGCGTCTTGGCCACTTGGTCGCGCGTCTTGGCCACTTGGTCGCGCGTCGTTTGCAGTTGGGTGAGCGGCTCTTTCTCTTGGACGTGACTCTCGACCAACCGGCGATGTGGCGCGTCGACTTGGACGAGCGACGCTTCCAAGTGGACGAGGCTCGCGTCCTGTTCCACGAGCGACGCGTCCAAGTGGCCGGGCGCCTCTGCAACTTGGTCGAGCGTCCTTTCCAAGTGGCAGCGCGTCCCGTCCCTCTGGCCGCGAGACTCGTCCAAGTGCTGCAGCGTCGTGTCCTGTTTTCCGCGGCTCTCGACCTGTTGGCCGAGCCTCGTTTCTATTTGGCCACGTCGCTCTTCTGTTTGGCCACGTCGCTCTTCTGTTTGGCCACGTCGCTCTTCTATTTGGCCACGTCGCTCTTCTGCTTGGCCACGTCGCTCTTCTGCTTGGCCACGTCGCTTTCCGTTTCGGCCGGCTTGCCTTCTCGTGCGGCCAAGCGGTGCGCGTCGCTGGACGGGCGACGTTTTCAGGCGACCGAGCGCCGCTTCTCGTAGGTCGAGCGTCGGTCGTTCGGGGATGAGCGACGCGGCTCTTTGTCGGAGCGCGTTCGGACGATGCCCTCTCGAGCCTCTCAATCAATTAATCGCTCGAGGCGCGATTTGGTTTGACGCGGCCGAAGGCGATTTTCTCGGGTGAGGGAGTGCGGGTGTGCCCGCGTCGCACCGGCTCCTTCCTTATTGGCCCCTCGCCTGGTCACCTGGCCGTACGATCGTACGATGGGCCTCATGGCGGCCCCTGCAAGCTATCTCTATGGCGACTCGACTCCGTCCCCGCTGAAGATCGATTTCGTCGCGTTCCTGCGCGACGCGTTCGACTTCTCGGTGAAGCTGCTCCTCTGCGAGGCCCAGCTCTCCGACGCCGCACGGCGCGTGGCGCAGCTGTCGGGGGCGACCGAGAAGGACGTCGCCAGCGCCGAGTCGTTCGCCGGGGAGGTCTCGGTGGCGCTCGATCGCATCGCCAACGACCACGCCGATGCGCTCGCGACGCGCTGCGCCTCGCGCACGCGCCAGAACGTGGCCGACGTCGTTCGCGCGGAATGCGAGGCGGCGCGCGCCGCGGTCGCCGAGGAGCGGGCCCGCGCCGCGCTGTCCGCGGCCGCCGAGCACGAGAAGTGCGTACGCGCCTTCGAGGCGTTCGCGCTGCACCAGACGCTCCCCGAGACGGAGATCGCCGCCCGCGTGACCCTCGAGAAGAGCGGCGCGTACCTGGCGCGGCTGCGCGGATCGACGCCCTACGGTCTCGAGTGGGTCCTCGCCCTCGAGATCCCTCCGGATCATTCCTTCGCCCGCTCGTTACGGCTCGACCGCGTCGTCGAACGACTGGAGATCTCGGCGCCTGAAGAGTCGGGCTGGCTGCACAAGGAAATCAAGCTGCGCCCCCAACGCTTCGACCGGCTGCACCTGACCGAGCTGACGAACGATCCCTCCTGGACCCTGTTGAAGCTGCGCGCCGGACAGGACGGCAACGGCCCCGGATTCGACCTTTCCTTCCAGCACAAGACCGGCGCCGTCCAGCTCCGTCGCGTGCTCGACAGCGGCGTCGTGGAGGACACGGTGTACGACGTCGTCGGTGACGACCTGGCCAAGTTGCATTCGCTGCGGGAGCGCTTGCTCGCGATGACCGCGGACGTGAGGGAGCACAAGAAAGCGCTCGTGGAGGCGAGCCTCGACGGCGTACCGCTGCACGAGGTCGAGAGCCCGCGCGCGATCGTGGATCGCCTCGTGGCCATCATCGCGCCGACGGTGCACCAGATTGCGCGGCGCACCCTCTCGGCGGGCGAGCTCGTGCTCAAGCGCCTCGTCCGCGACAACCAGCGCGAAGAGGTGTTTCTCTCGAAGGCGGAGCTCGAGCAGAAGATCGAAGTCCTGCCCCCGGTCATGCGCCGAGCGTTCGATCCGCTGGAGCTCTGGGAGGCCGCTCCGGCGCGAAGGCTGGAGCTGCCCGCGCCCGGCGACGAGCTCCCCGAGGCCGCCGTTGAAGTTCCGAGCTCCGCGCCACCGCCGCGACGCGAGTCGATGCCGCCGGCCGACGCGAAGCCGGCGTTGTAGACGGCGACGCGTTCTTCGTTGCGTTGGATCAAAGATTAGGGACCCATTCGGTCGCGGGGGCGGAGGTGGGCGGCCCCAGCGCATGCGAGGCGGTCCGTCATCCTGCCGGGACCACTGGGTTTTTTCACCGGCTGTTCAGGCTCTACGTCTCTTGGCGTCCTAGGCGTCCCTGGCAGCTTGCCGGCAGTTCTCCTCTCCTGTCTCCCGCGAGCGACTCGTAGTCAAGGATCGAATTGGACCGAGTGCGACACGGAAAGCTTGCGCGGAAAGGTCTACGACAGTTGCGCTTGGGAACCCCGCTCGCAGCAAGCTCGCCCTCGATCGCAGCCAAATGCAGCGGGGATCGACGCGATCCGGAGCCCTGGAACATGCCGTGCACGACCCGCGGCTGCCGCCTCGCACATCGAGTGCGGCCACCATGCCCATGGCTCGAACACTCCAGGCATCGACCGCGCTCCTCACTTTGTACTCCGCGTTTTGCGTAGTCGGATGCGGATCGACCGACGCGCAGACATCGTGGAGCAGCTCCGAGATTCCCGAAGCGGGACCGGCGGCGACGGACAGCGGAGCGGCGGTTCCGGATTCGGCGACGCCGACGCCGGTCGACTCGGGCGCGCGCGAGGCTTCCCTCGGCGCGGACGCGGCCGCCGACAGCGCCGCAACGGCGAACGGATCTTCGGACGCGGCGGAGGAGCCCGAAGCGCCGCCGCCCACCGCGTTCGTGCACGCCATGGGATCGACGCTCGTCGATCCGAACGGCAAGCCGCTCCTGCTCCGGGGGGTGAACCTCGGCAACTGGCTCGAGTACGAGGGCTACCTCTGGCAATTCGATGGGTCGCGGGGAGACCGAAC
Source organism: uncultured Myxococcales bacterium (assembly GCA_937998045.1). Classification (GTDB taxonomy): domain Bacteria; phylum Myxococcota_A; class Polyangia; order Polyangiales; family Polyangiaceae; genus Palsa-1150. The sequence goes on from CALKVG010000250.1 coordinate 2,956, forward strand.
GCGGAACATCGAACAAAGGGTCGTCGACCTGCTCGGCGCCGAGGCCGCGGCCACCTTCTGGAAGAACTACAGAACGACCTACACGACCGAGGACGACATCGCGCAGCTCGGGGCGCTGGGCTTCAACTCGGTGCGGGTGCCGTTCACCGCGCGCTTCCTCCTCCCCGACGGGCAAACGGCGTTCGACGAGACCGAGTTCACGTATCTGCAGAACGTCGCCACCTGGGGCGCGGCCCACGGCGTTTACATCATCTTCGATATGCACGCGACCCCCGGAGGGCAGTCGGGGCAGAACATCGACGACGACACCGACGGACAGCCCGACCTCTTCATCGATGCGTCGAACCAGGATCGCTTCGTGACGATCTGGACGGAGATCGCGCGCCGCTTCAAGGACGTCGTGTCGGTGGCCGGCTACGATCTCGTCAACGAGCCGCTGCCCGAGCCGCAGACCTCGCAGTACGTTCCGCAGCTATGGCCTCTCTACAAGCGCGTCGCCACGGCGATTCGCGCGGTCGATCCGAACCATATGCTCATCGTGGAGGGGGCGAACTGGGCCAACGACTGGTCGTCGCTCGACGCGCCGTTCGACGACAACATGGCCTACAGCTTCCACAAGTACTGGGACGCGACGGACGTGAGCAGCATCCAGACCTTCCTCGATCACAGGACGATGTGGAATCGCCCCATCTGGTGCGGCGAGTCGGGCGAGAACGACAACTCGTGGTACCAGGCCGCCTTCCCGATGCTCGAGAGTAACAACGTCGGCTGGGCGTTCTGGCCGTGGAAGAAGTTCAACACGGGGAACGACCCGTACTCGGTGAACCTCCCGACCAACTACGGAGCCATCCAGTCGTGGGTCTCCGACGCGACGCAACCGCAGCCGTCCCCCACGGACGCCCAGTCGACGCTGAACGAGCTCCTCGCGAACATCGTCCTCAAGCAGTGCACCTACAATCAGAGCGTCGTCTGCTCGCTCATCGCGCACGCGCCGGGGTGTCCGTAGGCCGGTAGAGGGATCCACACGAGGCAAGGGCCGGCGGGCGCCGACTGCGACACCGGGTCCCTCGTCCTCACCGCGACTTCACTGTCGTTGCTCGACGAAGTCGCGCATGCAAATCGCTGCGGATCCAGGGGATCGGCCGCCTGGCGAGGATATTGCTATCCTTGCGCGCGCTGAATTCCTACACTGCCGCTGACTGAAGGGCCGACGTGCCCCCACCAAAGTCACAAGGAAAAGGAGACTCAAATGACCCGCACTGGCATCCAGCTGATGCTCGCCGCGCTCGGCTTCGCGTTCACGGTCGGGGGAAGCAAGCTCGCTTTCGCAGAGAGCTGCATGAACGACACGGACTGCAAGGCCAACGGCACCGCGTGCGGCACCCAAGTATGCAGCTGGACCGCGGGGATGACGTGTGTCCCCGCGATGGGCGGCGGTATGGAGGGCTGGTGCTCGGGCGCCACGCCTGCCGCAGCGAATATGACGTGCAAGTGCTTCGCGGAGGGAGCGACGTGCAGTGGGGCTTACTGCACGTTCACCACGCCGCAGAGCGACTCCGGCGCCGCGGACTCCGGCGAAGGGGACTCCAGCGAAGGGGACTCCGGCGGCTCGACGAGCAGCAGCGGCAGCACGTCGAGCAGCGGCTCGACGTCCAGCAGCGGGAGCACATCGAGCAGCGGCTCGACGTCCAGTAGCGGGAGCACGTCGGGCGGAAGCACCTCGGGCAGCGGAAGCACGAGCGGGTCGACCAGCAGCGGAAGCACATCGGGGAGCACCTCGGGGTCGAGCTCCGGCGGCTCCAGCTCCTCCTCGGGAGGCTGTGCCGTGGCGCCAAACGCGAGCTCGGACTGGGGCTTCTTGGGACTTGCGCTCGGAGGAGCCCTCGTAGCCTCGCGCCGCCGACGCCGCGGCTGAGCTTTCCATTGCTTGGCCGTGTGGAACAGATTCCACTCGGTCGCGGCTTAGGCGCCCTCCTCGGCACTCATGTGCGACGCTCACCGTGGGATCGCCGTCAATGCCATCCCACGTGTCCGAATTGTTGCGCCGCTTTTTGTAAAGCTTATTGCGGCCCATCACGGAGTCATGCGCCCGATCTTGTTCGCGCTCTCCTCGGTAAACCACAGGTTGCCATCTGCACCCGTAGCGATCCCCTCGGGATAGGCAGCGGCCGTCGGGACAGGAAACTCGGTGATCGACCCCGTCGGCGTGATCTGACCAATCTTGACGCCGTTCTCCTCGGTGAACCACATATTCCCGTCCGGGCCAACGCCGATCCCTCCGGGGTAAGGGTTGGTCCCGGAAATCGAGAACTCCGTGATCGACCCACTCGGCGTGATCCGGCCGATCTTGTTTCCGGCCTCTTCGGTGAACCATAGACTGCCGTCAGAGCCCGATACGATGAAGGAAGGGTAAGAGTTGGACGTCGGGCTCGCGAACTCGGTGATCGACCCAGTCGGGGTCGCCCGACCGATCTTGTTGCCCGTCCGCTCGGTGAACCATAGGTTGCCGTCAGGGCCGGGGGTGATCCCCCCAGGGTGAGATCCGGTCGTCGGAATCGTGAACTCGGTGAACGAGCCGGACGGCGTGCACCTGCCAATCTTGTTCCCGGCATTCTCGACGAACCAAATGTTCCCGTCTGGGCCCGAGGTGATCCCTCCCGGCGACGAGCTAGCCGTCGGAATCGGAAACTCGGTGGATGTGCCAGTCGGAGTGATCCTGCCGATCTTGTTGCCTGCGTCTTCGGTGAACCAGAGGTTACCGTCAGGGCCCGACGTGATACCCGCGGGGTTTGAGCTGGACGTCAGAATGGGGAATTCGGTGAACGTTCCGCTCGTCGTGATCCGGCCAATCTTGTTTCCAGAATTTTCGGTGAACCACAGGTTTCCGTCAGGCCCGGACACCATCCAAAAAGGTCCAGAGTTGGCGGTCGGCACTGGGAACTCGGTGATCGTGCCCGCGCACAATCCACGGTAGCAAGCGCCGGCGCACGTCTTGCCGCACCCACCGCAGTTGTTCGAGTCGCTCTGCGTGTCGACGCACGCGCCGTTGCAGACGGTCTGTCCCCCGGGGCACTGGCACGAACCGCCGTTCGAGACGCTCGCGCAGGTCTCGCCCGACGCGGAGCACGCGGCGCAAGACGAGCCTCCGTTTCCGCAGGAAGAGGTGGACTGATTGGCGAACGACTCGCAAGTCGTTGCGCTGCTGCAGCACCCGTTGCACCCGCTGCTCTGGCTGCAAACGCAGGAGCCTCCCACGCAGGTGGTGCCCGCGCCGCATACGGTGCCGCAGCCGCCGCAATTGTTGTTGTCGTGCGAGTAGTCTGCGCACCCGCCGTTGCAGGCGGTGTACCCCGTGTTGCACGCATACGTGCATCCGCTGTTCGCGCACGTCGCGGTCGCGTGCTGCACCTGCGTCGTGCACACGGTTGCGCACGTCCCGCAATGGTTCGCGTCGTTCGCCGTGTCCGTGCACGTCGCGCCGCAGAGCGTCGGTGTACTCGCCGGACATCCCGACACGCACGAATACGAGGCGCCCGATCCGGCGCAATCTGGCGTGCCTGCGGTACAGGTCACTCCGCACGCGCCGCAATTGCTCGTCGTGTCGATCGGGGTCTCGCAGCCCTGGTCGGGTCCCCCCATGCCACAATGCGTATAGCCAGCGGCGCACGCACCCGCGTCGAATTCGCAAGCACCGGTCGCGCCGCAGGCGACCTGGCCGCTCACGTTGGGAAGCCTGGTGCAGTCGTGACCGCACATTCCGCAGTTGTGCACGTCGCTGGGCACGCAGCCGCCGTCGCATGTGAGCATTCCTGCCGAGCAGCCTGCCTCCGCGGTCGTTCCGCCCTCGGCGTCTTGCGCAACGTACGGCCCATCCGACGGCGCATCATCCGTGCTCTTTCCGTCGCTTGCGACGGCGACGTCGCTCGTGGATGCATCCGACCCATCCGATCCGTCTTCGGACTCGCCGTCCTCCACCGGGATGATGGCAACGTCGGCGTCTGGGGACGCGTCGCTACCGCAGGTCGAAGCTGCGTCGGGGAAGCACGGCGATTCCTGGAACTGGTCCGCGCCGATCAGAGCGTTGCACGCGGCGACTACCGCCGCCGCACCTGTCAGACCGACCCCACCTATAAGCGTTCTACTCGACATGGTGATCTATCCATTCGCAGAGAATCGAGAGTCGTCAGAATGAACCTGCAACTCCGGCGCTTCCCGCAGCGATCCAGGGGGTTATATGAAATGGCGCTGCCGTCGTCGGACTCCGGCGTGGCCAGAGGAAAGCGGTGACTCCCAATGCCGCCCCCACTCCCGCGGTCGCGAATGCGATCGTGGAGACATCTCCCAGGGTACGCACCGACTGCAAGTCGCCGTCGACGCTCGTCGGGCATGTCGTTCCATCGCAGCGGTCCTTGACCGACGACAAGCGGGTTAACGCCATCACGCCCGTGATGCTGCCGACCACGACGCCAACTGCCGCGACTCCGAGCCCGCCGTAGACGAGAGGGGTCCACCGAGTTCCGGGAGGCTGTTCAGGCGGTACACCGGGCGACGCCCGGGATTCGGTGGTCGTCACGGGCGTCGGTGCATTCGTTTCCTGAAGGAGGTCAATCTCCAGCGTCGTCGAGGCGCCCGCGCTCACCGAGATCGGCCGCTCTACGCTCGCGTAACCGTCCTTGCGAAGGCTGAAGGTGTGCTTTCCTGGATCCAGCGGCACGGCCCCAGGAAGCGGAGTCGTACCCACGGACTCTCCATCGACGAAGACAGCCGCTCCCGGGGTGTCCACGCGGACCGTCACGCTGCCGATGTACTTCGGCAACGCGGCGAGGGCCGTCTCCACGGTGGTCCTGTCCTCCGCAGAAAGGTTCGCGCCCGCTTCGTCTTTGTAGCGCTGCAAGAGAGCGCCCATCCGCGCGTAGTGGTGCAGCTCCTTCTCGCAGACGGCCAGGTCGAATACAAGTCTCGGATCCTTCGACAGGTCGTACGCCTGGCCGTACTGCGCCTCGGCGCCTGGGAAGTCTCCCTGTTTGAAGAGCTGCATCGCGGCGGTGTAGGCTTCCTTCGCCTGCCCCTGGAGCGATTGCGCCAGAGGCCGTGCCTGGCGGCGCGTTCCGTCCGTCTGTGCAAAGGCGAGCGAAGAGAGCAGCGTCGCGACTGCGAACGCAGGAGCGCACACATGCGCCAGTCGTTGCTGGGCGGTCATTCTCCTCATCTCCCCTTTTGCTCCCCCTGTCGAACGCGCATCACCGATGGTTGCGGACAAAGTGTCCGGCCCGACGCCGTCGAGCGGGTGTGTCTCTACCAGGTGAGTGCCGGGGCGAAAAGTCGCACGGAGGCTCGCGTCCGGGCGACTGTCCGGCACGCGTTTCGACTTCGTGTGTAGGGAACGTGCCTGCGAAGGCGCACGTCGAACGTCGAACGCCGAGCGTAGCCGCAGGATCGCGCGTCGATGCGATCCCACGCGTCCGGGTTGTTGCGCCGCTTGTTGTAACGCGTTCTACTCGGCTCTATGCGCCTTGAAGACGTGGAGCTCCACGACCCGGACCTGTTCGCACGTGGTCTGCCTCATGAAGCACTCACGACCCTGCGCCGCGAGGCTCCCGTGTACTTCCACCGCGAGCCGGGTGGCCGTGGGTTCTGGGCGGTGACGAAGTACGAAGACGTCGTGACCGTGAGCAAGGATCCGGGCCGCTTCTCGTCCCATCGCGGCGGCACGAACATCGCGGATTACCCTCCCGAGGATCTGTCCACGATTCAGCTGCTCATGCTGAACATGGATCCTCCTCAGCACAACAAGTTCCGGCGCCTGGTGAGCCAGGGCTTCACGCCGCGGGTGATCGCGCGCCTCGAGCCGCGCATCCGCGAGACCGCCCGCGAGATCCTCGACGCTGTGGCGCCCATCGGGCACTGCGACTTCGTGCGCTCCGTTGCGGCCGAACTGCCGCTCCAGGTCATCGCGGAGCTCATTGGAATTCCCGACGAGGACCGCGCAAAGGTCTTCGACTGGTCGAACCGCCTCGTGGGCTTCGACGATCCCGAGTTCCAGACCTCCCTCGACGATGGCAAGCAGGCCGCGATGGAGATGTTCATGTACGCCAACACGCTCGCCGAGGCGGGCAAGGGCAAGAGCGGCGACGACCTCGTCTCGATCCTGATGAACGGCGTCGTCGACGGCGCGAGCCTCAGCGAGCCGGAGTTCGATTCGTTCTTCCTGCTCATGGCCGTCGCCGGCAACGAGACGACGCGAAACCTCATCGCCGGGGGCCTCCTCGCGCTCATCGAGCACCCCGAGCAGCGGGCGCGCCTCCTCGCCGACCCGTCGCTCATCCCGATGGCGGTCGAGGAGATGCTTCGCTGGGTGACGCCGGTCATCCACTTCCGGCGAACGGCCACGCAGGACACCGAACTACGTGGGGTACCGATCAAGGAGAACGACAAGGTCGTCGTCTTCTACACGTCGGCCAATCGCGACGAGGACGTCTTTCCCGAACCGTTCGAGTTCGACGTCGGGCGCAATCCGAACGAGCACCTCGCGTTCGGGGTGGGGCAGCACTTCTGTCTGGGCCACAACCTCGCTCGCCTCGAGATTCGCGTCATGTTCGAGGAGCTCCTCAAACGACTGCCGGACATGGAGCTCGCGGGGCCGGTGCGACGGTTGCGCTCGAATTTCGTCAACGGCTTCAAAGAAGTCCCCGTGCGGTTCACCCCCAGCAAGACCTGAGCGCGAGGCACGGGCACGGCGTCCGTGGCCGCCGCCAACCGACCTCCGCGCGCCGGCCACGGGTGAGCCGCCCTCTGCTGCAGGGACTTGTCTTGCCGCGACTCCGGGCTACAGTCGTTCGGCTCATGGATGTGCGCGCGGATGTCGCGGTGGAGAGCGCACGACCCGCCAGCGCAAAGCGCGGAGAATCCCTGAGAAAGTGGGCGGTCCGCATCGCCGTCGGTGCGTCGATCGCCTACCTCGTCGGGCTCGTCGTCGCGGGGCTCTTGCTCCGCTTCGTCGGCGAGAGCTGGTGGATCACGACCGTCGGCCTCTACCTGCCGCGCCTCGTCCTCGGCCTCCCGCTGCCGTTCCTGGCCATCGCGCTCGTCGCGCTCCGCGCCAGGCGCTGGTTATGGACGCAGGCGGCCGCGGCGTTCGTCCTCGTCGTCCCGATCATGGGCTTCGTCCTTCCGTGGCCGCACGGGGCCGACCCGAGCGCGCCGCGGATTCGCGTCCTCAGCTACAACGTGAACTCCACGTACGGAGGCGTCGACGCCCTCGTCGACGAGGTCAACCGCTACGCTCCCGACGTCGTCTTGTTCGAGGAGGCCGCGCACGGTGAGGTCGTGGGGCCGCGCCTGCGCGAGAACTACGCGACGTTCGAGGTTGCGGGCCAGTTCATGATCGCGAGTCGCTTTCCGATCCTCTCCGAAGCAGAGCCGGACAGGATTCCCCTCAACGGCCAGATGCGCTCGCCGCGCTACACGCAGCGCGTCCTCGACACGCCGCTCGGGCCGATCGCCTTCTACATCGTCCACCCCATCTCGCCGCGCGAAGACTTCGCCGCGCTCCGCGGCCAGGGCCTGCGCCGGGAGATCAAGACCGGACGACTCTTCTCCGGCGGCGCCGCGCCGCAAATCGCGAGCAACGCGGCGCTGCGAACGCTCCAGGTCGAGTCGTTCTCCGCAGCGGCCGACCGGGAGACGATCCCCGTCGTCATCGCCGGGGACACCAACCTCCCGGGCCTGAGCAAGATCTTCGGCCGCTATCTATCGCACTACACGGACGGCTTTCGCGCCGCGGGCTGGGGCCTCGGCTACACCTATCCCAACGACCGGAAGCCCTGGATGCGCATCGACCGCATCCTCGCGAGCGACGCCCTTCGCTTCGTCGGCTTCGAGGTCGGCACGTCTTCCGCCTCCGACCACCTCTGCGTCGTCGCCGACCTGCAGCGGCGATAACCCTGAGCCCGTCGCGAGAGCCGCGGGTCAGCGGTCGGCGTGCAGGTGGGCTTCGACGAACCAGAGCCACTTGTCGACGCCGCGGGAGATCTCCGTGAAGATGTCCGCGGTGTCGGCGTCCTTGAGCTCCGCGCTCTGGTCGATCGCCTGCCGCGCGCTCTTGCCGAACGCCGCGAGCGCGGACGACAGCGCGTCGACGTGATCGCGCCCCGCGTCGCTCTTGACGGCGTACTCGCCGATGGTCGAGCGCTTCGCGACCGTGCGGGCGGTGCCCTCGGCGCGGCCGCCGAGCTGGACGACGCGCTCGGCGATCGAGTCGACGTACTCCTCGACGTCCTCGTTCACCTTGTCGAAGAGCTCGTGCAGCGCGATGAAGCTGGGACCCTTCACGTTCCAGTGCGCCTGCTTGCACTGCGTCTGAAGGTCGATGGCGTCGGCCAGACGTGCGTTGAGGAGCTCGACGAGCTTGCCACGCGAGACTTCGGACAGGTCGTTCTTCGTGGGGTACATGGGATCATCCTCTCGTGGGAGTTCGAGCATAAGCTCTGTGCGCCGGAGGGAAAGAGGCCCCCCGCCGAAAATCACGTCATATATTCCGAGTTGATGTCGACGTAGCCGCGGCTCAGGTCGCAACCCCACACCGTGGCCGAGTGCGTGCCGTGGCCGATTGTGACGTCGATCGCGATGCGCGACGACTCCTTGATACGGCGGGCGAGGGCGGCCAGATCGGTCGCGACCGGCGCGGAGCGCGAGAAGAGCACCTGACCCATCATCTGGATGACCACGTCCGTCGGCGCGAGGGCGGCGAGGCCGAGCCGCTCGTCGGGCTTTCCGATCGCCATGACGAGCCGCCCCCAGTTCGGGTCGCCGCCGTGAACCGCGGTCTTCACCAGCGGCGAGTTGACGATCTTCTTCGCCTGAAGCTTCGCGTCGCGCGCGGAGGTGTCGAGCCGCACGGTGCACTCGATCAGCTTGGTCGCCCCCTCGGACTGCGCGACGACGTCGCGAGCGAGCTTGAGCGACATCGCGCAGATCGCGTCCTCGAAGTCGAGGCGCGCCTGCGCGTCGAGCGGCGCACGGCGCGTCGAGAAGATCGCGACCGTATCGCTCGTGCTCGTGTCGGAGTCGACGCTGATGCTGTTGAAGGTGCGCTCGACGGCGCTCGCGAGGATGCTGCGGAGGGCGGGCCCGTCGAGGTCGGCGTTCGTGAAGAAGTAGACGAGCATCGTCGCCATGTGCGGCTCGATCATCCCTGCGCCCTTGGCCATCGCGCAGACGACGACGTCCCCGACGCGGACGGAGCACACCTTCGGCCCGCGATCGGTCGTGAGGATGGCGCGCGACGAATCGTCGAGCGCACCCGGGCGAAGCGCGCCCGAGATGCCGTGCACGGCCGCGCGCAGCTTCTCCATGGGCAGGGGCATCCCGATGACGCCGGTGCACGAGACGAGGAGGTCGTTCGGCTCGACGCCGATCTCTTCGGCCACCCAGCGCGCCAGCGTGCGCACGTCCTCGGCGCCGGTCGGGGTGAATACGTTCGCGTTCTTGCTGACGACGGCGAGCGCCTGCGCCCGCCCGTCGGCGAGGACTTCGCGGCCGTACTGTACGGCGTAGCTCGGGCAGAGGCTCTTCGTGAAGACGGCGGCGGCCGATCCGGGGTGTTCCATCCGCACGACGGTGAAGTCGAGGACTCCGGGGTGCTTCACCCCCGCCGCGACGGCGGCGGAACGGATGCCGGGAGGCTGGTGCGCGAGCGAGGACTCGAGGGCGACGTCCTTGCCGGTCGCGTGCGAACGAAACGAGATGACGTCGTCGGAAGGATGGCTCGAGGAGCTCGCCTCGATGTACACGTTCCAGTCGTCGAAGAGCTTGCGTTTCACGGTTCGACTCCTTGGGTTTATGGCTCTAGAGGCGTGATGTCCACGGGCTGGGCGAGCGCATACTCGATGGCGCTCGGGATGCGCGCCGGGTAGAGGCCCTTCCAGAACACGTGCCACTCCGGGAAGCGCGCGAGCCCGTCGCAGACGTTCGCGTACCAGTGGGCGATGGGGTTTTTCGCCCGCGCGCGCCAGAAGAGAATGGGGTCGTCGATGGCGACCGCGTCCCACAGGTCGCGCCCGAGCCCTTCGCCTTGCGCCTCGCGGACCACGGCGAACTTGGTCAAGTACGGCCCGAGCGGCGTGTCGCAGACGATCGCGGCGCCGCGGTAGTGCGCCTCGACGTAGACGCGAGCCACCGGGCGCTCGAGGACGGCGGGTGAGGCCGATCGCCCGAAGCTCGATGCGAGGAGCTCCGCCAGGCGGACGCCGTCGACCCCCTGCCACCCGCCGAAACGCAGGATGCGCGGGCGCCGCTTGATGAGCGTCCCGGCCCCCTTCACGGTGAAGAGCTCGCGGAACAGGTTCAGCGGAGAAGCGAGCGCGACGAAGAGCTCGTGCGACACGAGTTCGAAGAGCAGGCGGCGCGCCTGCGCGACGATGAGCTGCTGCTTGCGCGAAGCCCCCCGCAGCTGAGACGGCGGGGGAGGCTCGTCCTCGGCGAGGGCGAGCATCGGGACGAGGGCTCCGTCGTGCAGGAGGCCGCCGCGGCGGTGCAGGAAGATGAGCTTGCGCGTACGAAGGGACCCGAGCAGCGCTCCGAGGCGCGTGACGCGCTCGTCGGCCGTCGCGCCCTCGCTCGGTCCCAGGACGACGATGGGGATGATCCCGGCGCGCGCGGCGTTCGCCGTCTTCTCGTAGAGCGCGGGGTCGTCTCCCGTCAGGAGAACCGCCGATGTCGTCTCGCGCGCGAGCCGTCGCTGGATTCGCGCGGCGTAGCGGAACGCCGTGCGCGCCTCGAAGAGGCCGAGCACGACCACCGGGACGAGCCCGATGGCCGCGAGGAAGCGCAGGTCGAGGACGACCGCCTCGAGGGCGTCGCGCGCGACGTTCGACTCGATCGCGATGAGGGCGAACTGCTCCCGCGGCTCGGCGCGGAACCGCGCGAGGTAGTAGCGCGCTTCGTCCGGCCGCCCGACGCTGTCGAGGAAGCGCAGGACGACGTCGGCGGGATCGGTGGGCATTGGCTGCGCCACTCGACAGTTACACGAAGCAGCCCGGGTCGCGCCATACGCGACTCGACCCGCAGGTCAGGGTCGCAGCGCGGCCGCCGGACAGGCGACGAGCGCCTCGTCCCACACTCCGCCGGCGCAGACCTCGGCCGTGCCGCCGGGGATGTCGCACGCACCGTAGTCGCACCGTTGGCCCTCTTGCGTGCACGGGCTGCCGTACAGCGGACGCGGCGCCGGACAACCGCTCATGGGATCCTCGCAGAGCCAGACCTGTCTCTTATACACATCTGACGCTGCCGACGATCTTACGCGTGTAG
>CALKVG010000251.1 GCA_937998045.1 uncultured Myxococcales bacterium
GGCTCTGGTTGGCCCGCGACATCACGAGGCGTATGGGCGGGTCGATCGAGGTAAGCAGCGCGCCCGGCAAAGGGGCCACGTTCAGGGTGGAGCTGCCGAAGGGCGTCGCAGGCCTCACTCCCGAACCCAGCTCGGGAGTGGAAGCCGCGCGGCAACGTTAGCGTTCCTGCGGGCCAACTCGCGGGCGCCGCCCCCTCGTCCTCGAGCGTCGGGTGCCCGCAGGTCAGCGACGGCTCGTGGCGAATCTGTCGACCGTGCCCCGAACCGTGGCCGGGTGCGACGACGGCCCGGGCGCGGCCGAGCCGCCGCTCTTGAGCGTCGGCGAGCGCGCCGGGGCGTCATTCGGTTCGTTCGCCGTCGGCATCTGGGCCGTTCGAGGCTCGGTCGCGCGGCGCCGCGGCCGATGCGGCACGCGCCGTGCTGAACTCGCCTCCCGAAAGGACCACGTGAATCCCCGCTTGCGCCAGGAGGTCTGCCATGGGCCAGCATGTCGACGGTTCGAAGCCGAGCGATCCCGAACAGCAGAACGAGGGTGAGGGCAGCCGCTCAGCCGCGCGGCGCTACGACGCGAACGCGGAGCGCGCCGCGAAGGACACCAAGAAAGTCCAGAAGCTCGCGGAGAAGGCGAAGCAAGCCGTGGACGACTCCGAGGAGGGCGAGGAGCTGCGCCAGGCCGAGGAGAAGGGCAAGCGCGGCGCGCAAGGACACGGCACGGAGAGGCGATGATCATCAAGACGGGAGACCCGTTTTCTCGTCGTGACGTCGTGAGCGGTCTGGGGCTGCGGCGGTCGTCGCCATGAGCCGGACAGCCGCCGCGAAAGCGAGCTCCAAGCGGCCCGCACAGCCGCCGCAGGACCCGACCGCGAAGTATCCGAAGCCGCCGTTCCCGAGTCAGTCGCAGCCTTGGCCGGGCCTGGCAAGCAAGATGACCCCTCGGCCCGATCACGGCGAGACGACCTATCGCGGATCGGGACGTCTCTCCGGCCGAAAGGCGCTCATCACCGGCGGAGATTCGGGGATGGGCAGGGCTGCGGCGATCGCCTTTGCGCGCGAAGGCGCGGACGTCGCCATCAACTACCTGCCCGCGGAAGAACCTGACGCGCGCGAAGTCGTCGCGCTCATCGAGGCAGTGAAGCGTGTCGCCGCACCCATTGCCGGGGACCTGCGTGACGAAGGCTTCTGCCGGCACCTCGTCGACGAAGCCGTCCGCCGACTGGGCGGACTCGACATCCTCGTGAGCAACGCGGGCCGCCAGCAGACGCACGCGTCCATCCTCGACATAACGACCGAGCAGTTCGACTGGACGCCGCTGGGCCGGCCGGGTCAGCCGGCGGAGCTTGCGTCCATCTACGTCCAGCTCGCGGCGGGAGACGCGAGCTTCGCGACGGGCCAGATATACGGAGCCGCGGGCGGGGCGGGGCAGCCTTAGGGCGAATGGGCGCTCCGAGCATGTGCGGCGGCGGGCGGAACGGGGTTTGCTTGGCGCCCGGACCTAGCGAGCGACTTTGAGAAGCGAAACGTCTTGTCGTGGTCAGAGGGCGATTCGGTGTGGCAGACCTCCACGACCGAGCGCCCCATCGAGACATTTTTGTAACTCCGTCGGTGCGCACGCCGCTCCCCGGACGATGGCTACTCGCGCCGCGGGCCGCCCCCCCGAGCGGCTCGTGGCGATCCTCCGGTTGGACGCGCCCGGCGTCGGCGAGTTCACAGCTTCCCTCGGCGGGTGAGCCGTCGTCGCGCGTTTGCTCGCCGCCGTGCCCAACATCGCCGCATCCATCGTAGGTCGGGCCGCCCGCAGGACGGTGCCGGAGATCGCCCTTCCGCGAGCCGAGACGCCGGCGGGAACGCGATGACGCACGCTTCCTTGGCGGATCTGATCTCCGCGACGCACGAATCCTGGAAAGCGGCGACCCGGGCGCACGACCAGCACGCCATCGTTTCGTGCGCGGAACACCTGGAGTGGCTAGCTGTGGAAGCATTGCGAAATTTGGCGCAGGATAGGACCGACACGGTAACGCGACGCCTCCTGACCGATGCCCTCCGGCACGTCGCCGACGACGTGCCGCGGATCGGCAAGATGCTCCGGGAAGCTGGCTTCCGCTAACGGCGCCGAGCGGCCTCCCCGCCGGCGCGCCGGGGTGCCTGCAGCAAGCGCGACAGCGCTGCGGGTCCACGTACGCTGCTGCGGAGGCAGCGCCTGGCAGCAGCTTACGCGTCCAAGAGGGCCAGGAACCCGTTCGCGGTGAGCCGTGCCCGTTGCAGTATCGCGATGAGCACGTTGGGCTCGAGTCGGTCCGAGAGCGGCACCTCGATGACCTCCGCGTCGCGTTGCAGTTGTGCAATGCATGCCGGGCCCGGTTGAAGGGCGAAGCCGACCTGCTGCAGCACGTGGACTACCTCGAACCCGGAGACGGGCGGCACCTTCAGCCACTCGTGATAGCTGGACCGACGGACGGAACTCGCCGCCTCCAGGAGCGCCGCCCCATGCTCCCCTACTTCAGGGCCGAAGCTCGCCGGCTCTTTCCTCGCCATACTCGCGCTTGGCGTAAGCGCGTAGCACGCAATGTACCGGTTCCGTGAACACACTCCGGCGTCGGCGTGTGCTACGAGAGGTTGGCGGTTCGAAAGCGAGCGCGCATGGTCCGGGCAGCCGCAGGCGTCGCACTGCGTGAAGACGCGCATCTTACGGGAGGATGTCTCGTTCGGTCCTACTCGCCCCGCTCCGCGACCACGCGGCGTCCGCGAAATCCATGTTTAGAACGAACCGACCAAACCGAACGTCGCGCCGCCGGTCGTCGGCGACAGGGTTGGCTGGATGTGAATCAGGCCCGGATCGCGAAGCCAGACGTTTGTGAGCCGCTCGATGGGTGATTGGACCAAGAGGGCCGACGCGATCCCGGCGACCCCGAGCACGATCCCGGCGCCGCCGATGGCCTGAGCAATGAACCGCTGACCGTCGCTCGTGGCGGCGCTGTCGAAGCCAACGATCGCGGCGGTCGAGCCGAGGAGAACGACTCCGCTCGCGATCCCACGGAGCCAGCGATCGCGAGCTTCGGCCGCGGCCAGTCCATGGATTCGTTCATTCGCCAGAGCAAACGCACGGGCATAGTCCCCCCCCGCAAGGCCTCGCGGTAGTCCGCGGCCAGCCTCTCGCCCGCCCACGGTCGCGCCATCGTGTAGACCGCGTATGCGAGCGACAGCGCGCCGATCCCCACGCTTACGACGCCGAATGCATCGGCGCTGCTCCGCGGCGTTGTCGGATCGCTTCTATCGAAGGCGAACGCCGTTGCGCCGAGCGCGCCGAAGAACGCGCCCTCGGCAAACATCACGCTCCCCGCGAGCATTCTTTGACCGTGCTCTGCGCTCTCCACCTGGCCGAGCAGCAGGTCCATTCGGGCCGCGTCTTCGCGCGAGACGCCATACACCGGGGGGCTCGCCGCGCTGACTTGCGCCTGGTAGGCAGCTACTGCGCGCGGGCCGAAGGGGCGCTGGAACAGGCGCTGAAAGAGCTCGGCTGGACCCCTCGTGGCGCCGCGGGCGGCGATTGGTTGTAGGGATGCGAGCGTTATCTCCGTTGCCGTAGGTACGGCGAACGTCTGAAGTGCCGTTGCCGAACTGCCGGCGCGCTCGATGATTGCACCATCCGCCCACTCGTCGGGCAGGGTAAGCGTCAGCGCGAGCCCACCCTCCTCGTTCATGTCCAGGAGGGGGACCGACTCCTTGTCTCGGAGGCGGACGCGCATCGGCGCGGGATCCGAGAGACGGAAGGCTCGCGCTCCGCTACGACCCGCGGCACGGACGATCGGCAGGTCATCCCGACCCCCGGGTCCCCTGGAAAAGACGTGTGGCCGCATGTTTGGGTTCGCGACGTCCGCGGTCGCCGTCGCCACGAAGGCGGCCAGCTCCAGGTAGCTGACGTTCCCGTCTCCGTTCGCGTCCGCGGCCCCCAGCAGCCCGGATCGGACGACGTGGCTGAACACTCCGGACTGGAGTTCGGACCATTCGAAGGACTCACCCTCCGCGCTCGTCGAGAGAAAAACACCGACGTTGGGCAAACGCGATGCGAGAGAGCGCGCTGCATCTTCCGGCGTTGCGTAGTACCGCCCCCCGGGCTTTCGCTCCGCGAGCATGAAGAAGGAGTTGCAGCTGTCGAGAATGACATGCGCGCGCGCGAACGGTATGGCGCTCAGCCACTGCTCCAAGTCCTGCGACGTGAAGCGCGCGTCCGCGAGCTCGATGAACCCCGTCCCCTGATCGACGTCGCCGTGACCCGCGAATACGAAGTAGACCTCCGCTTCGGCGCCCGTTGCGGCAGCCTCTCTCACGCGGGAGGCGAGCTCCTGACCGGTCCGCAGCAGCGCGGCGCGCGTTGGGGAGGCGGCGCGTGCGCGGGCGCCGGGGAACAAGCGGGCGGTGTCGTCGTCGAAGTCGGCGAGCAGGAAGGATCTCTCCGGAGCAATCGTCTGCAGGACAGCGAAGTACTTCGCTGCGTCGTCGTCCGCATAGTGCAGGTCCGGGCGACGATGCTCGAGGCTACGGTTGTTGCCGATGACCACCGCGAAAACCTCGGGCCGAGGCGGAGCCTCCGCGCGGCTGACGGGAGACGCGAGGAAGGTGACGAGACCCGCGAGAGCGAAGAGCGCAGCGCGCGGGGGGCTCACCGGGCACCCCCGTCCGCGTCACGCACCTCGACGACGGTTTCGCGAATGTCGGTGCCGGTTGGAAAGCGCCGCACCAGCTGGGCAAGGTCGATCAGGGTTCCCTCCAGCGCCTCGACATCCGACACGTGGCCAGGAGCGGACGCGATGACCGCCACCACGCGCAGCGGTCCAGGGCTCACGTCGTCGAGAACGACGGTCGTGTCGAGTACGCCCTCGCCGGCCGAGGCCGGGAGCGTCGCCGCGATAGGATTGTCCTCGGGACGCGAGTACCGGGGGACAATCCAGTGCACGTTGTGACGCGAGTCTACGGCGAAGAGCAGCAGGTAGGCTGGGGTGTCGCCGAGGTTGCGGAAGGTGGCCGTCAGGGGTGTGGCGACGTCGAGTACCGCGCCTGTCTCCAGTGGGTGCAGTCCCGCCTGCACGGCGCAGGGTCGCACGCTGACGTCACGCGCGAGCGTTGCCTGCGCGGGACCTCCGCGCGCTTGCCATGTGGAACGACCCGGCGTGTGCAGCACGAAATACGCCACGGCGGCGCATGCCGCTGCGGAGCTCGCGAGGGGGAACGCCCGGCGCCAGAGCGGCCTGACGTCGGGGGTCAGGGGCCGGTCGAGCCGGTCCATCACGCCCCGCACGTGCGCCGGAACGTCGACCGGGACCGAGAGGGGCGCCTTCAGGTCTGCGATCAGCGTCCGGAGGCGCGCGTCCTGCTCGCGACATCGTTCGCAGCGGCCCACGTGCTGTGCAAGGCGCTCCGTCTCTTCCACGGAGAGCGCGCCGTCGACCAGACGCACCAGAACCTCGTCGGTGGGGCAGGGCATCATCGGGTCTTCTCCAGGAGGCCCCGCAGCAACCGGAGGCCGTGATGAACGCGCGAGCGGAGGGTGGACTCGCCGGTCTGCAGCACGCCGGCCATCTCGTCGTAGTGCAGCTCCTCGGCGTAGCGCAGGACCAGGGCCTCGCGCATCCTCGCGGGAAGCCGAGACAGTGCGTCGTGGACCCGACGCCTGCGCTCCTCGACGAGCAGGAGCTCAATTTGGTCGGAGGACGTCGGTTCAAGGGACCGCGCCCCCTCGCCGAGGGCGTAGGTCTTTGCGACGCGCTGATGCCGTAGGTGGTTGCGGCACCGGTTGCGCGCTGCGGTGAGCAGCCAGACGATGAACTTCCCGTCGGCCCGATACTGCGCGCGCGTGGTCCACGCAGCGGCCCACGTTTCCTGTGCCAGCTCGGCGCCCGCGGCTGCATCGTGCACGAACCTCGAACAGGCGCGCACGAGGCGCTCGGCGTGGCGCGCGACGAGCACGGCGAACGCCTCGCGCATGCCCGCCTGGGCGAGCGTCATCAATTCGTCGTCGCTTCGGTCCGGCAACGGGTCCGGTGTCAGCCGCACCAGGCGGGGAGCGTGCATCGTCGAATCCACAGAACACGTCACCGACAGCTGGCGTTGAAGAAAACGGCGAGCAACGGCGACTGCTTGTCGCCGCTCACTGCTTCGTCTCCGTCAACGTCTGCCCCTCGATGTTCACGGTGATCCCGTCGACCCCGCCGTCCGCCCCCGTCTGGAACGATCCGGTTGCCGGCACCTCGTGGCATACGAAGGCGGTCGCGGAGGCAGGGTGGAGCACGATCGGCCGCGGCCAGACCGCGGGCGCGTACGCCGACAACCGGCTGCCTTGCAGGCTCACGGCGACCGTGCCGGCGCCGGTGACGCTGTAGTCGCCGACGAAGGGTTGCAGCTGCGCCGGCGTGAGCGACACGCTCGGCGGCAGGATCGACTCGAGCGACGGCGGCGATGTGCCGTCGAGCCACTGCACTGGAGTTTCAGGACTGGGTCCGCTCCACGTTCGGCGTGATGATCCCGGAGACCGCAGCGGAGATCGTCCCGTCGCGTCGCGGAACTCGGGAAATCAATACCCGACGCCGGTGTGGGTCGTCGTCCCGGTCAGAAATCCATTGGACCAATCCATTTCGAGAAAACCGTGGCGGCAGTTGGCGAGCGGCGCGATAAAGCCGGCCGGCTGATGGGTCGCGGTGTCGATCACGTCGCCCGAGTTGCCGACGTACACATACTTGCCGTCGCGCGAATGCAGAATCCACCCGTCCCGACTGCAATCCCAAGGGCAGGGGCTCTCGGTGCCGGGGTAGATGTTGTGCGCCAGGGTGACGGTTGCCTTGAGCTGCGGCGTGTCCGAGCTGTCGTATACGCGAACCTGATTGACGCACGTGTCGAGGACGTAGACCTCAGTGCCGTCCGGAGACAGAGACATGCCGTGGCTCGGGGCCGCCAGCGAGCACGCGGTGCCGAAGTTCACCGTCGTGATGAGTTTTCCGGTCGTGAGATCCCCGACCGAAAAGCCTCGGAAGGCGCTCCACGTAACGTACACGCGGGTCTCGGCGGCGTTGATCGTGAACGGGCGCACGCCGGCAGTGCCTGACGGCGACGGTCCGATGCTCGTGATGGGGAGCCCCAGGACGAACAGATACATGTCCTCCGTGCCCCCGTAATATCGGTGGCCGTTCTTGAAGAGAGTATCGTGCGGCGCCTTTCCGCCCATCTCGGTCCCGAGCTGCGAGCCGTCGGAAGCTCGGACGAGGTACCAGGTCGAATCGGGCGTGTACTCGCCGGCAGGTACGTAGACCACGCCGTCGCCCAGCGCGAGCTGATCGACGCCGTGGGTGAACGCGACGTCGTACACGACGCTGTTCGAAAGAAGGCTCCAGGCGAGAAGGCTACCGTTCGGGCTCGCAACACCTTGAGAGTCGGGTCCGCTCGCGCCGTGCGTGATGTAGAGAATGCCTGCTTTGGGGTCGGCATCGATGCCTCGAGCCCCGTCGGTGATGGGAAGCCCGGTCCATTTGGCGATTTCTTGTGTCCACGACCCTTCGCGAAACGCATAGAGCGAGCCGTCGTCGTTGGTCACATAGAAAATGGGTCCGTCCAGAGGGATGCCGCCCTCGAGAGTGACTCCGCCGTCGCGAGCACCGCCGCTCGCGCTCGCCTCGCTGCTCGAGGTGTCGCCGCCGCTGTCTAGTCCACTGCTGCTCCCGGCGCCGCTCGCGCTTCCCATCGCTCCGGATTCGCCGCTGCTCGCGCCCGTATCGCCGCTGCTCGTGCCCGCGGCGCCGGAACTACCTCCGCTGGCGCTCGAACCCGAGGAGCTCGAGGCCGATTCGGCAGCGTCGGACTCGCCCGACGCAGGCCCCTGGCCATCGGACGCTCCGGTTCCACACTGGGCCGAGGCGAGGAACATACCGCCGAGCGAAAGAACGCAGGTCCCGAGTGCCCATCGCGAGGACAATGTCGCGAGAGACAGCCGTCGCTCGGTTCGGGACGCGTCGCGCGGGTCGCGCTTCATCAGAATGCGACGATTGGCCACGGTGCTGACCAGAACAACACGAAAACGACCGAGCGACATAGTCATTGTTGCGCGCGCGAGTCCGGAGCCACCTCGGACGACGTACAGGCGCGACTGCCCGCGTCGGCGGTTCAAACGCGATAAGACGCGTCCGAGAGGCTTCGAAAGTCGGCTCATTCGAGACAAGGCGCGTCCGACAGGCTCCGAACCGCGGTTCATCCGAGACAAGACGCGTCCGACAGGCGGACAAGTTCGGCGCGCAGCAGCGTGAAGCGCGGTCGGGAGCTTCTCGGGGTGGCGAGAGTGGCCCCGAGCGGGTAGTCGACACTGCAGGTAGGCACGAACTCGTAGCGCGCGAGGCTACGTCGTCGCCCGTGCGCCCGCCTTGCCCGCGGACGCGCCCGCGGCGGCGCCTCCGCGCGCCTCGGCGGCCGCCTTCTGGATCGCCGCGATGCCGGCGGCGATGCGCTCTTCGCTCGCCGCGTAGCTGAATCGCACGTACCCGGGTGCGCCGAACGCTCCGCCCGGCACCGCCGCGACGTGCGCGCGGTCGAGCAGCCAGAACGCGACGTCCTCGTCGTTCGCGATGGGCTTGCCGTTCCATTCGAGGCCGTAGAGGCCTCGGCAGTCGGCGAACGCGTAGAACGCGCCCTCCGGCTTGCGGCACTTGATGCCCGCCACGCCGTTGAGGCCGTTCACCATCGCGTCGCGCCGCTTCTGGAACGTCGCGCGGATCGCGGCGAAGTCCTCGAGCGGCGTGCGTAGCGCCGCCACCGCCGCGTGCTGCGCGACGGCCGTCGCGTTCGTCGTGCTCTGTCCCTGCACGACGTCGAGCGCCTTGATGAGCGGCGCGGGCGCAAGCGCCCAGCCGATGCGCCAGCCGGTCATCGCGTACGTCTTCGAGACGCCGTCGACGACCACCAGGCGCTCGAGCAGGTCGGGCGCGATCTTGGCCGCCGACGCGAACTTGAAGCCGTCGTACACGAGCTCCGCGTAAATCTCGTCCACGATGAGCCAGCAGTCGTGCTTGCGGACGACGTCGAGCAGCGCGCGGGTGTCCGCCTCGGTGTAGGCCGTACCCGTCGGGTTCGACGGTGAGCACAGGATGATGGCCTTCGTGCGCGGCGTGATCGCGTTCTCGAGCTGCGCGGGCGACAGCCTCCACCCCTCCTCCTCGCGCGTGTCGACGAGTACCGGCGTGGCGCCGAGCATCCGCACCTGCTCGGGGTAGCTCACCCAGAACGGCTTCGGAATGATGACCTCGTCCCCGGGCTCGTAGAGCGCGATGGCCAGGTTGAAGAGGACGTGCTTCGCGCCCACGCCGACGCACACGTTCTGGGGCTTCGGCTTCCAGCCGCGCGACCTCTCGGTGGCGGCGCAGATGGCCTCCTTCAAGGGGGGGATGCCGGTGACGGCGGTGTACTTCGAGCAGCCGGCGTCGATGGCGCTCTTGGCGGCTTCGAGGACGGCCGGCGGCGGCTCGAAATCGGGCTCGCCCACGCCGAAGGCGAAGACGTCGATCCCGCGCGAACGCATCTCCATGGCGCGCGCATTCATTGCGAGCGTGACGCTCGGGGCGACGACGCTCAACCTGGCTGCAAATTGGCGGGGCACGGGCCCGCTATTAGCACATTTCGCGAGCCGGCTTCCGAGAGCCATGGGGGCCCATGACTCCAGCGCCCGGGCTGGCACGCGTCGGAGTGGCGCAATCGCGCAATTCTGCGGCCTTTCGTTCCTGGTATCGTCGTTGCTGGCACTGCTTGCGCTTTCGCGGGAGGTACGGTCATGCGCTCGAAGTTCTGGTTTGTCGCAGCAACAGCGGTCATGTGGGCGTGCGGCGGTTCCACGTTCACGGGTGGCGACCTGGGGGACGGGGGCGCTAGCAGCAGCGGCTCCAGCTCGGGAGGCTCCACGAGCGGCTCGGGATCTGTCTCTTATACACATCTCCGAGC
>CALKVG010000252.1 GCA_937998045.1 uncultured Myxococcales bacterium
ACCGAGAGCCCTAAGAGGTTGACCGTGCCGCTGTAGTCGCCCGCGAGCTGCGGGGCCGTGCTGGTCTTCTTGAAGAGAACGAGGAACTGGTACCCGAGCTCGAAGCGAAATCCCGACGGCGTGGCGAAGCTCGCCCCGAGCGCGACGTTGAGGCGGTCGGCGTCCGGGATGTCGGGCAGCAGCGTGCCGGCCGGGGAGGGGGTCGGGTCATAGAGGACGCCGGCGCGCACGCTCCACGCGTCGTTCACGGCGTACTCACCACCGACGCGATAGTTGACCGTGTTGTTCCAGTTCTTCGGCTCGGTGCTGTTCAGCAACCCCGTCGCGTCGTACGGAAAGTTGATGTCGATCGAATGGAGCTTGCTCCAGCCGATCCAGACGATCTCCGCGTCGACGACCAGCCTGGGAATGGGATGGGACGCGACGCCGATCGCCAGCGAGTCCGGATTCGTGAGGCGCGTCGACACGCCCTGATCGTGGAGCGTGCTCTCCAGCTCCACGGGCACGTTGTCGAAGTGCGCGTTGCCGGTGAAGTCGAGCGTAACCGCGCTTCGGTAATGAACGCCCACGGAGAGGTACTGCTTGATCGCCTCGACCTGCGCGCCCACGTTCGCGCCGACTCCCCACGAGTCGCCTCCGAGCTCGAGGGATGCCTCCTGGCTGTTCGTCTCGATCTTCTTCTTCAAATCGACGGTGGCGCGCTCGACCTGCAACCCGGCGCCGACGCGCAACGGCCCGAAGCGGTACGCGATCGTCGGGTTGATGTCGTACGTCGCCAGTTGCGACGTCACGATCAGCGACTTGCCGACCCAGTTGTCCGGCCAGTTCACCGTCGAGCCGTACGGCGTGAACACGCCCACGCCGATCGAGAGGTCGTCGAGCAAGCCGGCGGCGACGTACGCCTGGAAAGGAGGGATGACCTCGAATGCGTTGCTCGTCTTCGTCCCGCCCGGGCTCTTGTACTGGAAGCTGGGGATGATGAGCGTATCGCCGATCATCGCGTCGATCTGGCGCCCCTGAGCGATGCCCGCGGGGTTGTAGTAGATGGCCGACGAGTCGTCGATCATCGCCGTGACCGCGGACGCCATGCCCGTCCCGCGCGCCGACTGAACGTCGAGCGCCGTACCGGCTGCGCGTGCGTCTCCGCAGGGCAGCAGCAGCAAGCCGCACGTGGAGGCCACGCCTAGCGCCCTTGCCGCTCCGGACGCCCGGGAGAGGCGCCGGAGCGGACGTCGCTCGCGCAAGGGCCGCACCCGCGCGGCCAGAGAAGAGTTGCAAGAAGCGGCACTGCGAAGTCGGATACTGCCAGGACGTTGGTTCACGGGCCTCGTGCTCGGCGGAGGAAGGGGAACGGTCACTGGAATTGGCCGGTGGCGAGGAACTTCGCCGCCTGCGTCTGCGCTTTGCCGGTCAGCGTCGTTGCGGTCATCGCGGAGGGTGGCAGGAGAAGGAACGTATGCCGCTTGTCCAGCGGGGCAGACGTCGTGTCGAAGCCGTCGCCCTTCTCGGTGAACTCGTAACAGTAGAGCGGGGGCTTGCAGCCGAAGCTCGGCGGCGTGTTCACGAAGGGGCGGTCGGCCGCCGTTACCAGCGCGAAGTTCGAGACGTTCGGCACGGTCTCGTCGCCCTCGATGAACTGGATGAACGCCTTTCGGTTCGCGTTCGGCGCGCTCACCCCGTTGACGGTGACCGGATGGGTCAGGCGCCATGCCAGGTTCGAGGGATCCGCCGCGTCGAGCACCCACTGCGCGATACCGACGAACTGGTCGAACGCCGGTGTGCCCACCTGGATCCCCTGCGCCGTCAGGGTGCTGAGCAGGGCCATCTTGTCCGCGGCGAACGCGGGAGCGTTCAGGACGATTTGCGGCTGGTCGCCGCCCGCCACGTTCAACACGACGTTCGTGATGTCGGGCGAGACTGCGGTGAACAGCGTACCGAGGATCCCCCCGAGGCTCTGCCCGACGTAGCCGAGCTTCGTCAGGTCGAACGCCACCGTCGTCCCCGCCTCGATGGTTGCCTGGGCCGCGAGGTTCGTCGCGCTCTTGCTCTTGATGACTCGAACGAGCTCCGCCATATCGATCACCTGCTGGCGGTAGTTGTCGCGGGTCGCGAAGAAGTTCGTGAGGCTGAACATGTTCCAGCCGCTGATCAGCGGACGCCGGAACGGCGTGAGCTGCGCCACCGTCGGACCCCCGCCGGGCACCGTCGTCGGAACCGGGTCGCGCGCGAAATCGCCGCCCTCGCACGTGCCCGGCATCCCCGGTCGTCCGACGCACGCTCCCTGCCCGGCGACGGCGCAGACGTTGTAGTCGTCGGCCGTTCCCACCATGCACGGAAGCACCTTCGTCGCATCGATCGCGACGCACCTCCCCACCAGCTGCTCGTTGCACCGCTGGTGCATCGAATCTGCGCATGCCGCGTTGTCCGACGTCATTCCCGTGAACGCCGCCGACCCCGTGCACGATGAGCGCTCGCCGTGGAAGAGCGTCTCCGTCGCTATCGTCGCCTGCGAACCGTACGCGGGGTCCGCCAGCGCGCCGGCGATGTAGAGGAAGTCCTCGCGCGATTGCGTGATGCCGTGCCCGAAGATCGTGAGCGGATAGCCGCCGGCTGGCGGCGGCGCCTTCGGCAGGGCCAGCGTGAAAGTGACCGGGAGGGCCTTCGGGTGGATCGGGTCGAGCGTCCCGCTCGGACCGGTGACCGCCACCGGCGTCATGAAGACGCCTACGAGGATCTTGCCCAGGTTCGTCTGCACATTGGTGAGGTTCGCCGCCGACGCGAGGGCCTGGTACTCCGCGGTCGCATCGAAGATGTACGTCGGCGTGTCCGGCAGGTTGATCGCCAGAGCGATCTCCGGGGGGTAGCCGTAAAGCTCGTCGAGGATGCTCGCCTCCGACTGCGTCGTGAACGCCCAGGCGAGCGCGAGGTTCTTCCGCGGTACGCCCTGGGCGGTGAGACCGTCGACGGCAGGTTTCATGGCGACGCGAAGGGGCTCGAGCTGCTGGGCCTGCGCGTCGGTGAGGATGTTCACCGTCGTGTGCATGTTCGAGTCGAGCAGCGAGTTCGAGAGCCGCACGAGGGCGAACGTCGGGCTCGCGATGACCCCCTTGCCGGTGTCGTCCTTCACATCGCCGGTCACCCACGCCAGGTACGTCGTCTTCTCGTCGAGCGGGGTAACCAGGTTCCACTGCAGCTGCTGCGGCGACGTCTGCGGGTTGCCGTGGGCGTCCGGGGTGGAGAGGCAGTTGAGGCAGGGCACGAAGTTCGGCGCTGTCTGCTCCGGCTTCGGCGCGTTCGACGAGGCAGGCGCCAGCCCGACGGTCATCTCGGCGAGCAGCGTCCGGCCGTCGATCGTCGCCTGCGCCGCCGCTCCGCCGGTCATGCTGTTCTCGCTGATGGGCGGCGCCACCGTCGAGAAGCCGTCGAGCGTGTTCAGGCCGCAGTAGAGCTGCACCGTCATGTCCGTCGCCGAGCTGCAGTCCGTCGACGTCAAGGGCCGCCCCGTCTTCGGGTTGGGCAGCGCGACCTTCCCCGCACTGCGCAGGACGTCGTTCGGGAACGGGATGACGCCGTTCGCCGGATCGAACGTGATCTCGCCGGCGTCGACGATCGTGAACGTCCAGAGGATCGGGATCTGCGAGCGGCTCAGGCCGTGCGCTCTCTCGAGCTGCGCGAGGAGCGGAGCGTACCCCTGGCGGATGGGCTCGAGCCGCTTGGCCTTCGTCAGCTGGTCCTGCAGACGGGCGGCCGGGTCGGTCAGGGACGACGGGATGACGTCGACCGCGAGCGTGCAAGCTCCCGACGCGAGATTCCCCCCGGGACAGTTCACGAGCGCGTTCGGACTCGACACGAGCTCCCACGTCGTCGACCCGATGACCGGCTCTCCGTTCGCTCCCTTCAGCCCGTTCGCGCCGCCGAGGAGCGCGATCGCGTACTGGTGCGCCCGCGTCCACCCACCCGCCGGCGGCGGAATCACGATCGCGTTGTGCGTCCCGTCGTACGCCGGCGCCAGCGCGACGCCTGCCGATGCCGGCGCCGTCTTGGCGGCCGTCAGGTCCATCGCGACGACCGAGCCGGCGTTCACCGTGTTCGGGTCGAGCGCCCCGCTCACGCCCACATTTGCGGTCGATTCGAACGGAAAGCCGTTCAACGTCCCGAGGTAGTCCGTGTTGAACTCCTTCTGTGCGTCGCTGTCCCCCGGCGACGACGGCACGACGATCTTCCCGGTCCCCGGGTCCACCGCCAGATCGTTCGGACTGGGTGCGATCGGAGGCGATGCGCTCAGATCGAACGAGACGACGACGGCATTCCCGGTGGGCGGGTTTTGCGGGATGTCCGGGGCGCAGGCAACGAGAAGAACAAGAAGCGGTAGGAGTGCCTTCACGACGTGCGACCTCTCCATTCGTGACGGTGGCATCACGGTACGTTCGCGCGCATGCGCGACCACGATAACAGAGGGTACGTCGATTCGCGCCGCGCGGAAGTAGCCCTTTGATGGGACACCCCCGAAAAAGGTCCCCGCGACCGAGTCAGCGAGCTGACCGCCACGGACATGACGCTGTGCGACGGCGAGTTCACCGTCGCCGGAATCGCTGGCGATGCCCGCGCAGCGCGAGTACCGCTACCGGGGCCCCACGCGATCCTCTCGAAGAAGGCGAGCTGCCTGTATCTTGACGGTACGCCGCCCTGACCCTCAAACGCGAGTAGCCGCGGCGGCCTCGCCCTCCCCCGGCGCTCGCCCCACGTTTCCATCGGTCTGAGTCGCCGACTCGCGCGCCTCGTGGGCCGGCGTGCTCGCGAGTCTTGGAGACCCAATGACCCTGTCGCACTTGCCCGTCGTGTCCGGCTCCAACCTCCTCGGGCACGCCCACCTCTTCAAGGACGACCGTCTGCGCTTCCTGCGCGCAGCGTCCGACACCGGGCCTGTCTCACGCGTCCGCTTTCTCCAGCGCTGGGTGCTCGTCGTCAGCTCGCCGCAGCTCGCGCACGAAGTCCTCGTCGAGCGCGCGTCGTCCTTCGGAAAGGCGCCGGGCATCCGCCTCGTTCTGCGCGACCTCGCCGGCGATGGCCTCTTCACGAGCGAAGGGGAGCTGTGGCGCAGGCAGCGCCGCCTCATGTCGCCGCTCTTTCACACCAGCCAGCTGACGACGTACGCGAGTGCGATGAACGCCGTCACTCGGCGAACGCTCGAGCGGCTCCGAGACGGCGAGGCCGTCGATCTCGCGCGCGAGCTGACGCGCATCACGATGGGCGTCGTCGGCGCCACCCTCTTCGGGACCGACACCTCCGAAGAGGCCGAC
The DNA here is from genome assembly GCA_937998045.1 of uncultured Myxococcales bacterium. GTDB lineage: Bacteria > Myxococcota_A > Polyangia > Polyangiales > Polyangiaceae > Palsa-1150. Next base: position 5,301 of record CALKVG010000252.1, read on the forward strand.
GACATCGGCCACGCGCTCACCGTCGCGCTCAAGTGGGTCGACGACAGCGTCGCGTCGGCGCTCCTCGCGGTGCAGGTGTCCCTCCTCGAGGCGGCGGAAAAGGTCAGTCCCCGCGTGCCGCGCCCGCTCTTCGAGGTCCGCCAGCGGATCGAGGACGCCCTCCGCGAGCCGTTCCTCCTGCCCGGGCGGGACGGCGAGGTTGCCGCCGCGATTCGCACGCTCGACGCGCGCATCGGGGCGATGATCGACGACCGGCGCGCCAACCCGAACGACCGCGCCGACCTGCTCACGCGGCTGCTCCTCGCGCGCGACACCGAGGGCGGAAACGGCCACGGGGCTCACGGCGAGGGGATGAGCGACAAGCAACTTCGCGACGAGGCGAACACCCTGTTCGTCGCCGGGCACGAGACGACGGCGAACGCGCTCGCGTGGGCGTTCTACCTGCTCGCGCGCCACCCCGAGGCGCGCGCGCGCGTCCAGGCGGAGGCCGACGCCTTCGGTCCGGAAGGACCGACGACGTTCGCGCCCGAGAAGCTCGCGTACACGACGCGCGTCTTCAAGGAGGCGCTGCGCCTCTATCCGCCGCTCGTCCTCCTCGGCCGGCGCAGCCGCGAGCCCTTCGAGCTCGGCGGCCGCTCGTACCCGGAGAGGACCCTCCTCTTCGTCAGCACGTACGGCATCCACATGTCGAGCGCCGTCTGGCCGGATCCGGACCGGTTCGATCCCGACCGCTTCACGTCCGAGCGGGAAGCCACCCGCCACAAGTCCGCGTGGATTCCCTTCGGCGTGGGGCCGCGCGTGTGCATCGGGAACAACTTCGCGCTGATGGAGGGCCCGATCGTCCTGGCCGCGCTCATGAGAGGCGCGCGGTTCGAGGTAGACCCGGCGCGCGTCATCGAGCCCGACGCGATCGCGACGCTCCGCCCGCGAGGCGGCGTCCCCGCCGTCGTACACAAGCGCTGATGGATCCTCAGCGAAGGTTCTTCTTCAGGATCTTGCCGGTCGCCCCTTTCGGGATCGCGCTCACGACCTCGACGTACTTCGGAACCTTGTAGGCGCTCAGGTTCTCGCGGCAGTACGCTACGATCTGCGCCGCGTCCACCGTGGCGGCCTCACGCGGAATGACGAACGCCTTCACGGCCTCGCCGTGCACGTCGTCGGGGACGCCGACGACCGCACTTTCCCGTACGCCGGGGTGCGCGAAGAGGACCTCTTCCACTTCGCGCGGCCACACCTTGAAGCCGCCCACGTTGATCATGTCCTTCACGCGGTCGACGAGGAAGTAGTCTCCCTCGGCGTCGCGGTACCCCACGTCGCCGGTGCGAAACCACCCGTCCGTGATCGCGCGCGACGTCTCCTCGTCGCGCCCGAAGTAGCCTTGCATCACGTTCGGGCCCTTGATGCACAGCTCGCCGACTTCGCCGTCTCCGAGGGGACGACCGTCCGGGTCGACGACGCGCATCTCGACGCCCTCGATGGGGGCGCCGACCGATCCGCTCTTGTGAGCGCGCGCGTGGTTGTATGACGCGAAGGGCGACGTCTCCGTCAGTCCGTACCCTTCGTGGATGTGCAGCCCGGTGCGCTCGTGCCATGCGCGCTCGACGTGCGTCGGGAGGATCGCCGCGGCGGAGAAGAAGTAACGGACGCCGCGCAGCGCCTCGGCCGCGCGTGGGTGCGCGAGGAGCGCGATGTACACCGTGGGGACGCCGAAGAACATGGTGACTCGGTGGCGCTCGCACACCGCGAGCGCGTCGTCCGCCACGAAGCGCCGCTGAAGGACGAGCGTGGCGCCCGCGTAGAGGGTCGCGTTGAGGATGAAGTTCTGCCCGAAGCAGTGGAAAAGCGGGAGAAAGCAGATCGTGACGTCGTCCTCGCGCATCCCGATGATCGTCCGGGTGGCCTCGACGTTGGAGACGACGTTGCCGTGGGTGAGGACGGCGCCCTTGGAGCGGCCGGTGGTCCCCGACGTATAGAGGATCGCCGCGGGGGTGTCGGTATCGACGGCGACCGGCGGGCCGTGGTGAGCCGGGCTGGCGAGCAGCGCAGAGAGGGGCTCGACGCAGTCCCCTGCGCCGTCGGCGAAGATTGCGCGGACCGACGGGATTTCCGCGCGCGGCGGGACGTTGGCGAGCAGGTCGGCGGTCGTGACGAGGGCCGCGGCCGCGCAGTCGTTCACGACGTGGCGGACTTCGTCGCGCTTCGACATCACGTTGATCGAGACGGCGACGGCGCCGATGCGCACGAGCGCGTGATAGACGACCGCGAACGCCGGCACGTTCGGCAGGAAGACCCCGACGCGCTCGCCGCGCGCGATGCCGGCGCGCGCGAAGCCGGCAGCGACGACGGCCGCCTGAAGCGAGAGCTCGCGGTACCGAACGACGCGGTCCTCGAAGAGGATCGCCGGATGGTCGCCGCGAAGGCGCGCGGCACGGTCGAGGCCCTCGGCGATGTTCTTCGGTCCAACCTGAGCGCGTCCGCCCGCTTCCATGTAGGCTGCAGGGTACGCGAGCCAGGAGCCATTCATGTCGGGATCGTTCACGAGCGCCCAGTTTCGCGAGGCGCTCTCGCACTTTGCCAGCGGCGTGACCATCATCACCGCGCGCTCGGAGGCGGGTCCGGTCGGCTTCACGGCATCGGCGTTCTCGTCCGTGTCGCTGGCGCCGCCGCTCGTCCTCGTCTGCGTCGCGCACACCGCCAGCGCACACGACGCCGTCGTCGCGGCCGAGCGCTTCGGCGTCAACGTCCTCGCGGAGCGCCAGGGGTGGCTCGCGGAGCAGTTCGCGAAGCACGGGATCGACCGCTTCGAAGGGGTCGCGCTGCACGAAGCGGGGGGCGCGAGCGTTCCCCTGCTCGAGGGCGCGCTCGTCCATCTGGAGTGCCGGCGCCACACGCTGCACACCGCCGGCGACCACACGATCCTCATTGGCGAGGTCGAGCGCAGCGCGACCTGGCCCGGGCGACCGCTGGTCCACTACACCCGCAAGCTGGGCGCCTTCGTGGCGCAGGGCGCGCCGCGGGGCGCGGCGTCCGCGGAGGAGGCTCCGAAGAACGGGGAGGGGTAGGAGGGCCGCGCGAAGCCCATCACTCGCGATGGAGCGCCTGGATCGGATCCAGCCGCGACGCCCGCCACGCGGGGTAGAACCCGAACACGATCCCCAGGCCGATCGATACCGCGAGCGCGAGCACGAGGGCGCGGCCAGGGATGGGCATGGGCCAGCCCAGAAAGCGCTCGAACCCATACGCTCCGCCCACGCTGGCGGCGACCCCGAGGACGCCGCCGAACAGGCTGAGGGCGACGGCCTCCGCCAGGAACTGCAGCTGCACGGCCCCCTCGGACGCGCCCACCGCCAGCCGGATCCCGATCTCCTTCGTTCGTTCGGCGACCGACGCCAGCATGACGTTCATGATCCCGATGCCGCCGACGAGCATCGACACCGACGCGATCGTGAGCAAGAGCAGCGAGAAGGTCTGGTTGGTCTGGAGCTGCGCCTTGATGACCTCTTCCGGGCGCCGGATGTTGAAATCGTCGTCGTCGCCGACGACCTGGTGGCGCTGCCGCAAGAGGAGCGTGATCTGGTCGATGGCGGGAGCGACGGCCTCCGGCGAGACCGCCGAGCACAGGATGTCGTCCAGCCAGGTGACGCCCTTGCCGCGGATCTTCTTCTGCGCGGTGGCGAAGGGCATCATGACGGTGTCGTCCTGATCGTAGCCGTTGGCGTTCTGCCCCTTCGGCGCGAGCACGCCGATGACCGTGAACGGTTGCCCGGCGACGCGCACGAGCTCTCCGACGGCGCGCTCCTCGCCGAACAGGCGCTGGCGCACGGTGTGGCCGATCAGGACGACGTTGTCCGCGGTGCGGTCTTGTTCGCGAGTGAACGGCGCCCCCTCGGAGATCGTCCAGCGCCTGATGTCGACGTACGACGGGTAGACGCCGCGGTAGCCGGTCGTCCAGTTGTTGCGCTCGTAAGCGACGAGGACCCTGCCGTCGATGTTGGGGGATACGCTCTTGACGAGCGGCACCTCGCGCTCGATGGCCTCTCCATCGTCGAGCGTGAGCGTGTTCGTGCCGCGCGACCCGGTGCGCAGACCGGTCACCGTACGCGACCCGGCCTCGACCCACACCAGGTTGTCGCCCAGGCTCTGCAGCTGCTGCTCGGCCTTCAGGGCGCCGGCACGCCCGACCGCGACGACCAGCACGACGGCCGCGATGCCGATCGTGATGCCCACGGCCGTCAGGGCGCTGCGCATCTTGTGGCGCGCGACGGCCCGGAGGGATTCGCCCCCAAGCAGGATCGCGAGGGCGTTTATGCTCGCGCCAACCCTCGCCATCGCGCGGATGGTAGCAAGGCGCCGGGCGCCACGTTACCGTTTGGCCGGCCATGCAGCACTCGGCGAGCACCCCTTCCGTAGCGGTTCGCGCGGCCCGGCGCGTGCCTCGCGGGGGAACGGTGCGCCGGCGCCTGGTGCCGCTCGCGATCCTCGTGCTCGTCGCGTGCGCCGCGTACGGAGCCTATCGCTGGGTGAGATCGCGGCCTGCGCCGCCGACGCAGTACCGAACGGCGCCCGTCTCGCGGCGCGCGATCACGGGCAAGGTGATCGCGAGCGGTACGCTGTCCGCGATCGTGACGGTCCAGGTGGGGACCCAGGTATCGGGGCGCATCCAGAAGCTCTTCGCGGACTTCAACTCCCCCGTGAGCAAGGGCCAGCTCGTCGCCAAGATCGACCCGCAGATCTACCAGGCAGCGGCCGATCAGGCCGAGGCCAACTACCTCGCCGCCGAGGCCACGGTGACGAAGGCGGAGGCCGACGCGCGCACGGCGGACCGTCAGTACGCGCGCACCCAGGCGCTGCACGATCAAAACCTCGCCTCGCAGTCGGACCTGGACAACGCGCTCGGCGCCGCCGAGTCCGCGCACGCGGGCGTCGACGGGGCGAGGGCGGCGCTCGCGCAGGCGCGCGCGGCCCGCAGCCAGGCGCAGGTGAACCTGTCCTACACGAACATCATCTCTCCGATCAACGGGGTGGTCATTTCTCGCAGCGTCGACGTCGGGCAGACCGTGGCCGCGTCGCTCGCCGCGCCGACGCTGTTCACGATCGCGCAGGACCTCACCAAGATGCAGGTCGACACCAACGTCGCGGAGGCGGACGTTGGCCGGCTGAGCGTGGGCATGCAGACGTTCTTCACCGTCGACTCGTTCCCCGGCCAGCGCTTCCCCGGCAAAGTGCGCGAGATCCGCAACGCGGCGCTGACCGTGCAGAACGTGGTCACCTACGACGCGGTCATCGACGTCGACAACCCCGACCTGCGCCTGCGTCCCGGGATGACCGCGAACGTCACGGTCATCTACGATCAGCGCGTCTCGGCGCTCGCGATCCCGAACGCGGCGCTGCGCTTCCACCCGCCGGGCGCGTCGCCGAGGGAGGAGCCCGGCGCGCAGATCGCATGGGCGCTCCGCGACGGGCATCCGAGCGCCGTCGCGGTCCACCTCGGCCTGAGCGACGGGATGGTGACCGAGGTGACGGGCGGCGACCTGCGCGAGGGCGACGCCGTCGTGCTCGAAGCCATCGAGCCGGGTAGCCCGGCGTCGTCCTCTGGCGCGCCGCCGCGCCGCCTCTTCTGACCGATGCCCCGGCCGCTCGTCGCCTTGACCGACGTCACGAAGATCTACGCCAGCGGCGACGCCGAGGTGCGCGCGCTCGACGGCGTGTCGCTGCGCATCGACGAGGGAGAGTGCGTGGCGATCATGGGCGCCTCGGGGTCGGGGAAGTCGACGATGATGAACCTGCTCGGCTGCCTCGATCGGCCGACCGACGGACGCTACGAGCTCGCCGGGCGGATCGTCTCCGAGATGAGCCAGCGCGAGCTGGCCGGCGTCCGCAACCGCTTCATAGGCTTCGTCTTCCAGCAGTTCAACCTCTTGTCGCGCACGACCGCGCTCGACAACGTCGCCCTGCCGCTCGTCTACGCCGGCGTCGGCGCCCGCGAGCGCCGCGAGCGGGCCGCCGAGGCCCTCGAGCGAGTGGGGCTCGGCGCGCGCCTGCATCACCACCCCAACCAGCTCTCCGGCGGACAGCAGCAACGCGTGGCCATCGCCCGCGCGATCGTGAACGACCCGAAGATGATCCTCGCGGACGAGCCGACGGGCGCGCTCGACACGCGCACCAGCGTCGACGTGATGAGAGTGTTCCAGGACCTCTGGCGCTCGGGGATCACCGTGGTGCTCGTGACGCACGAGCCGGACATCGCCTCGTACGCCGCGCGCGTGGTCCGCATGAGCGACGGGCACGTCGTGGCCGATTCCAGCCAGGAGCCCGCGACGGCGGGAGCGGCGCGGTGAACCCGCTCCAGGCGATCCCGATTGCTTTCACCGCCATCGCCCGCAACAAGCTGCGCGCGCTGCTGACGACGCTCGGGATCGTCATCGGGGTGGCCGCGGTGATCGCGATGATGGCGGTCGGCGCGGGCGCGAAGCTAGAGCTCCAGCAGGCGTTCGCCGCCATGGGCACGAACATCCTGGTCATCCTTCCGGGGTCGTCGAACGCCACGGGCGCGGTGCACCTCGGCTACGGCTCGAAGCCGACCCTCACGTGGGCCGATCTGGACGCCATCAAGCAGGTCCAGACGGTCAGGGGGGTCACGCCGATGCTGCGCTCGAGCATGACGCTCGTGGCCGAGGAGCAGAACTGGACCACGATGATCACCGGCACGACGCCGGTGTACTTCCCGATCCGCGACTGGCCGCTCGCCCGAGGGAGCAGCTTCACCGATCAGGACGTGGAGGCGGCGGCCACGTCCGTCGTCCTCGGCCAGACGGTCGTCGACAACCTGTTCGGCCGCTACGTCGACCCCGTCGGCCGCACGATCCGGATCAAGAACATGCCGTTTCGCGTCGTCGGAGTGGCGTCGAGGAAGGGCCAGTCCTCGACCGGCCAGGACTACGACGACGCGGCGTTCCTCCCGTACACGACGTTCGCGCAGCGCCTTCAGGGCGGCCTCGCCAAGTACCTGCAGGGCACCATCCTCGTGCAGGCCGCCTCCGCGGACGCGACCTCGCGCGCGGAGTTCGACATCCGCGCGCTCCTGCGCGATCGGCACGACCTGCCGCCCGATCGCGAGGACGACTTCTCGCTGCGCAACCTGGCCGACATCGCGGGCGCCGAGCAGCAAGGGACGGCGGCGATGACGCTCCTCCTCGCGAGCGTGGCCGCCATCTCGCTCGTGGTCGGCGGCATCGGGATCATGAACATCATGCTCGTCGGCGTCACCGAGCGGACGCGCGAGATCGGCCTGCGCATGGCGCTCGGCGCCGCGCCCTGGGACATCCTGGCGCAGTTTCTCGCCGAAGCCGTCGCGCTGTCGGTCGCCGGCGGGTTGATCGGGATCGCCTCCGGGATCGGGATCGCGCGCTGGATCGCCAGCCGCCTGCACTGGCTCACGTCGGTCCAGCCGCACGTCGTCGTCCTGGCGGTCGGCTTCAGCGCGCTCGTGGGCGTCGTCTTCGGCGTCTATCCCGCGCGGAAGGCGTCGCGGCTCGATCCCATCGAGGCGCTCCGCTTCGAGTAGCGCTCGGACGGTGCTAGGTTCGCTGCGTGCGCCATTACCTCCTCTTTTATGACCTGGCCGCGGACTACCTGGCGCGGCGGTCGCAATACCGAGGGCTGCACCTGGACCTCGCGCGCGCCGCCTGCAGTCGAGGTGAGCTCGTGCTCGCAGGCGCCCTCGCGGAGCCCGCGGACGGGGCGGTACTCCTCTTTCGCGGCGAGAGCGACGCCGCCGCTCGGCGCTTCGCCGAGAACGATCCCTATGTGCTAAACGGCCTGGTCCGATCGTGGCGCGTGCGCGAATGGACCACCGTCGTCGGCGACGGCGCCTGCCAGCCGGTGCCCGCGCCGTAACCTGGGAGCCATGGGATGACGGCTCGCCTTGGTCGAGTCGACGTTGCTGCTCGGGGGACCACGGTGCGGTCACCCGAGCGACCCGGGCTCGCGAAGATCGAGGGGACGCGCCACCCGTGGCTACGCGGGACTCGGCAGAGTGAAGAAGAACGTTGCTCCTTCGTTCGGGCGTGCTTGCGCCCAGACCCTTCCACCGTGTCGCGATACGATTCGCTCGACGGTCGCCAATCCAACGCCGTGGCCCGGAAATTCGTGGCTGTGGTGCAGGCGTTGGAAGGCCCCGAAGAGGCGCTGGGCGTAATTCATGTCGAAGCCAACGCCGTTGTCTCTCACGAAGAACACCGCCTTGCCGGCTTCCTCTCCGATCCGTCCCAGCTCGATGCGAGCGTTGGCGCACCTCGAGGAATATTTCCACGCGTTGCCCAAGAGGTTGGTCAGGGCTGCGCGCAGGAGCGCAGGGTCTCCGACCGCGAGCAAGCCGGGATGGATCTCGACCTCGGCGGACCTCGCCGGTTCCGCCGCGCGCAGGTTCGCGACGATTGCGCGCGCGAGCTCGCTCAAGTCGATGGCCACCCGACGCAGTTCGACGTTCACCACGCGAGAGAGCGCGAGCATCCCGTCGATGAGCTCACCCATATGGCGGGCGGCCCCGAGCACCTTGTCCAGGTGCCCACGACCATTCTCTCCGAGCTCGCCGCCGCAGTCTTCGGCGATTGCGGAGGCAAAGCCGGAGACAGCACGCAGCGGGGCCCGGAGATCGTGCGCCACGGAGTAGGAGAACGCTTCCAGTTGCCCGTTGGCGACCCGCAATTCCGCCGTGCGCTCTTCGACCCGTCGTTCGAGGTCGCGATTCGCCGCGGCGAGCTGCTCGGCCAGTCGGCGTTGTCGCTGCTCGCTCTCGCGCAGCGCCGCCAGGACCTGGTCGCGTTCGCGCTCCGCCTTCAGCACCCGAAGAATCTGATGACACATCCATTCGCCCTGCCTCGCGGCGGCCGCTGAGGCGTCGCGCTGGGACTCGAGCAGCAGATCGGGCGGGACATAGAAGAGATTGTCGCGGTTCAATTCCCGGCCGACGTACGCCGAGCGATGCACGAGCAGGGCATCGCGCACGGCCCGCGCAGGAAGGATGTCGCGGTGGTATTGACAGATTCCGCGCAGAGGCTTGTCGCGGAAAACCTGCTCGAGCAGGGCTTCATACTCCAGAAGCCGTTCGAAGTTGGGATCGTCACCCAGCTCCCACCGCATGTCGCCGGTTGCGCAAAGCCCGTCGAATCCCTCCTCTACTGCAAGGTCGATTGACGTGCAAAGGCCGTCCACCATGGCGCGGGGCTCGAACACGCCACTCTGGAGATGATTCCGCTCCGAGGACAAGACGAGCGACCCACGTTTCGATTCGCGGTCGGTGTCCACGCCGCAATCTCTGAGCGCCGCATCGACCAGGCTGACCGATTCGGGGCTCCCCAGGTAGAGACAGCGCCAGTGCTCGTTCAACGCATCGCGCAAGAGCGGCACGATCACCGGGAGTTGCTCGGACGGGTCTCCATCGTAGATGAGGCACTTGTGCCGGCTCGCTTCCGGAGCGGCGGACAAAGGGGCATTCATGGTGTTACCCCCAAAGCTATCGCGTTTTGGCAAAGGCCACGCAAACTCCAGCTCGCCTGAGCGCGATCGCGCATCACCGGGGGAAACGGTCTCACACACCCGAAGACCATCAACCATCTGGTTCGGGCTGACTTTTTGACCGATGGCGCCTCTCCTCGGGCTCGAAGCTCGGCGGATGTCCCAAAAGGGTCGCTCCCCTCGCCGGCTCCCGCCGCGCGCCGGGGTCGCGTGGCGCGCGGGGGAGCGGCGAGGGGAGCGGTGTGGTCACGGGACTACTGCGCTAGGGCGAGGCCCTACAGCTCAGGCCTTGGGAGGCGCGGCTGTCTGCGGCGGAGCCCCGTTCGCGGGCGCCGGCTGCGGAGCCGGCGCGGGCGCGACCGTGGGCGCGGGCACCGGGGCTGGCGCGGGCGCCGGCGCAGGTGCTGCGGTGGGAGCGGCCGCGGGGGCCGCCGACGGACCGTCCGCGGGGGCCGCCGGCGGACCGGCCGCGGGGGCCGCCGACGGACCATTCGCGGGGGCCGCGTTCCGAGCCGCCGCCGCCTCGAGCGCCGCGAGCTTCACGGTCTCCCCGGTGACGGCCAGCTTGGCGACGGGACCCTTGGTCCCGCGGGCTGCGCGCGTGGCCGCGCGCTTGGCGACGGCCTGCTGCTTCTGCTCCGGCGTCAGCACCGTCACCTTGCGCGGTGAGAAGCCGAAGTCGGCGAGCAGCGGACTCGTCTTGCCGAAGGCGTTCATCACGTACTGTTTGAGACCGCTCACCACTGCCGTCGCCTTCGTATCGATGGTGTCGTACTGCGTCGTCGCGTCGATCCAGGCGGCTTTTGCCGTGGCCACCTTGGTCGCGGAGTCGATGCGGCTCTGTATGAAAGCCACGAGCGACGTCGGGGTATACGTGTCGCCGTCCAGCGGGATCGACGTCACGCTTTGCAGGTCCTTCTTGATACCCACGATGACCTGTCCATCGCGGGCTTGCTTGGTTGTTCGGTTCAATCGATTTGCCATGACGGCACCTCCTTATTTGGTTCCTGTTTTACTGGTTCTCGGTTGATCGGTTCGACTTGCTGATTGGTTCTTCGTTGATGCGTTCTTCGTGTTTTCATGTGGACGTATCCGTGGAAGGGCAGTCCTTGGCGCGGCTGCTTGGCGGAACTTGGAAGCTCCGCCGGCGCGAGCTGGAGGCCCGGGGCTGCCCCGGTCGCTGCGAGCGGGCTGTCGGGGCGGGCCGCATGGCCCGACCGTTCGTCCCTCTCAACCTATAGAGTGCCGACGTCGCCGTTTTTGCCGCCGGCCATGTCGATTTTTTTTGGCCCCGGGCTCGCGAGACGTCCCACCCGCGAGGACAGGGCGTTCGAGCCTGGTGGCTATCCTGCGAGAATCCCGCGGGTTTCTTGCAGCCGGCGATCGGTTCGCCCTCGGTGCTGCTCAGGAGGCACTGCACCGGTCCGATGGGAGGCGAGCGGCGACCCCACGGAGGCACCGCAGCGGCCCGATGGGTCGGCCCATTGACTCGACGGAGGCGGCGCAACGGCCCGTCGGGGGCAGCGCGTCGACCCAACGGAGTGATCGCGCCGGCCCGATCGCTCACTGCATCGACCCCATGGAGACATCCCGCCGGCGCCGTTGGGTCGGTGCATGGACCCCACGGAGGCATCCCATCAGCGCCGATCGGTCGGTGCTCGGATCCAACGGAGGCATCCCATCAGCGCCGATGGGTCGGCGCTCGGATCCAACGAAGCACTGCACCGTCCTCCCTGGGTCGGTGCGCTCACCCGACGGAGACACCGCGGCGACTCCGAGGGATCAGTGAGGTGACCCGATGGATACATTGCGCCCGTCCCGCGGACCGCCGCGGTGGCGCCGCACATAGACCACGCCGTTTCAACGAGGCGTCAGCGATTCCCCGCGCCGGACGCCTCCAACCGACGGATGCGCGCCCGTGCTTCCACGACTTGACTGGACTGCTCCCCTTCGGGATCGAGCGCCTTCGCCTGATCGAGCTTGTCCTTGCACACGGAGGCTTGGCCCTCGTCGCAGGCGGCGAAGGCCTCCTTCCGAAGGTCCGTCGCGCGCTCCTCGCCTTCGGTGCGCGGGGGCGGGTGGGAGACGCCGACTACCCCTCCGAGAGCCGCGTATCCGACGAACGACGCCGCCACGAGCAAGAGCGTGACCCGTACGCCCCAGCGCGCTTTGCGCTTCTCTTCGAGACTCACGACTTTGCCCGACGGTTCGGCAGTCGCGTCGACCGCGGCGAGGGCTCTCTCGGCCACGGCTTTCGCGCGCGCCGGATCGCGGCCCTCCTTCTTCATCTCGTCGGCGAGCCCCTCGGGGGATAGTTCGCCGATCCGCTCCACCTCGTACTCCGCGATGGAGTCCTCGATGAGGCGCAGGGCTCCCCGGTGTTTCACGGCGAACGAGCTCGCGGCGATGGCCTTTGCGCGCGCCGGATCGCGGCCCTGGTTCTCCATCTCGGCGGCGAGCTCCTCGGGCGAAAGCGCCCCGATGCGCTCGACCTCGTGCTCGGCCATCGCGTCCGCGATGAGGCGGCCCGCGCCGCCGCGCCTCCGGTCGTCGCTCGTCACGGCTTCCCCGACAGGATCGCGTCGCGGATGCGCGCTCCATGGCGGCCGATGCGCTTCTTCGCGTTCTCGATGTCCTCGACCGAGCACCCGATCTGCCGCGCGAAATCCTGGTTTCTCTCGATTTCCCGGGTGTCGGCCAATGCGAACATCGCGAGCGGGATGCGCCCCTGCTCGCCCGCCGAGGCGAAGAACGCGCGGAGCTCGTCCTCGACCTGGTCCTCGAGGAGGCGGTCGGCGTGTTCGCTGAGGGTGTCGTGCGCGTCGGGGGAGGCGGAGCGCGCGTGCTCGGCGTTCTTCTCGTCGTAGGCGGCGGGCGGCGGGTTGCGGCGCTGGCTGCGCCGCTTCGTTGCGCCGAGGCCGTTCAGGATGCTGCCTACGAACATGAAGAAGGTGACCGGCGGCGTCGGTTCCCCGGTGCGGCGCGAGCGCGCGACGGCGTTCATCATCGCGGTTTGCGCCAGGTCCTCGGCGTCCGGCTCGGTGCGCGTGTGGCGAGACGCGGCGTGGAGGATGCGGTTCACCAGAACGGCGTCGGTCGCGAGCGCGTGCTCGAGCGGCGTCGGGTGGGACGGGACCCGCGGAGCCGCGGCGGGGGTGGGACCGGCGGTCACGCGGTGAACGGTAACACGGCGCCTCGG
>CALKVG010000253.1 GCA_937998045.1 uncultured Myxococcales bacterium
GGCTCGTCGAGTGCGAGCGGATCTTCCAGCGGCAGCGACGCGGGTACGCCGAGCGAAGCTTCGGTGTACATGTTTCACAAGCACGCCAACCGCGACGGCTTCTTCGTCGATCCCGCGATCACCGCGGCCTCCGCGAAGACGGTGCACAACGACGCGTCGTTCGACGGCACGGTCGACGGCCACGTCTACGCGTCGCCGCTCTACGCGGACGCGAGCCTGTGCGGCAAGGGGCTCGTCTACATCGCGACGCAGAACAACAACGTGTACGCGCTCGACGAGGCGACGGGGAAGCCCGCGTGGACGGTCAACGTGGGTCCGGCAGCCCAGCAGAGCGGCGCCGGCTGCGGCGACATCATGCCCCTCGGAGTGACGGGCACTCCGGCGATCGATCCAGCCACCAAGCTCCTCGTCCTCGACGCAGCGGTCGCGGACGGCAGCGGGAACATCGGCTCGCATACCGTCTTCGCGATCGACGCCTGCAACGGCGGAATGCCCAAGTGGAGCGTCGACGTGTCGATGGTGAAAGACGCGATGGGACGCGCGTTCACCGCCATGCCGCAGAACCAGCGCGGCGCGGCGCTCATCGTGAACGGCTACGCGTACTTCGTCTACGGCGGGCACATCGGCGATTGCGGACCGTACAACGGGTGGGTGATGGCCGTTCCGCTCGACGGCAACGTGGCCAACGCGCACGGGTGGAGGACGGACTCGGATCAGTCGGGCATCTGGGGACCGGGGGGGCCGTCGAGCGACGGGCAGAGCGTCTTCGTGACCACCGGCAACATCTGGGACGGGACGTTCGGCCGCTCTTGGGCCGGCAGCGAGGCCGTCTTTCGGCTGGGGCTCGATCTGAGCTTCACCAAGGCCACGCAGGACTACTACACGCCGGCCAACTGGGATGCGCTCGACCGCAGCGACACGGACATGAGCGGCTCCGGGGCCCTCGTCATCGACGCGCCCGGCATGACGCCGTCCGCGCTGTTGATGGCCATGGGCAAGGACGGAAACCTGTATCTCCTCGACCGCACGAACCTCGGCGGGATGGGAGCGACGATCGTCGGCACGAGCCATGTACTGAACGCCGAGATCAGCAACGCGGGCGCGTTCGCCACGATCTCCGGGACGACGTACGTGGTGATGCGCCCCAACTCCACGGGCAACGTCGGCGCCGGCTGCGCGACCGGCAGCGGCGATCTCGTCGCGGTGAAGCTCGACATGACGGCGCCGAACAAGATGGCCAACGTCTGGTGCGCGAACTCCGGCGGCAACAGCTCGCCGGTGATCACGAGCAGCGACGGCACGAAAGACGCGCTCGTCTGGGTCGCGGGCGCAGAAGGCGACAGCCAGCTCCACGCGTTCGACCTGCTCACCGGGACGCCGGTCTTCGCCGGTGGGAGCGTGAACAACATGCGCCACCTGAGCTCCACGCTCCTGGTCGCGAACGGGCGGATCTACGCCGCGGGCGACGGCCAGGTGTACGCGCTCAAGCCCTGACGACGCCGGGCCGAGACGGGAGGCGCGCGCCTTACCGATTCACGCGTTCGAGGTACTCCCCCGTCCGCGTGTCGACCTTGACCCACTCCCCCTCCTTGATGAAGAGAGGGACGTTCACGACCGTGCCGGTCGACACCTTGGCGGGCTTGGTCGCGCCGCTCGCGGTGTCGCCCTTTATGCCCGGTTCGCTCTCGGTGATCTGGAGGACGACGCTGGGCGGAAGCTCGATGCCGATGGCTTGGCCGTTGAAGAGAGTGACTTCGCAATCGAGCCCCTCGCTCACGAAGCGAACCTCTTCGCCCACCTTGTCCTTCATGACGTGGAGCTGGTCGCCGGTGTTCGTGTCCATGAAGACGAGGCTGTCGCCCTCGTCCCACGAGAAGCTCATCTTCCGCGTCTCGACGTCTGCCAGCTCGACCGACTCACCCGACTTCCAGGTGCGCTCGATGACGTTGCCGGTCATCAGGTTCTTGATGCGGCATCGCGTGAACGCCTGCCCCTTTCCGGGCTTCACGAACTGATGCTCGACGACGGCGTACGGCACGCCGTCGAGCTGGATCTTCAGACCCTTGCGGATGTCGGTCGTCTGCATGGCGGTGTCTTCGGGCTGCCCCAGCTAGCATGGCAGGGTCCTCTTGTCGACGCCGGAAGGCCGAGCGCCTAGAGCCGCGCGATCGGCCGGCTCGCGTAGTAGCGTTCCGCCGCGATGCACGAAGTCGACGACGAGCTGCGCGAGATCAAGCGCGAAATCATCGAGTCTCGGGGTCTGGTCATCAAGACCAACAACCTGACCAACGCTCTCAGCGCGGACATCAAATCCATCGCCAAGCGCCAGCAGGGCTACGAGCGGCGGATCGCCTGGAACAGCGCCACGGCGTACGTCGTCTTCGTGGTCGTCGTCTTCGCCGCGCTGAAGTTCGCCGTGGACGCGCGCGTCGACGCGATCGACGCCCAGGCAAAGCACCTGCGCGACGAGAACGCACGGATCAAACAAGAGGTCGACGATCTCCGGCAGCGCGAGGACGACCGAAAGGCGGCGGAGCTCGAGGCCGCGAAGTTCTACGATCTCGCCAAGCAGGGCAAGCGCGTCGACCTGATCCGCGGGTGGGAGGCGATGAAGACGAAGGCGCTGACCAAGGCCGAGGCCGAGTTCCTGGCCGACGCGGTCCAGAGGGCGAAAAACGAGCAGGCCTCGCAGCTTTACTTGCAGGGGCTGGAGAGCTCACGGCTGCAGCGGTGGCAGGAAGCCGCCGGCGCCTTCGAAGAGTCGCTCCGCTACGAGGACAACGGCGCCGTCTCGGGGCAGGGCAAGCTGGAGCTCGCGAACGCGTACCGGAAGCTCCACCGGCAGAAGGACGCGATCGCTCTCCTCGAGCCCCTGTCGGAGCAGGGCGGGGACAAGGAGATCCAAGTCGACGCGCTCGAGCAGCTCGCGTGGTGCCAGACGGAGATCGAGGCGTACAACGACTCGAAGAACACCTGGCATACGCTGCTTCGGCGGTTCCCCGACTCGCACTATGCGGGGGAGGCGAAGCTCGCCCTGACGAACCTCACGCAGTTCCACTGAACGATCTTGGGCATCGCTGACCCGCACTGGGTGGAGGGGCGCCCCTGGCTGCGTGGAGGTGCAGTGGTGGCGATCATGTTTGCACAAGTTGGCGCGGCGGTCTGTCTGGCGCGCACCACTTAACTACTTTGCCCAGAGGCCTGCCAATTCGAGCTCGAAGGCATCGAATGGTTCGACGCGCACCTTTGCGTCGTCACGCCAGGTACCCAGCAAAAGCCACCGGCCATTCTCGAAACGGCATGCCTCCAGCGTTTTCGCGATTGGATCGACGAGCCACAAATGGGCCACACGTTCCCGTGCGTAGATTGGCATCTTCTCGGCGCGATCCGTAGCGGCCGTCGATGGCGATAGCACTTCGCAGATCCAGTCGGGGGCGAGCTCGAACGCGGTCGCATCCGGCAACTCGGGCATACGTTCGCGTCGCCAACCGGCCAGATCAGGCACCAGGACATCGCCATGCAAGTGCAGCTCCGGTTCGTCGAGCAGGATCCAGCCACCGGGGCCGCCTTTGCCCCGATCGAAGGGTCCGTCGAGCTCCGCACCCAACCTGGAAGCAGCCCGGGCATGAAGGGATGCCGGGCGGGGTTGTGTGACGAGCATGCCGTTGATGATTTCTGCGACGAGGTGCTCAGGCACGGCTACGAGATCCTCGTAGGTCGCACGTCGCTTGGCCGGATCACCCATACGGTTCCAGTCTAGCTTGGGGAGGCGCATCAGGCCGCACAACTTGGAAGCAGACGCGGTCGAGCACCGACGCCGCTCCGAGGCTCCTGAACAGCGTCTCGGCGGGTCGGCTCGGTGGTACCGGGGTCGCGACTCGGGACACGGATTCGGGACTACGCCACGAGGGTTCGGTACGCCTCGGTGACCTGGGAGAAGCGGACGGACAGGATGCGCCG
>CALKVG010000254.1 GCA_937998045.1 uncultured Myxococcales bacterium
GATTTCTGCCTGTCTCGTGGGCTCGGAGATGTGTATAAGAGACAGGAGCGAGGGGAGGAACTCGAAACCGAGCTCCGCGTCGAGCCAGTATGCGGGAGGGGCGACGTGACGAAACTGGCCGGCGAAGCCGAGCATCCCCAGGCTGGTGGCGAGGACGACGCCCTTGTGGCGGGGCCGCGCCGGGGGGGCCTCTGCCACCTCTGCGACGTCGATATTGCCGGCCGCATCGCCCGAGACTTTCGGCTCGGGCGGCGTGGGCGCGAACTCGATGGACGCCGCGTCGATCTTGGCTGCGTCGCCCCCGGCGCCAGGCTCCGAGGAGGGCCGCCCCTGCGCCTCTGCGTACGCGCTCGACGAAAGAACGATCCCGGTACCGACGGCCATCGCACCGATCCGTGCGAGCAGCCTGGGGACCGTGGGCCGCGGCGGCCGCGCGAGCGCGAGGGAACGCACCGCGAGTCAGGCTACCACCAACTCGTCCTCGCTGGAGTGCTGCGCGTTTCGACGAGCGAGCGGGCGAGCGGAGCTACCCCTGCACGCGCACTGCGTCGACGGCGATGAGCGCATATTCGACGACGTCCTCGAGGGCGTCGACGAGGAGCAGCGGATGCCACGACGACGCGGGTCCGCTCCCCGCGCCTTCGTCGCGCTTTCCCTGCTCGGCCTGCTCGGCGTGCTCGGAATGCTCCGGGTGTTCCGCGCGAAAGGCGAGGCCGAAGAGGGAGTCACGGACCGGGGTCAGGCGCGCGTAGGCGTCCTCGCCCCGCAGGCCGAGCAAGACCTGCGAGCCGGCCCCGCGCGCCCACACGCGATCGCAACCGAGAGAGGCGATCTTCTCGCGCACGCGCTCGACGAGACTGCGACGCGCCCGCTCTTGACTCGCTGCATGCGCGGCCCGGGGACGATCCCCCGAACCTCTGACGATCGGTTCTGCGCTGGGCTGGAGCATGTGGCCTCCTGCTCCTCCGCTATCAGGGCCTCACGAGCGGGGCCAAGTTTTGGAACCCGCCCGCCCCGCGCCACACGCTCAGATGCTCACTTCAGCAGCCAGCCGAGGAGCATCCGCTTGGTCGCAGCGCGTCCGACGACCGCGATCGAGTCGACCAGTGGGATCTCCTTGGGGCAGACCGCTGCGCAGTTCTGCGCCTTGCCGCAGTCCTCCACCCCGCCCTCGCCCATGACGGCGTCCAGCCGCTCGGCCGCGTGCATCTGACCGCTCGGGTTCATGTTGAAGAGGCGCACCTGGTTGATGGCCGCTGCGCCGACGAAGTCGCCGCGCGCCGTTCGCGCCGTTGCGCTCTCCGCGCCCGGCTTCGCGATCTGCGGACATGCCTCGAGACAGCAGCCGCAGGTCATGCAGCGAGACAGCGGATAGGCGACCTCCTGATTCTCGGACGACTGCCGGGGTCCTGGCCCGAGGGCGTGCGAGCCGTCGATTTGGATCCACGCCCGCACCCGCTTCAGGTCGTCGAACATGCGCGACCGATCGACGACGAGGTCGCGCACGACGGGGAACTTCGTCATCGGCTCCAGCGTGATCGTCTCGCCGTTCGAGGCGAGGGCGTCGACCATGGCGCTGCACGACTGGCGTACGCGCCCGTTGACGAGCATCGTGCAGGAGCCGCAGACCTCCTCGAGACACACGCACTCCCACACGACCGGCGTCACGCGCTCGCCGCCCTCGGTGACCGGACGCTTCTGGATCTCCATGAGCGCGCTGATGACGTTCATGTGCGGCTGCCAGGGCACGGAAAAAGACTGCCAGTAGCTCGGCTGCCGCGGACCATCCTGCCGCTTGATCTTCAGCTTTACGGGGCGCATTGGCTCCTATCGGGCGTTGGCGCGATTTCCGGTGCGAGGGTTGGTCGGCGCCGCCGCGGGTGCGTTCTGGGCGCCCGCTTCCGGCGGGCGCGCAGAGGCGCGATTGGCTGCGTCGGCCGCCTCGTACTTGCGCGGACGCGGCCGTACAAGGCTCACGTCGACGGCGTCCGTCGCGTGCACGGGCGCGCCGAGCAGCGGGTAGTCGACCTCGCGGACGAACCGAACGGCCGCGGCTGCGCCGTCTACCTCGCCCTGGTGGAGCGCGAGGGTCGTGCGGAGCCACGCGGCGTCGTCGCGCGCCGGCGCTTCGGGCTTGTAGTGCGCGCCGCGCGACTCGTCGCGGTTGCGCGCGCCCTGCGCAATGACGCGCGCGAGGACGATCATGTTCCGCAGGTGGCGAACGTACTGCGCGCCCTGGTTCATCTTGCCCGTCGCCCGGTCGGTCACGCCGAGCCGCTTCGACCGATCGGCGATTTCTTCGATCTTCGCCAGCACCGCGTCGAGGGTCGCGTTCTTACGCTCGATCGTGCAATCGACGAGCATGACGTGCGCGAGCTCGTCGTGCAGCGCGTACGCGTTCTCGTCCCCCTCCATCGCCAGGATGGCCGCGAACTTCTTCTCGTCGCGCTTCTCGGCGCGCTCGAAGAGCGAGGACGGACAATCCCAGGAGCTCTTCGCGAGGTTCTTGCGATACGTGACCATCGCCGGGCCGGCGATCGTGCCCGCCCAGATGCAGGACAAGAGAGAGTTCGCGCCGAGGCGGTTGGCGCCGTGGTACTGGTAGTCGCACTCGCCGGCGGCGTAGAGCCCGGGGATGTTCGTCGCCTGGTTGCGCGGAGAGCCGAGAGCGACGCTCCCGTCGGCCGTGCGCTCGAAGTCGACCCAGAGGCCGCCCATCGAGTAGTGCACGGCGGGGAAGACGCGCATGGGGTTCGTGAAGGGGTCTTCCCCCGCGAACTTCTCGTAAATCTCGAGGACGCCCGCGAGCTTCTTCTTCAGCACCTCGCGCGGCAGGTGCGTCACGTCGAGGTAGACCTCGTCCTCGTTCTTGTTGCTCCGAGGGTTGTAGATCCCGCGCCTCTCGTGGATGCACTTGCGAAAGAGCTCGCGGCTCGCGATGTCTCGCGGGACGAGGTTGCCGTAGGCGGGGTATCGCTCCTCGAGGAAGTAGTCGCGCGCGTTCTCGGGGACGTCTCGCCCCGACCGCTGCTCCTTCGGATCGCGAGGCACCCAGATCCGTCCGCCTTCCCCGCGCACGCTCTCCGAGATGAGGCGGAGCTTGTCGGCTCCCGGGATCGCGGTCGGATGGACCTGGATGAATTCGCCGTTCGCGTAACAGGCCCCTTGCTGATACGCCGCGCTCGCCGCGGTACCGGTGTTGATGACGCTGTTCGTGGACTTGCCGAAGAGGATCCCCGGCCCTCCGGTCGCCAGGCACACGGCGTCGCCCGGAAAGGCGCGGACCTCCATCGTCTTGAGGTCCTGCGCGACGATCCCCCGGCAAAGGCCCGCGTCGTCGATCACGAGCGACAGGAAGTCCCACCACTCGAACTTGCGGACCATCTTCTCGCCCGGAATGGTCGCGCCCTTGTCGTCCTCGACGTCGACCGTCTCCCAGCGGCGGACCTGCTCGTCGAGCGCGTAGAGGAGCTGCTGTCCGGTCGTCGCGCCGGCGAACGCGGTGCGGTGAAAGAGCGTGCCGCCGAACCGGCGGAAGTCGAGCAACCCCTCCGGCGTACGGTTGAAGGGGACGCCCATGCGGTCGAGCATGAAGACGATGTTCGGGGCCGCGTCGCACATTCCCTTCACCGGCGGTTGATTCGCCAGGAAGTCGCCGCCGTAAATCGTCTCCTCGAGGTGCACCTGGGGCGAGTCGCCCTCACCGCGCGTGTTCACGCTCGCGTTGATCCCGCCCTGGGCGCAAACCGAATGCGAGCGCCGGACGGGCACCAGCGAGAGGACGTCGACCGGGACCCCCGCCTCGCAGAGCTTGATGACCGTCGTCAGGCCGGCAAGACCTCCGCCGACGACGATCGCGCGCCGAACCTTGCCCGATTGGCTCCGGATGCTGGTCGAGGTCGCGCCCATCGTGTATCCGCGTTTCCACGTAGGGGAAGGCCGGGCGAGTGTCAAACACGCACCGGGATCCAATCCGTGGTAACCCCCCGGCGCATGCTCACGCGGCGAACAGCCCTGGCGTTCGGTGCCGCCAACCTGCTGACCGCGGCGCTGATCTTTCTGGGTGTCTTCGTCGCGCTCCCCGCGCGCTGGTGGCCGGTGGATACGGGGGCGGGGGTACTCGTCGCCCTCGAGCTCTCGTCCGGGCTGGGGCTGCTGCGGAACGCGCGCTGGGCGCCGCGCGTCGCGAAAGTCGCCGGCGGAGTCGCGCTCGCGCTCGGCCTCCTCGTCGTGACCCTTCTCGCCGTGACTGCGAGCTGGTTGAGCGGGGTCTACGGACCGGTCGGGCGCGGCGGCGCGATCGTCCTGGTGCTCGTCGCGACGCTTGCGCTCCCCTATGTCGTCGTGTTGCCGGTCGTTCAGCTGGTCTGGCTGCGCGGCCGGCGTGCTGATAGCACGCAGGCACTCTCTCCCTCCGAGTCGATCGGCCGGCGTGCTGATAGCACGCAGGCACTCTCTCCCTCCGAGTCGATCGGCGAGGCCAAGAGATGAGCCTTCGAGGCCGCCCGCTCGCGGTGAGCCTCTTCGTATGGCTCCTGGGGACGGTCGCCGCGTGCATTTTCGTACATCGCGCGTTCGCGCTCGACGTCGACGAGGCGCACCCGCGGAGGGTCGTCGCCAGCGTCTGGCATCGGGGCAAGCTGCTGGCGCGCGCCGTCCTCGCCAGCGCGGACGAGCCCAGTCCCGCGCTAGGGGCCGCGCTGACCGCCAACCCCGAAGCCACCCTCGTTCACGAGAGCATCGTCGCCGAGGGGCCGGTGGTCACCTGGTCCTCCGTCGCTCTGGCGCTCTCGTTCGTGCCGGGGCGGGACGGGATCGCGGCGTCGCTCGGCGACCGCGTCGCCTACTTGACTCCCGACGATCTGCTCGCGAGCCAGGAGTACGATCACGGGTTCTCCATCGATAGCTTGCAGCTCACGGCGGGCGTGGATATGGCGCGCGCGATCGCGGTCCTCTCGGGCGAGCTGGGCACCACGGCGCGCGAGCTCCTCGATCGCGGCACCCTGCGCCGCATCCGGGTCGTTCGAACGACGCCAATGGCCAGCCCGGTCCGCACGGCGACCGCCGCGGAGCTGACGCGCGACGACGCGCGGAGCGCCGCATTTGCCGCGGGCTACTACCTCGCGCGCGGCGTCGACGCGGACGGGCGCTTCCGGTACATGGTCGACGCGCCCACGAACCGCACGCTGCCCGGCTACGACTGGCCGCGTCACGCGGGAGCGACGTACTTCCTCGCGCAAGTTGCCTCCCGATCCGGCGACTCCCAGGTCGCGTGGGCTGCGCTCCGCGCCGCCAGCTGGCTGCGCGATCACGCGATGGTCGACTGCGGCGAGCACAAGTGCATCGGAGACGGCGCCATCGTCGATGTCGGCTCGACCGCATTGACGGTGCTCGCGTTCGTCGAGATCGCGCGCACCGGGCTCGACGCCGGGTACCGCCAGGTGGTCCCCGCGCTGACGGCGTTCCTGCGCGCGCAGCAACGGCCCGATGGCGAATTCATGCACCTCTACGATCGCCCGGCCCGCTCGCCCATCGACAAGCAGCTCCTCTACTACTCGGGAGAGGCCGCGTTCGCGCTGTCTCGAGCTCACGCGCTGCTCGGCGATCCGCGCGACCTCGACGCCGCGACCCGCGCCCTCGCGCACCTGGTCGGGGGGGCGTGGACGTTCTTCGGCAGTCGCTACTACTGGGGCGAAGAGCACTGGACGTGTCAGGCAATGGACGACTTGTGGGAGCGGGCCCCGAGCACGACAGCGCTGCGCTTCTGCCTGAGCTGGCAGGCCTTCAGCCGCAAGCTTCAATACGGGCCGGAGGACACCCCCTTCGACGCGGACGGCGGCTACGGCTTCGGTCCGCTCGTCACGCCGCGGCTCACGCCGGTTGGCAGCCGGAGCGAATCCGGAATCGCGACCCTGGAGGCGGCGCGTCATGCCGGCTTGCCGCCCGACGAGTGCGCCGCGCTTGAGCGGCAGATGCGCCGCTCGCTGGCGCTGCTCATGCGTCATCAACTTCACAAGGAGCGCTGCTACTTGTGCGCCGATCCGGCCGCGATCGACGGAGCCATGCCGGGCAGCGAGGTCGACTGGCAGCTGCGCATCGACTACGCGCAGCACGCCGGCTCTGCTCTGCTGCGCTGGGTGGAGCTTCGGGGCGAGTGACTGACCCGCAATCAAACGGAAACAAACCGCGAGCCGCAAACGGCGAACCGGAAAAAGGCGAACCGAAGTCGAAACGGTCGCGAGTGTCAAAAAAACGGCGCCAGGCCTTGGCTTTCCACTCGTGCAGAGGTTAGGCTTTTGTCTGTAGGGGCGGCTCGGCCGGCTCCGTCAACAAGAGATGCCGGATTCCGACATCCGAGGGGCGACGACAGGCGGACGGCGCGAAGGGCGCCGGAGCCACGCGGCTTACGGTTCGCACGCACGAGGAACCCGCGTCGTCGAAGACAGCAACCGAATCTCGCGCGGCGTGGCGCGGGGACGGCACGTCTCCGGCTGCGCCGGAGCGTGGTCGATGCCTGAAGGCACGAGGGCGAGCCGGAAGTACGCTGGAGCGTTCAGCGCCGGCACCGCGCTTGCCCTCGTCTTCCCTCTGGTGAAGGGCGGCGCGAGGCGCGACGAGCGCGCGGCGGGAAAGCGCGCAAGAGCGTCGACGGGGACCGGCCTGCCGCAAACGACCGGCAGCGAAGGGGCAGAGTGCATGAAGAGAAAGCCGAGCATCAAGAGCCTGGAAACGGTCTCGCTCGACGAAGCAATTGCCTATCTCGAGCACGCCGGCGGCGACGAGCTCGATGCCGCGTATACGCTGGCTTGCGACCGCAATCGGCTGGACGGCTCGATCGCGCCACCCGACGACGCCGAGGTACACCACGCGCTCTTTCTTCTTTGCCGCGCTCGAGGGATGGTCGCCCCGAGCTTCGACGAGATGCGGGTCGAGCTTCGCCGGCGCGTCGCTGCGTAGTGTCCCGAGTCACGGTCCTGGTGGGCCCGATACTCGGGACACTACCTCCGCCCCTCGTCGTCATGCCTGCGGCATGACGACGACGGCGGAGGGGACGGTTGAGTGGGGCTATCGCCCCCTCGGCGCTTCGCGCCGAGCCTCCCCTGTATCGCCTGGCGGCGAACGACTTCGCTTCGCGAAGTCGAGGGAAAGTCTTGGGGAGGCGCGAAGTCGAGGGAGAGTCTTGGGGTCGAGGGAGAGTCTTCGGGAGAAGGAATAGCCCCATCAATGCGCGTATGCGCAGCCGCCATCGCTGGAGATTGCGTTGCACCACGGGTGTGCCGGAGAGGCGGCGGGGGCTTCCGGATGGCCCGCTTGCGAGGACGCCTCGGACGCTGTCTCTTATACACATCTGACGCTGCCG
>CALKVG010000255.1 GCA_937998045.1 uncultured Myxococcales bacterium
TGCCGACTATGACTCGCTTGAGCGCGGCCTTGTCCACGGGCAGGTTCGGGTTCTGGCGGACGAGGCGCTCGAGCGTGACGATGATCCCGAAGCGCACGCCGCCGTCGGGCTCGCGCCCCAGCCGCGCAAGGAGCGCGGCCATCGCCTTGTCCGCGCGGGCCGCCGCCATCGCCGCCGGGATGCGCCAACGCAGGACCGCAGGGGTCGCGGGGTCTTCCAGGCGCTGGCGCAGGACCTCGAACGCTGCGTCGCCGTGCGCGGCCAGCGCGTGTTCGGCGGCGGCGCGCGTTCCCTCGTCTTCGAGGGCGCGCACGAGCGCGGGCAGGACGCCCTCGGAAGGCACGCTCGCCGTCGCGTTCGCCGCCGCGCGCCGGACCTCGAGCTCGCTCGCGGCCAGGAGGCGAACGAGCACGTCGTCGAAGCCGGACGGCGCGCGGCCACCGATCGCCTCGGCGAAGGCCACCCGCGTCGCCGCCGATCCCTCGCGCAGCAGGATCTCGGTCTGCCGCGCGCGTTCGTCCGGATCGAGCGCGTCGGAGACGATCAGGTTGACCAGGATGGTCGCGCGGATCTCGTCCGACTCCTCGCTCGCGAGCAAATCGCGGAGCTTGCCGGGGTCCGCCTCGAGCACCGAGCGCGCTGCCACGGCGGCGGCGCGGACGCCGGCCGAAGGATGCGCGGCGATGCGGTGGATGATGGGGAGCGCGCTCCTCCGGTTGGAGTGGGCGAGGATCCCGAGGACGCGCGTCACCACCGGCTCCGACGGGTGGTGCAGCAAGAGCGCCGGCACGAGGTGAGCCTTGTTCTCGCGCTCGAGGATCGCGAGCGCGGCGAGCACCTCGCGGTCCTTGTCGCTCTCGAGGGTGCGCAGCAGCGTCTCGAGCGAAGCGACGTCGAGCTCGGGGAAATCTCCGACAGGGCTGGTCCTCGTGGCGCGCAGGCGCGCCCGGAAGAGGGCCACGTACGGACCCCGCATCGAGAGGGCGCTGAGCAGCCACAGGGCGGCGAGCGCCACGAGGCCGGCCGCCACGATTCGGGGCTGTGCGTCGAGGGCGTCGAGCGAGAGGATCGCCACCGCCGCGAGGATCTGCCCGCCCCGCTGTGAGACCAGATCCGCCGCGGCCTTGACCCGTCGCCCCTCGTCGCCGAAAGGAAAGAAGAGGAGCTCGCTGGCGGTGCGGTGGAGCGAGTACCGCAGCGAGCCGTCGACGGCCCGCAGCGCGATGACGGCGGCGAGGCCGGCGCTGAGGGCCACCCCGAGGCCGGTCACGACGAGCAGCGCGGGCAGGATGCCGACCGCCGCCCCCAGCGAGAACCGCCTGAGGATCCACGCGACGCCCCCCAGCTGCGCGAGGAGCGAGAGGACGTTGATGCCGAAGTACACCGAGCCGAGAGTCGTCGCGAGCTCCGCCCGGGGTACGAGCCGGGCGATGGCGCTCTTGAAGACGAAGTCGGAGACCGTCAGGCACACCGTCGCGACGAAGAGCGTGGTCACGAGCCGGCGCGCGTATACGTCGCCGGCGATGACGCGGAGGCTCTCGTGCATCCCCGGCGCCCCCTCGGCGTCGCGCGCCGCCGGCGGGTACTCCTCGAAGAGGAGCGGAATGAGCCCCGCGACTGCGAAGCCGAGCGCCGCCATCAAAACCAGTGGCTCCGGCCCGACGAACCGCGACACGAGCCCCGCAGCCCCGCTTCCGGCGATCGCACCGGCCACGCCGCCGGCGCCGATGAAGCCGTACAGCCGCTTGGCCTGCGTGATCGTGAAGCGCTCGCCGAGTACCTCCCAGAAGTGGACGAGGAGGACCGTCGTCAGGAGCCCCGGCCACAAGTAGAGCGCGTACACCCCCGCCGTGCCGAGCCGCCGGTGCAGGACGAAGAAGGCCAGCGTCACCACCGACGCCCCGATCGCGGCGCCCGAGAGGACGCGCCGCGTGCTGCGCCCCCGCCTCGCCCGCGCGTCGAGCTTCGCCGTCGCGATGGAGAGCGCTGCGAGGCCCAGATAGACCCACGGCAGACGCGTCGCGGGTATCTTCGCGAGGAACAGCGCGTCGCGCGCCGTCTCGAGCGCCGAGTGGCTCGCGATCAGCATGAATAGCGCTGCGAAGGCCGTCCAGACGTCGCGTCGCTCGACCTTTCGTACGGCGAACAAGCCCACGGACGATGCCCTAACACGGGCCGGAACGCGGCGCTTCCGCTCGCCGGGACGCGCGAGATGCGTCCCAGTCCACGCCTTTGGAAGGCGCGGTTCGCGGTGCAGGTTTTACGCGACGAGCATCCGCGCGCATGGGACGCGTCCCCTACCCGCTTGCCGCGCGCCCGCCGTCAACCGTTCTCGCGCGCCACCGCACGCGCGTACGCCGGGCGCTCGCTGCACCGCTTGCTCCAGGCGTTCAGGCGCTCGAAGGAGCCCATCTCGATCTTCATGTGCCGCAGCCAGTCGACGAAGGAATTCACGTGCGCGTCCGCCAGCGTGTACTCCCCGGTGAAAAACGGCCGGTCGCGCAGCCCGTCGTCGAGTATGCGGAGCAGGTTGCCGACGTCCTTGAGCGCTGCGGCCGCGGCGTTCGCGTTCTTCTGGTCGTCCGGCGCCCACATCGTGTTTCGCGCCCAGCGGTAGACCGCCTCCCCCAGCGTCACGTGCGTCCACACGAGCCACTTCATCGCTTCTCCGCGCTTCTGGCCGGGCGCCGGCCAGAGGTTCGCCTTCTCGCCGAACGTTTCGCCCAGGTAGATCGTGATTGCGACCGACTCCCAGATCGCGATGCCGTCGTGGACGATCGTAGGGACGCAGCCATTCGGGTTGATCTTCAGGAACTCGGGCTTCTTCGTTTCCCCCTTCTTGATGTCGAGCTCGATGCGTTCGCACGGGACGCCGAGCTCCTCGAGGACGAGGGTCGTGACGCTGGCGGTCGACTGCGGCGCGAAATAGAACGTGAGGCTCAATGGGGTCTCCTTTCGTATCGTGGACGGGCGCGATGATGAAACGCTCCGCGCGCGAGCGTCAACGACCGGTGTGTCCTGCCGCGCCTCGTCCGCCGACAAAGCTGACGGGCGTCTGTCAGCTTCCCGTCGGCCGACGGCGCGTGAACGGCGAGCGGCGTGCGTGTCGCGAGCTGCCGCCCGACATATACTCCGCCCTGACGGGAATCTCTGGTTCGCGGAAAACAGCGCAAACCAGATCGGGCGCGTGACGCCGACCGGGGCGTTCACCGAGTTGCCGGTCAAGACAGCGGCAAGTTCGATCAGCGGTATCACCAGGGGGCCCGGGACGGACGGCAACGTCTGGTTCACGGAGAACGCAACCGGGAAGATCGGCCGCATCTCTCCCTGAAGGCGCCGCCGGGCGCGGCCGGACCGCGTGGCGGCTGCGGACGGTTCGTGGCCGTTCGAAGGAGATCCCCGCGCCGAGGCCTCCCCCTTCAGAGCGCGCCCTCGCTGAGGATCCGGCCGGAGACGGTGCGCGTCGTTCCCGTTCCGATGTTCTCGATGCTGCATCCGCCTGCCGCGCTCACGCCCACCGGGGTCAGGCCCATGGCGAGGCTGCAGACCTTACCGTTCGCCGATAATGTCGGCGTCGGCAGCACGCGCCCGGCGATCGCTTGGACGACGGCTCCGGCGGCTTTCGGCGGCGACCGCGGCCCCAGCGCTCCCACAGGGGGAGGCTCATGGCTCGCGCCGACGTCGTCGATTGGACCGGTCACGGGCGGTGGCGGGTCCTGGGCGCCCGGCTTCCGCTCCATCATGGCCTGCAGGGCGCTCGGCTGGAGAGAAGTGCGTGCGCCGTGAAGCGAACGAACCGGGCGACCATCGGCGAGCCGCGTCGTTGCCTCGACGCGCACGACAACGCGCCATCCACGGGTCCCGGGCGGCACGCGCACGTGTCCGGGCGGAATGGATTGCTCCGCGGATTCGCCGACACGCACCCATCCATCGGTTTCGCCGTCTGCGCTCAGAACGTTGACGGTGGTGACCGCGGCGTCGGCGAGGACAACAGCCTCGAACGTCGCGCTCCCGTCGACCGGAGCGTCGCTGCTGCGCGCTGCCGACTCCAGGGCGGTGAGAATGGGGCCACCTCGTCCCAGTCCCAGCTCGACGTCGTGCGCCGCGAGGCCCTCCGCTACGCCTCCGGTCCTCGATCGTCGCGGGCCGTCGACGACGGCCTCGCGGCCGTCCGAAGAGGCGACGGGGCTCGGCGTGAAGGACGCGCGCAGGTCGATCCGAAGGGGTGCTGTCGTCGACAGCGACCATTCGCTTGGCGGAGGCTCGACCGGTGGTTGTTCCCCGTTCCGGAGGACTTCCGTGGTCGCCAGCGGCGCGCGCTCCGGTTCCGTCCTTTCGGCGGCCGCGATCGCCGGGGTCCTGTGAGAAGCGACGGGGGCCCCGTCGGCCCGCGATGTCGACTGCGGAGTGGGGCGGATCGGGCCGTTCGATTCCAGATCGATTTCCGTCGCAGTTGGCTCCGGGAGCTCGATCGCACGCGGGCGCAACGTCACCGCGCCGAGCGCGCCGAAGACCGCGGCGTGCGCAGTGCACGCCACCGCCAGCGGAACCACACGACGCACGTCCACGTGACGTTGGTGTCTCCAGCGATGGCCGGGATTCACGCGGCCAGTGACGAGTCTGGCTGCGAAACGGTCCCCCGACGACTACGCTGGACCGATTGGCGTCGGCGTGCGGAATCTCGATGGACGCGCCGCCGACTTCCTACCCCCGCCCTTGTCTCATCTTCCAGCCGTTGCCCGAAGGATCGCGGAATCCCGCGTCGACGGTTCCGTATCGCTCCACCGGCTCCTGCGTGAACTCGACCCCGCGCCCGCGCAGGCGATCGTACGCGGCGCGGCAGTCGTCGACGATCAGCACGAGCGGCGGCATCGCGCCCTTCGCGACGAGCTCGCGCAGCGCCTGCACGCTCCCCGCGTCGAGCGCGGGCGACTCCGGCGTGAAGAGACCGAGCTCGAACGACGGCTGTTCCGGGTGCTGCACCGTGAGCCAGCGGTAGTCCCCGTTCTTCACGTCGTTTTTGACCTTGAACCCGAGCTTGTTGACGTAGAAGTCGATCGCCTCATCCTGGTCGCGCACGTAAAGGCCGACCATCCCGACGCCGTTCTTCATGGGACCTCTCCTTCTTCGGCCTCGTCCTTAACGCACGCCTCCTGCCGTCGCTTCTCCGAAACTGCGATCGTGAGCCCGGGCCTGTGAGCCGCCCTGAGGATGCAGACGGGCACGCACGCAAGCGCCTGCGTAGCCGGCCTTACGCGCGCGCGGAGCTCACCGGGGCTCTCGCCGGTGACGTCGCGGAAGGTGCGCCCGAACGTCCCCGTGCTGCGCCAGCCCGTTTTGAAGGCGATCTCGGTGATGCCGAGGTCGGTGTCGCGCAAGAGAGCCGTGGCCCGCTCGATCCGGCGCGTGAGCAAGTAGCGGTGCGGCGGGACGCCGAAGGCTTCCTTGAAGGAGCGGGCGAAGTGAGCCTCGGACACCGCGCTCACGCGGGCGAGCCTGCGGACGGGCCATTCCTCGTGGGAAGCGGCGTCGATGCGGTCCTTCGCGCGGAGCAACCGGCGCAGGAGCTCGGGGTCCTGGGGCACTTGGTTCTTGTAGCCGGGTGGTCCGGGGGCTGCCACGGCCGTAGTTGGCGCGTGGCGGCGCCTCCCCCCGCGCCCGAGCCGACGCGCCGCCCTGCTCGTCCACGAGCACCGCCTGCTTCGAGGCGGAATCGCCGCCCCGGGGACCCTTTTGATTCCGCTTAGAAGACGTTGTTCAGGTTCGTCGGGAGGAGATCCTGCCGTGCGATCTGCAACCAGGCCTCCGCCTGGATCATCGGCGTCGTCGGCTCGCTATTGGCGAACGGCATCGAATTTTGCAGGAGCAGCTTCAAAGTCGTCAGCGCCTGCAGGGCGTTGGCCGTGGCCGACCCGCTGAGGTCGGGAGTGGTCAAGTCGTTGATGGCGTCCTGGGTGTCTTTGATCATGGCGTTCATGATCGTCGTACCGCCCTGGGTCGCGTTGTTCTGCAGGTAGATGGCGCGCTTGCGGATCTCGGCGATGTTGGTGAGCGCGTTGATGGTGCGCAGGAACGCGGCCACGTTCTGGATGCCGTTGCCGGCGAGCGTCGGCCTGGCGAAGTTGGCGCCGGGCGAGGCCTGGAACTCGGGACTGACGTAGAACGCGACCGCATCCTCGATGGTCGAGAACGCCTCGTTGTGGAAGAACGGCGCTGTGTCGGCGGCGTCGTACAGCGGCGGGGCGTTGAACTGACCGTCGCCGAAGCCGGTGGCAATCGTGCCCGGCACCGGGTTGCCGTTCGCGTCGAAGTCGACCACGCCGAACGCGCCGTCGAGCGGCATGTTCGTCGAGGTACGGAACGAGATGGGCACGGTCTCGATCCCGGTGTTGAAGTCGAAGTTGAGCCCAGGGTTGCCGCGCAACTCGACGTGGCAGACCTGGCACTGGCCGTCCGGCCCGAGCGCGCTCGTTTGCCCGGCGGTGGCGGCGGGATCGCCGAACCCAACCGGACCCAGATCGGGACTCGACTGCCGGCCGGTGAAGAGCTGGAACGCCTCGAGCGCCTCGAGCTCCGCCTGGGTCGGAATGCGGAAGTCGGTGCCCGGCAAGCGGTTGAGCGACTTGGTGAAATGCTGGACCACGGCGCCGAACGCGAACTCGATAAGCGTCCCGCGCCCGGGCGAACCGTCGCCGCTCCAGCCGAGGCGCTGCTCGGGCGGCGGGCCGTCGGCGTGCGTCAGCGGAGCGTTGTTGCGCCCGATGCCCGTCATCACGACGCCGTTCGACGTTGACAGCGACAGCGTGTGGGGTACGCCGCGCGCGACGAACTTGTGCGTCGGATCCTCGAACCCGTCGACGTTCTCGCGGATGAGCGCGTGCGGCAGCATGTTGGGATCTTCGAGGCCGGCGGGGAACACGAACAGCGGATCGTTGGACGGCAGGGTCGCGACGAAGGCCGGGTCAATCGTCAGGTTGTCGAGCAATCGGTGACAGGTGCCGCAGGTGCGCCCGTTGCCGCTGAACGTCTCGTTGAAGAAGAGGAACGCACCACGCTGGACGAGCGGATCGTTGGTCTCGACGAAGTTGGCCAGCGTGCCGCTGACCGGGTCGAGCGTCGTCCCCGCCTGCTCGCGGAAGAAGCGCTTTTCGAAGATCGTTCGCGCGCCGACCGCGATGATGTTGGACGTCGGGCTCTGGCCGTGGACGGTGACGACGACGAGGTCGAGATCGAAGTTGACGCCGAACTGCGGGAACGGCGCCTTGCCGATGTTGGCGGTCAGCGAATACTGGTTCGGCTGACCGGCGACCGGCGTGAAGGTGCCGACGATGTGGATCGTATCGAACGACTCGGGCTTCACCGTCCCCTGCCCCACGGCGTTCTTGACGAAGTAGAGGTCGAACGAGGTGTTTGCTGGGCCCGTGAGCGTGGCGGTCACGGTGCCCGCGTTGAAGTCGATGAGGGCCTGTCCGCCGGCCGGTGCGCCGTTCGGCCCGAGGAGCTTCGACGTGCTGAGGCCCGGGTGGAAGCCGTACCCGATGTGATACTTCTGCGATTCGGGCACGGTGCTCGGCGGCTGCGTGGTCGTGAACAGCGTCTTGAAGACGCCGTAGGCCTCGGCCAGGCCGTCCTCGGTGGTCACGGCGCTCGCCACCTTCCCGGTGATCGGCTCCGCGTTTCCTTGCGGCGCCTCGCCCGAGCAGCTCGCGGAAGCCCCGAGGATGAGGAGAATTGCGGCGCTCGACCAGCGGCGCCCGAGCGACACGCAATCGTCAACGACAGAAAGGAAAAGGTGGTCCATTGGCTCCGTACTCCCTGCGAATCGCCCGCCTCTGCAGGAGACGGACCGCGCACACGGCGCTGCGAACGCGCGCGATTTGCGTTCCAACTTGCGCGCAGGCGTGTGGGATCTCGCAACAACCTGGAGCCTTTCGGTACAAATTGTCGTGACCGGCGGATCGCTGCGGCGGTCGCTCGGACGGGGTCAGAAGCTTCAGGCCACGCCCCGTCGGCAACGGATCGCGGCCTGGAAGCCCCTTGGCCCAAGTTGACGGCTTCGAGTCCGTCGCGGATGTTTTGCCGGCCCGACAGCGCAGTAGACGGAACCTAGCTCTCCGCTCGAAGCTCGCGGACTTCGGCACGCAACCGCCGGAGCGTGACCATCGTCGCGAGCACGCTCATCACGGCGGCACACCAGACCACGCTCGTGACCGGGCCGATCACCGCGAACGCCACCGCAATCGCGAGAAGGAGGACCGGTAGCGACGGCCGAGCGCGCTCGCGGGCTTCGCCCGGGCCAGCCCCCTCGTCCGCAGTCACGCCGCCGGCTCTCGCCAGCTCGATTCGCTCGGCGATGTTCATGCGGCCCATCCTTCAGAAAGACGCCGCGAGGGCCAAGAAAACGGCGGGCGGGCTTCAGTCCGCGGCGGCGGCGTGCGCGGCGCGTATCCGCTGCACGCTCGGTTTCTTCTCCAGCACCTTGACCAGGATGACCGTGATGTTGTCCTTGCCTCCGCGGTCGTTGGCGACCTCGATGAGACCGTACACGGCGGCTTCGAGGTCGGGCTCCTGCACGATGACCTCGCAGATCTCGTCGTCGCGAACCATCTTGGACAGGCCGTCGGTGCAGAGGAGGTAGATGTCGCCCGGTCGCGGCTTGTCCACGAGAATTGAGATGCTGATCCGGCGCCGGATGCCCACCGCCTGATAAAGGTGCTGGGATCCGGGCCCCTGCATCCCGAGGCCCCGGAAGGTATGGTCGGTCGTCAGCTGCTTGATTGAGTTTCCTCGCACGCGGTAGCAGCGGCTGTCTCCGACGTGCCCGATGTAGACGCGCTGCTTGTTCGGCGAGAAGCGCGCGGCGACGACGGTGGTCCCCATCCCCTCGAGCTGCTTTTCGGCATCGGCGCGCGCCAGGATCGCTTGATTGGCCATCTGGATGGCGCACGCCGTTTCGCGTCCGCGCCGCGGGACCTCCTGCTCGGACTCCGTGTTGCCTTCGAACGTGTTCGTCTCGAACGCGTAGCCGATGGCTTCGACGGCGATCGCGCTCGCGATATCCCCTCCCGCGTATCCCCCCATGCCGTCGGCAACGACGAAGAGCGAGCGTTCGGGCATGACCAGGAAGTTGTCCTCGTTCCTGCGCCGGATCCGCCCGCCGTCGCTCTGGCCCTCGGCGGCGACGAGGATCCGGGCGACGGGGTACGTGGTCTCTTCCACGTCGGCCTCGTCCTCGTAGACGACCTCCACGCGGGGTGCGCGCTCGGGCGGCACGCTCGGAGGGGCGACGCTCGTGTCGCGGCGCGGCGCTGCGAGAGTCAAGGGCGACGCGGTGACGAGCGTGACTTCGACGTCGTCGACGTCGTCGTGCAATTTCGGAATTTCCACCTCGGGCGCGGGCAGAGGACGGGACGCGTTCTCCGGTGGCGAACGAACGACCGCGGCAGGCGCCAGTGCCCGCTGCCCCGGACTCGCACGGGGCGGGAGCTTGGGCGCGGCCTGCTCGGCGTTCGCCTGGGGCTCCTTGTGCCGGGTCCGCGTGGACAGCCACAGCGCGAGGGCCACGACGACGAAGATGGTTATCGCGACGCCCAATCCCGACGATTGTACGGGACGACGGTCCGCGCGCCTATCAAGTCCAGCGACGGTGCCGTTGGAGGGTCAGGTAAGCGAACGGTTCACGCAGGAGCATAACCAGCAGCCGCGCGGGAACGGGGCCTCTGCGCATCACATCTCCGCGGCGATGTCGTCCACATAAACGTCGAAATCGAATCCCGCGCACACGCAGCCGAGTGCGACGTCGCTCGCGAGACTGCGTATGCATGGGCGAGTCATGCGTTTCCCCGGCGGGCGACGATGCCAGCGCGCGGGGGGGGGGCGTACAATCCGTTCCCGGATAGTTGGAGGAAACGCGTCAGCAGTGGGTTGGAGCTTGACCATGCGCTATATGGCGTCGCCGATGCGCCTCGCTGCGCTCCTTCTCGCCGCGGCCTTCCTCGGAGCCGGTTGCAACGTGCCCGGGGTGACCTTCTTCGACGCGGATGCGTCCCCCGATGCCTCCGTCGCGAAGCCTGGGCTCGAGGCTGGATTCGAAGCGGAACCGGACGCGGGACCCGACGCCGGACCCCACGCGAAGCCGGACGCCGAAGCCGAGGCTGGATTCGAAGCGGAACCCGACGCCGAGCCCGACGCGGGAATCGACGCGGGAGTCGACGCGGAGCCCGACGCCGAACCGGACGCGGAGCTCGATGCGGGCCTCGACGCGGAACGCGACGCCGAACACGACGCGGGACTCGACGCCGAACCCGACGC
>CALKVG010000256.1 GCA_937998045.1 uncultured Myxococcales bacterium
ACCCCGATTGCGATGCACGCGCCGAAAAACGAGGCAACAAGGATTCTCGCCGTACGCATGAAGGCATCCTCCGCGATGTGGTGCAATGTCGACGCGAGGCGGACGCGCCAAGGTCGTTTCGTATGCGGGCCTAGTGTCGCGGACGATGGCGATCGGATCACGACGGCGATGTCTCATGCCCGTCGCCCGAGGCGGGAAGACGGACCCATGATCGAGGAGTCACGGGGCTTGACGGAAAAATTCGTCTTTACGAAGAAGGACGGCGGAGCAATCGTCGGGTGACGTGTCGCGAGCTGTCTTGATGGTCCGAACCGTCTCGGTCTTGGGGGCCGCGCTCGCGCTCCTCGCCCCGGCAACCGCATGCCTGTTGCCGCAGAGTCCCGGACCGAACCCCTCCGCGCCACCGGCCACTCCTCTCGACGAACCGAAGCTGGCGCGCGGAATCAACCTCGGCAATGCTCTCGACGCCCCGAGCGAGGGCGCGTGGGGCGTCGTGCTCGCGGAAGGGGATTTCTCCCGCATCCGCGACGCCGGATTCGACCACGTGCGCCTGCCGGTGCGCTTCAGCGCCCACGCCTCGGCAAGCCCGCCGTATTCGATCGACGACGACTTCTTCCGTCGCGTGGACTGGGCGATCGCCCACGCCCTGGCCAACGGCTTGGCGATCGTCGTAGACATGCACCACTACGAGGAGTTGACGAGCGACCCCGACCTCCACGCCGATCGGTTCGTCGGACTATGGAAGCAGATCGCCGAGCGGTATCGGGCCGCACCCGAGGCCGTTGGCTTCGAGCTGTTGAACGAACCGCACGACAAGCTCACGGCCGACAAGTGGAATGCGCTCTTGGCGCGGACGCTGGGCGTGGTTCGCGCGACGAACCCCACCCGCACGGTCATCGTCGAAGGAGTCGACTGGGCCTCGGCCACGAGCCTGCGCGACTCGCTGCGCGTTCCCGACGACCCGGCCCTCGTCGCCAGCTTCCACATGTACCAGCCGATCCTTTTCACCCACCAGGGGGCCGCCTGGATGAATCCGGAATTTCGCACCACCGGGGTCCGATTCCCTGGCCCGCCCCCCGTACCATTGACGCCCGTCGAAACGGCGAGGTCGGTCGCGTGGGTGCGCGAATGGTTCGAGCGCTACAACCGCGCGCCGGCCGAGATCAACCCCAGCGGCAACCGCACAATCGTCGAGCAACTCGACATCGCGAAGGCCTTCGCCGAGTCCCATCGCATGCGCGTCTACATGGGAGAGTTCGGCGCGATCGACCACGCCGACATGGCGTCCCGCGCTGCCTGGACCCGCATGACGCGGCAAGAGGCAGAGCGCCGCGGGTTCGGCTGGGCGTATTGGGACGACGGCGGCGGTTTCAAGGCGTACGACCGACAACTCGGCGCTTGGGTTCCCGAGCTGCTCGCCGCTCTGCTACGGTAATCCGCGCGTAGCGCGCGCGGGCTAGCACCTGCTTCGCCGAGCCATCACGTCGGGTGCACGCCGTCGACCTCGACCAGCAGCTGCTGCGGGCCGCGCAGGACCGGACTCGGTCTGTAGGGCGGAGGGTCGACGACGAGACGCGGCCCCTGCAGGCGCCGGACGAGCTCTCGCAGTGCAATCTGCCCCTCGATGCGCGCCAGAGGAGCGCCGAAGCAATAGTGATTGCCGCCGCCGAAGCCGAGGTGCGCGTTCTCCGGCCGCTCGGGGTCGAAGCGGCCGGGATCGCGGAAGCGCAAGGGGTCACGATTGCCGGCCGCGAGCGCAAACGTGACCAGAACACCCTTCGGAATGGTGGTCCCTGCGATGGAGACGTCGTCCAGCGTCGTCCGGTTCGCGAGGAGCTGTACCGGCGGCTCGTAGCGGAGGATCTCTTCGACGGCGCAGACGACGAGGTCCGGCTCGTGGCGAAGGCGTTCGAGGATCGATGGATGCCGCAGGAGGGTGAGCGCTCCGTTGGCGATCAGGTTCACGGTGGTCTCGTGACCGGCCACGAGGAGCAGCGCCGCGGTCGCGACGAGGTACGGATCGTCCATCCGTCCCTCGGGCCCCGCGTCGGTCGCCATGCACGAGAGCATGTCGTCGGTCGGCTGCTTGCGACGGCGCTCGACGAGCTCCGCCATGTAGCGGTTGAGCGCGAGCGACGCCTCCAGCCTTCTCGCACGTGCCTCCGGCGCATTGCTCCCGACCCCTTCGACGAGCGCGTCGGCCCACAGATGAAACTGTGCCTGGTCCTCGTGCGGAACGCCGAGGATTGTGCAGATGACGGTGACCGGGAGCGGATACGCGAAGCGCGAAACGAGATCGATCGTGCGCTCGCCCTGGAGTCCATCGGCGAGCCTCGCGGCGATGCGCTCGATGTCGGGGCGCAACCGCTCGAGGTAGTCGGACCGTTCGGGCGGACCGAAGTGGCGCATCGCCAGGCGCCGCAAGCGATCGTGCTCCGGCGGGTCGAGGTTGATAAAGGTGTACGGGGCGGCCGGCGTTCGCGGACCTCCCGACTGCGCGCCCTTGCGCAGGTCCGAGCTGATGCGGGGGTCGTGCATCAACGCGGCGATCTCGCGGTACGTGCTCACGACGTAGGTCCCCGCCTCGTGGGGGCCGTCCTCTTGCCAGCGGACGGGTACCTGGCGCAGCTGGTCGTAGAGTGCGTAGGGGTGCGCCCGATGTGCCGGGTCGTAGATGGTCCGCAGAATGGCCTCTTCGCGCATGCCCCACCTCTCACCTCGGATTGACCGCGCCGTGGGCGGGTGCGGCGCGCCGACGGGGAATCCACTGGACGCGCCGGTCGGTCGCGTCGTATCCCGTCAAGATGGCCGTCGCCTCGTGCGCGACGGCCGTCGGATCGGGGAACGCCACGGGGATGGGCGCGCTCGGCGTCGGCCGGTCAGCGGCCGAGGCCTCGGGCGGGAACGGCGCGGCGGACTCGATGAGACGCTGGTAGAACTCGATCCAGCGCCCTTGGTTGAACGTGACCGCGGCGACGACTCGTCCTTCCTTGCCGTAGACGGCGACGAAGCGACCCGCAGCGAGCGATCCCTGGGCGATGAATACCTCGTCGGCGGCGGAAGGGACGCCGACGGACTTGATGTTCACGCCGAACTGGCTCGACCAGAACGCCGGCACGGCGAGGTGCGGACGGCGATTGGCCGGCGCGCAGATCATGTTGTGCGCGGCGATGGCGGCCTGCTCGATCGCGTTGCTCCAGTGCTCGAGCGCAAGGAACTGGTGGCGGTAGAGGGGGTGGGGAAACCGCGCCACGTCTCCGGCGACGAAGAAGTCGTCGGTCACGATGAAGTTGAGGGCGATCGCGCGGCACCCCGCGTCGCACGCGACGCCGAACTCGCCGGCGGCCAGCCCCGAGCCCCGCAGCCACTCGGTGTTGCGCACGGCGCCGAGGGCGACGACCGCGACGTCTGCGTCGAGCGCGCTACCGTCGGAGAGGCGAACGCGGCGCAGTCTTCCCTCCGCGTCGCCCTCCAACGCGTCGACCGTCGTGTAACAACGGAGGTCGACACCGTGGTCGCGCTGCAGAGCACCCGCCCGTTCGGCGACCACTCCCCCGAGAGCTCCCGACAGCGGAGCCGGTCCCCGCTCAATGACGGTGACCGCGAGCCCGAGCTCGCGGCACGAGGAGGCGATCTCCGAGCCCATGAAGCCGGCCCCGATCACGACGACACGGTTCGGGTGAGCCGCGAGGCGGGCATGCAGCCGCTCGGCGTCGGCGCGACCGCGGAGGGTGAAGACGCCGTCGAGCTTCGCCTGCGACGGATCTCGCCACGGGCGCGCTCGAGCGCCGGTCGCGATGAGCAAGCGGTCGAACTCGATCGACTGCCCATCGAGGAGCAGAACGCGTTTCGCGAGCGCGTCCAGCCCGGTCGCGGCCACGCCGAGGCGCCATTCGACGTCCCGCAGCGGCTCGCACCGGGGCAGAGCGGTGTGGGCCGCGGGGAAGCGCCCGGCGATCACCCCCTTGGACAGCGGAGGTCGATCGTAGGGCTCGTCGGGCTCGTCGCCGACGATGGTCACTCGTCCGCGAAACCCCTCCGCGCGGAGCGTCTCGGCCGCTCGCAACCCGGCGAGGGACGCGCCGACGATGAGGATGCGCTTGTCGTCTCCGAACGCGGTGCTCATGGCGATCGCCGGGGCGGGGCCTCGACCCCATCGTCGTCGGTTCGCTCCGGCCACTCGACGGCGATGGCCTGGACGGGGCACGACGCAACCGCGCGCAGCACGTGCTCCCGCTGGGCCGGGTCCGGCTCAGGGTCGTACCAGAGGGCCTCCTCGCCGTGGAGCTCGAACACGCCGGGGGCCAGGAAGCAGCACTGCGCGTAGGCCTGGCAGCGATTGAGATCGACGACGAGCCGGATGCGCGCCCTGGGCGCACAGACGTCGAGTGCGTGTGCTCGTGCCATGCTCGCTCCTGCCGCGCTGCGCTGCCGCTAGGCGCTCGGCCCTCGGCTACCCTGCAGAAACGACGCCACGCCCCTGGTCCGGTCCCTCAAGCTCGCGATCGATCCGCGGGCGGTGCCATGCGCCGCGCGGTCGCGCTACCTTTCGGACCATGACCACGGTTTTCACCGCGCCCGTCGCGCTCGAAAACCTGCTCGATTCGCCCCCCAAGACTGCCGCGCGCGTCGTTGCCCTCGGCGCGCTCGACGAGGCGTGTTCCGCGGCGGAGAGGCTGCGTGACGAGGGGGACGCCGAGGCGCTACACGACTTCCGGGTGGCGCTCCGTCGCTTCCGCAGCTTTCTTCGCGGCTACGGGCCTCTCCTCGAGGACAGCGTCTCGAAGAAGCGGCGCCGCGCGCTTCGCGATCTCGCGGCCGAGACCACAGTCGCAAGGGACACCGAAGTGCAGCTCGCGTGGCTCGCCGCGCAGGGAGAAAAGGTCCGGCCCGCCCACCGCGCGGCCCTCGCCTGGCTCACCGAGCGGCTCACCTATAGGCATCGCGACGCCTACGCGGGCGTTCGAGGAGAGACGCTGCGCCGCTTCGTGGAGATCGAGCCACGCCTCCGCGAGAAGCTATCGCGTTACGTGACCCGCCTCGAGGACCACGGGGCCGGGCGGACGTTTGCGGGCGAAGCGGGGGAGCTCGTCCGCGATGCAGCGAAGGCGCTGCGCGATGGTCTCGCACACGTCCACTCCCCCGCCGACAGCGAAGCCGCGCACGAAGCGAGGATCCTCGCCAAGCGGCTGCGCTACCTGCTCGAGCCGCTCCGCGAGACCGACGTCGGGGAGCACGCGACGGCGCTGGTCAAGCACCTCAGGGGGCTGCAGGACGTTCTCGGCGCGCTGCACGACGCCCACGTGCTCGCCGACGAGCTTGCGTCGGCGCAGGTCGAGAGCGCCACCGAACGGGTGCGGCGCCTGCACGAGGCGCTTTACGTCGAGACGACGGAGGAGCAGGAACCGAAGCTGCCGCGCGATCTCCGCGCAGGACTCCTCGCCATCGACCGCCACGTGCGCGACCGCATCCAGGAGCTATTTGCCGCGCTCGAGACAGGCTGGCTCGAGGATCGCTTCGAACCGTTCCAGCGCGAAGTCACGGCTCTTGCCGAGCTGCTCGTCGGTCGGGGAATACGTCACTTGGAGATCGAGCGGAAATACCTGCTTCACTCGCTGCCCAACCTCAACGAAGCGGTCGAGCAGGGCGAGATCGCTCAGGGCTATATTGCCGGCGAGAACATCCGCGAGCGACTCCGCCGCGTCGATTCGGCCAAGGGCTCTCGCTTCTACCGGACCGTCAAGGTGGGGACCGGCATGGCGCGCACCGAGCTCGAGGACGAGATCGAGGCGGAGCTTTTCGAGCGCCTCTGGCCCCTCACCGAGGGTCGCCGGGTGCGAAAACGTCGCTACCGTGTCCGAGAGGGCGACCGCGTGTGGGAGCTCGACGAGTTCCTCGACCGCAAGCTCTTTCTCGCGGAGGTGGAGCTCCCCAGCGTCGGCGCGACCGCGGAGGTGCCGGAGTGGCTCCGTCCGCACGTGCTGCGAGAGGTAACCGAAGACGCCAACTATAAGAACGAAAACCTCGCCCGATGACGCCTTGCGGGGCGCCCACGAAGGAGGCAGTCTTCAGGCGATGGCGGTCGTGCGCGCCGCAGGCGGGTTGCTCTGGCGCGACGGCAAGAAGGGTCGGAGCGGCGCGCGTCTCGCGGTGATTCACCGTCCTCACCGCAAGGACTGGAGCCTGCCCAAGGGGAAGCTCGACGACGGCGAGACCTGGGAAGCGTGCGCGCTGCGGGAGGTCAGAGAAGAGACGGGCTGCGAGGGCCGCATCGCGTCGTTCGCAGGGGCGATGACCTACGTGCCGCGCAATAACCCCAAGATCGTCCTTTACTGGCACATGGAGATGACGCACGAGGGGAAGCTCGAGGCGAAGTTCCGGGACGAGATCGACGAGGTGGCGTGGCTCACGCCGGAGGAGGCGCTCGGGCGCCTCGACTACCCCGGAGAGCGGCGCATCGTCGAACGATTCCCGGAGGGGTTCGTTCTTCCGCTCCGCAACGCGCACGCTCCACGAGAAGAAGGACTGTCTGCAGAGGTCCTCGCGCTGCGCGCGGACCTCCTGCGCCGAGTGACGTCCCTGACCAGCGACGACGGCGCTTCTGGCCTGGGGCCAGCGCTGGATCTCGTCGCCGGCGCAGAGGATGCTGCCGCGAACGGCAGAAGCGAGGAGGCGAGACTCGTTCTCTGCGCTGCGCGCCGCATGGCCCTGCTATCGCTGCGAGAACCGGAGCGAACGCTGCGAGCGCGCGTCCTCCTCGAGGAAGCCGCGGCGCTCCCGGCCTCCAGCCGCCGAGCGATCCAGGCACTCCTCGCGGGCGGAAAGGCCTCGGCGGAAGCGGTCTACCTAGCCGCGGAGCTGCGCGACGAGGCGCGAGCGCTCGCGACGACCCGCGCGACGACGGCCAGGGCCGCGAGAGAGCAAGACAGGGAATCCACCCTCGACGTCAGCGCGCCACCCCCCGCGCCAGCCGAAGACACCGCCAAGGTCGCCGACGACGAACCGGCCAGCGTGCGGGTCGACGAGCCGAGCGAAGACGTCGTCGAGCATCGGGGCGGCCACCAGCCGCAACGGCGGCAGGCGAAGGTCGGATGGGCAGTGTTGAGCGCCGTGGCGGGGCTTGCCCTGCTCGGCGTAACCGGCGTTTGCCTTGGTGCTCCGCACGCGACGACGGTAATCACGAGCGCGGTCATCGGCGGCGCGGCCGGTTTCCTCGCGTCGCGACGAGGGCGCTGAGCGACCCGCCGTTCGTGGGTCACGAGCTATCGGCGTTGGGGGCGGCGCTTTCTATTCCCGCAGACCGTCCAGGATGTCGAGCTCCTCTTCGCGCGACGACAGGCAGCACTCGCTCCCCACGGGAAAGGTGCTGCAGGCGTCGGGCCGGATGGAGTAGATGCCGCATTTGTTGTCGTCCGCGAGGTGCTTGCATCGCTTGTCCTTGCGCAGAAGGAGGACGACCGCACCGTCCTGGCGCCTGGCGTACGGGGGACGAGCGAGCTCGCCGCGGCCTGCTTCTTCGAAGCGCGCGATGTCCTTGTCGTCGAGCTCGACGCGGTTGTCCTTGCAGCAGGCGCCGCAGGCGAGGCAGTCGAGCTCGATCTCGCGCGTGGGCTCGGGGTGGATGGAGTCGCGGACGACGCGCGCGCGCACGATGGTGTAGCAGTCGTGCGGGACCTTGACGAACGCCATTCCCTGGAAGGGGCCGCGCTTCGCGGTCGAGTACTCCGTCTGCGCGATGTCGAGCGCCGACCAGTAGCCCATGTCGTGCTCGTCGCCGGGAGCGGGCTTGGTGAAGACGAGTCGGGCCTTGCGCGGCGAGAGCCAGACGACGGCGTGCCCGCCTGCGCGCACCCATGACGCCGCCTCTTCGAGGAACGGCCATTTGAAGCTGCGCACGACCGGTCGTGCCACGCGCATCGCGGTCATCGGGAGACACCTTATACACCGCTGGCGTAAGCTCACGTGCGCCATGCGCGCCATCGTCATTCGTGAGCCAGGCGGACCGGAGGTGCTCGAGCTTCGCGACGTCCCGGCGCCGGAGCCATCGCGTGGCGAGGTGCGCGTCCGCGTGTACGGCACCGCCGTGAACCGCGCGGACCTGCTCCAGCGCCTCGGGAGGTACCCGGCGCCGCCGGGATCGCCGAAGGACATCCCCGGCCTGGAGATCGCGGGCGAGGTGGAGAAGCTCGGCGACGGCGTCACGGAGCTCGCGGTCGGCGATCGCGTCTTCGGCATCGTGGGCGGCGGGGGATACGCCGAGTACGTCGTCGTGCACGCGCGCGCTCTGGCGCGCATCCCCTCCGGGATGGCCTTCGCGGAGGCCGCGGCCGTGCCGGAGGCGTTCCTCACCGCATGGGATGCGATGATCGATCAAGCTGGGCTCTCGGCGGGCGAGGTCGTCCTCGTGCATGCCGCCGGCAGCGGCGTGGGGACGGCGGCCCTCCAGATCGCCCGCGCCGTCGGCGCGCGTACCGTGGGGACCGCGCGGACGCCGAAGAAGCTCGAGCAGGCGCGCGACTACGGCCTGGACACCGGGGTTCTCGCCCCGGCGGGCCGCTTCGCCGCGGAGGTGCTCGCGCAGACCCAGGGCCGCGGCCCCGACGTCGTCGTCGACCTCGTCGGGGGCGCGTACGTCGCCGAGGATCTCGCGTGCGTGGCGCCGCGCGGCCGTATCGTCGTGGTCGGCATGATGGCGGGGCCGAGCTGCGAGCTGAACCTACCGCTCCTCTTGCACAAGCGGGCCAGCGTCCGCGGCACGGTCCTTCGAGCCCGGCCGCTGGAGGAGAAGATCCTGGCTGCCGCCGCCCTCCAGCGTCACCTGGTCCCCCTGTTCGAACGCGCCCTCCTGCGCCCGGTCGTCGAGCGGGTGTTCCCCCTCGAGCGCGCCGCCGAGGCGCACGCGCTCCTCGAGAGCAACGACACCTTCGGCAAGCTCGTCCTGACCTAGACAGATCAGGGTCCGCGAGTCACGGTCGCGCGGGGGTGCACCTGCCTGGTGGTTGGCGTGGGATTTTGCGTCTCATGGTGGCCGCCGCGCATCGCGCACAGCTTCGAGGCAGCGCCGCGCCGCCTCCGTGACCGACGCGGCGTCTTCGCCGAGTTTGACCACGTCGACGAGCTCTGATCCCATGCCGAGCGCGCTCGCTCCGGCCCGAATGTAGTCTGCGACGGTGCCCTCGGAAATCCCGCCCGTGGGGACGAAACGCAAGTCGGGGAAGGGGCCCCTCAGAGCCCTGATGTATCTGGCCCCACCGACGGCGCTGCAAGGGAACACTTTAATGAGGTCGGCTCCGGCGCGCGCCGCGCGCACGATCTCGGTCGGCGTCAGGGCGCCCGGCAGAGCCGGAGCCCCCTGGCTGCGACAGAGCGCGATCGTGTCCTCGTCGGTCGCCGGGCTCACGATGAATCGCGCCCCGGCTCCGAGGCAACCCCGTGCGGTCTCCGCGTCGAGCACCGTCCCCGCCCCCAAGAGAACCTTCTCGCCATAGCGCGCCGCGAGCGTTTCGATGAGCTTGCGCGCGCCGGGAACCGTCATCGTGATCTCGACGACGTCGATGCCGCCAAGAACCATGCACTCGACGGCGCGAGAAGCGATTTCGCTCGACGGCGCGCGAACTACGGGAACGATGCCGCAAGCGACGATTCGCTGGACGACGTCATCCTTCGCGGTCATCGGCTCACCCGCGTCCCGACGCCGGCCATGGCCGCCTCCACCTCGGCGAGCGTCGCCATCGAGGTGTCGCCCGGAGTGGTCATCGCGAGGGCGCCATGCGCGGCGCCGCATTCAATGGCCCATTGGGCGCCTCGTCCCGCCAGCAAACCATAGATGAGGCCAGAGGCGAAGGAATCTCCTCCGCCCACCCGATCGAAGATCTCCAGATCAAGGCGCGCCTTCGCGCTGTACGGCTGACCGTCGGCAAGGCAGATGGCGCCCCAGTCGTTGCGGCTCGCGGTCGTGGCGCGCCGCAGCGTCACCGCGATGACCGACAGATTCGGATACGTAGCATGCACGTTCCGCAGCATGCGCTCGAAGGACGAGGGCTCGAGCCTCGAACAGTCGGGGTCCAGGTCTTCGACCGCGAAACCGAGCGCGGACGTGAAGTCCTCCTCGTTGCCGATGAGAACGTCCGCATGCTCGACGAGTGCGCGGTTCACTTCGTGGGCGCGGCGCTTGCCGCCGATTCCTTTCCAGAGCGATTCTCGATAATTGAGGTCGTAGGAGACGACGACGTCCTGACGTCTTGCAGCCGTCATCGCTTCCTGTGCCACAACGGCCGTCGAATCGGACAGCGCCGCAAAGACGCCGCCCGTATGAAACCACCTCGCGCCGTCCA
The DNA here is from genome assembly GCA_937998045.1 of uncultured Myxococcales bacterium. Taxonomy (GTDB): domain Bacteria; phylum Myxococcota_A; class Polyangia; order Polyangiales; family Polyangiaceae; genus Palsa-1150. Next base: position 10,335 of record CALKVG010000256.1, read on the forward strand.
CGCCGAAGATGCGTGCCCAATCGACGTCTCCCGGCGCAAGCTTGCTGATCGCGGTGTTCGCCCGGTCCGAGCAGCCCACCGCCCCGCGAATACCGAAGCCGCGCTCCGTGAAGTTCAACCCGTTGCGAACGGTGCGTCCAACTCCGTCGTATGGCGTCCAGCGAACATAGGCTTGAGCGATGCCCCCTTGAAACATCAAATCCTCGACCAGCCGGCCGATGGGGTTGTCAGCCAACGCCGTGACGATGGCGGTCTCCAGTCCGAAGCAGCGTTTGAGCGCACGGGCCACGTTGTATTCTCCGCCGCCCTCCCAGGCGCGGAAGGTCCTGGCCGTCGAGATGCGGCCGTCGCCGGGATCGAGTCGGAGCATGACTTCGCCCAGCGCGACGAGGTCGAACCTTCGTTTGGCTCCGCGCCCGAGTCTGGCTTCGTCCATGGGAGGAAAACCTCACATCGGGCAGACGTTGCCGAAGCCTTGAGCTTCTTGGCAGTTGCTGTTGATGTTGCCGTTGCCGGTGACCGCTCGGCACACGTATTCGGAAACGCAGTTCTGCTTCCCCGCAGTGTTGGCCCAGCCCGGATACGCGAACTCCTGGCAGCTCCCCTCGTCTTTCAATGTCTCGACGGCAGGCTGCCCCAACGGCAGGCAAACATCCACGAACGCAACGCAAAATTCCGCCGCCGTCATCGCCGTCGAGCCCGTGAACATCGGGCACAACGCCTTGACCTGTGCGAGCGTCGGCAACGCTTCGGCGTCCTCCTCGGCCGCATCTTGTTCGGTCGAGCTTTCGCTCGCCGACTCTGTTGTGGAGTCCATGTCGTCGGACGCCGAAGCATCCGTCGACTGACCGCCCGACGACGACCCACTCGATGCCGAACCGCTCGATGTGCTCGACGCCGAACCCCCCGAGGAGGTACTGCCGCTGCTTGTTCCGCTCGATCCGCTGGATGTACCGCTCGAGGAGCCCGTCGAGCCGCTTGACGACGAACCGGAAGACGAGGACCCACTCGACGCGCCGCTGGTCGATGCGTCCGAGTTTACGCCCGTGCTGTCTCCGCTACTGCAGCCGCCGACCGCGCTCAGCGCGACAAGGAGAGACGATGCGACAGTTCCAAATAGGCGAAAAGACTTCATGGGCTACCTCGACGGAAACTAGAGTTGGTAGGAGAAAACCGAGCGCATCCGAATACCGCCGTGAATCCACCGGGTCAACTGCTTCGCGGAGCCTCAAATCACATCGGACAAGCGCTGATGGAGTCGATCCATTGGCTGATGAGGGTCGTCGCTTGCGTGTCGACCACCCAGGTACCGATCTCGGGCATGCGACCCGTATCCCCCGTCGCCGACGTTCCCGCTGGAGCCATCATGCGCAGCAAGATGATCGACTTCATGGGATCGCCGGGGGTCAAGAGCAGCGCTCCCGAGACTCCGAGGTCTCCTTTCCCCGCCGCAACGTTGCATGCGCCCGTGGACTGGAGCGGGACGTCGAAGCGCCAATCCATGGCGTTCCAGTTGCCGTCCGGCCGGTGACAGAACGAGCAGTTCGCATGCAAGTACGATCGAGCCCTCTGGTCCAGGGTGGCGCCAGGCGGGGGGGATCCCGCCTGGCCAGGATAAGGTGCCACGAGGGCGGCGTCGTAAGGCTGGGGCGGCGGGACATCGAAAAAGCCCATCGAAGCCAGCGTGTCGATTTGATTCGCCCCGTTGACCATCCGGTTCATCTGGATCGTTTCCGGGCCCAGGGTATGGCCGCCGGAAGGCGTTATCGCCGTGTGGCACGTCATGCAATCGAGGCGATTGGGATAGTTCCACGTGATCGTCTGCATGGCTCCGGCGTCGGCCTCGACGTGAAACATCGCGCTCGACCGGTTGTCACTCGCCGCGTCCGGTCCGCCGGTCACCATCGCGTCCGTCTGGGCGTCGTCCCACTGGTAGCCGTAGCCTACCCAGTCGGAATTCGATGCCGGGTCGACGTGGTCCATGCGCATAAACAATCGGGTCTCGACGAGCTTGTAACCCGAAGGCTTGCTCGAATCGGGAAACATGAAGCTCTTGACCATTACCGTCCCGACCGGGAAAACCCATTTGCCATCGTCATAGGGCGGCAGGCAGCTCGACAGCGTGACGGGATTCTCGACGCAGCACTCCATGGGGTTCGCGGAGCAGTTCTTGACGTGAATGCGCTGATTGGTCGCGAGCTGGCCGCCGGGAAGGTACCCAGGCAATCTCATTCCCCTCGTCTTGTACGCTCCGTCCGACCAGAGTGGGCTATTGACCTCGTAGGGCACGACGAAGCTTGCCATCCTGAGCGGGTCGCTCGGATCCATGCATCCGGTTTGGCTGAGCTTCGGATAGGGGCAACGAATGTCGGCCGGCGGGGAGCAGTTGCCCGGAACCGGCAGGGTTGGACACGCAAAGGCGCCGTCGGAAGCGGTCGCATCGGTGACGCCGCCGTCGGGAAGGCCGCTCTCTCCCATGCTCGCGTCGAGCCCGGTCCCGGACGAGCCTCCGCTCGATCCGCCGCTGGATGGTCCCGAGCTGCCGCCAGACGACGTAGACGACGCAGGACTTCCACTCGATCCGCCCGAGCTACTGCCGCCTGCGTCGGTGGAACCACTGTTTGCCGTGCTGCAAGCCATCGGGAGAAGAAGAAGGTAGCTCGTGAGGACGAGCCTTTGCGCGCGGGGCGCGCCATGCGTTGGGGTCATCGTCTTACTCCCGCCGGTGAGCGACATTGTGCAGCGCGCTGTAAGTGGCATGGCGAAGCGACTTTGGTCAGTGGCGAACGCACTTTTCCGGTCGTCGCAAGGACGGGCACGCGCAAATCGCGGACCAGGGGATTCGCGTTTGACCTTGCGTTGAAACGTGCGTAAAGGACCCTCGTTGAATTCAGCCCGCGCGAGCGCGCCGGCCCTGAGCGCGCGGTAGGGGGTTCTATGACGTCGAGGAACGTTCCGCTCGGAATCGCAGCGTCCTTTTTTGTCGTCGTCGGTTGCTCGACGACTTCGCCGCCCACGCAGAACAACAATTCATCTTCTGGATCTTCGTCGGGCAGCGCGTCGACTGGATCGACGGGTGGCTCGAGCGGCGGTTCGGCCAGCGGATCGAGCAGCGGATCGTCGTCCTCCGGCGGCAGCGGATCGTCGTCCTCCGGCAATGGAAGCTCGGGGACGTCGTCCGGATCATCCGGCGGCATGACGACCGACGCGGGCAGCGACGCCGGCGGCATCGTCGTCGATACGAGCAACTCGGTCTTGCAGCGAAACAAGCACTCTTCGCGCGACGGCCAGTTCGTGCAGCCCATGCTCTCGAGGATGAAAGCCATGAGCATGAAGCCCGATACCGCGTTCAACATGAAGGCGACCTTCACGGTCTCCAACTCGATGGGCATGCAGGTGGGCGACGGGATGTGGGCGTCGCCGCTCTATCTGGAGCACGGGCCGGGCGGCCAGGGCATCTATGTCGCCGCGACCACTTCCGACACGGTCATCGCGTTCGACGAAACGGGTGCGCAAGTCTGGAAGAAAAACCTCGGCTCGGGACCGGCGGGAATCACGATGGGATGCGGGGGCGCAAGCCCCGTCGGGATCCTTGGCACGCCCGTTATCGACGCGACTGCCGGCCCGGACGGCGTCGGCACCATTTACGTCGTCGCTGCGATCGGCACCACGACGGTGGACCACTACGACTTGCATGCCTTGTCGGCGATGGACGGAACGGAGCGCATGGGAGGGTGGCCCGTCGTGCTGGATTCGTCCGTCGTGGCGACCAACGACGGCATGAGTCTGCCTTTTACCGCCAGCGATTTGGATCAACGCGGCGCCTTGTCGCTCGTGAACGGGCTCGTGTACATCCCGTTCGGAGGGCCTCAGGGCGACTGCGGCCCCTACCACGGATGGGTCGTTGCCGTGGACACGACCAATCCAAAAAAGATCACCGCGTGGGCCGCGCGCGGTGAAGGCGGAGGCATCTGGAGTCCCGGCGGACTCGCCTCCGACGGGACCAGCGTTTTCGCGGCGACGGCGAATGCCAACTACAACGGGATGTTCGGCCCGCCGCCGATGTACTCGGACAGCGAGGCGATCGTGCGCATTTCCGGGACGCCGCTGGCTCGAGCGGACGAGTACTATCCGACTCGATGGCAGTACATGGACATCAACGATCAAGACATGGGCTCGTCCAATCCCATGCTCATGACGGTAGCGGGAGCGACACCGTCGAGTTACGTCGTCGCCCTCTCGAAGGACTCGCACCTGTACATGCTCGACAGCCAAAACCTCGGCACGATGAGCATGATGAACGGTGGGGGCGAAATCATCGACCTCACGCTCTCGAGCGTGGTCCACTCGGGCCGAACTTCGCCGATTTCGTACACGTCCCAGAGTGGCAGCCACATTGCGTTGACCATCGATCGCGGCGCGTGCACGAACACGAACGCGCCTTGCACCGCGGCGTGTCCCGCGACGCCCGCCGTGGACCCAGGGCAGCAAGTCCTCATGGGCTTGAGCGTGACGCCCTCCGCCGGTCCGCCCATCAAGGTGACCCCGAGTTGGTGCGTCACGGTGGGCGGTCAGGCCTGGCCCCCGATGGCCACCATTGGAAATCGGAGCTCGTCTCCCATCGTGACGACGACCGACGGCACGAGCGAGCCTGTCGTCTGGGTGATGGGAAGCGCCACGTCCCCGGCCCCTCCCACCGGCACCAACGCGTCGGTGCTCTATGGCATCGACGGAGAAAGCGGCGCGACGCTGTATAGCGGCGGCAATTGCGCCAACGTGCGTCAATACACGACGCCCATCGCCGTCAAAGGTCACATCATCGCCGGCGGCGACGGACATCTTTGCTCGTGGTCTTCGCAGTAGGCCCAAGGTAGACGCGACGAGGCCGTCATGAAATCGTACCCTCTGGTCCATTTCCCTTGCGACGCGCACCGCCTTCGTCGAAGCGCGGCTGCATGGAGCGTGGTGGCGCTCGTACTCGCGCTCACCGGGTGCAGCGACCAGAGCTCCGGCACCTCGGGAAGCGGGTCGACCTCCGGGAGCTCTTCCGGGTCCGGCTCGGGCGGGTCGCAGGCAAGCAGCGCGTCGAGCGGCAGCAACGGCAGCAGCGGCAGCAGCGGCAGCAGCGGCAGCAGCGGCAGCAGCGGCACATCCAGCGCGAGCACGAGCGGCTCGTCGGGAAGCGCGATGGACGCGGGAGTCTCGGACAGCTCGATTGCCGATGTCCCGCCGGGCGACGGCGACGCCGGGGCGCCCACGCTCGTCCTGCCCGTCGAGCGCAACGGCCTCGACGTTCTGGAGTTCGGTCCGCTCAAGTTCACCGTCAATCCGATGGTGGGTGCGCGCATCGTGAGCTTGACACTCGACGGCGACGAGCTTCTGACCGACCCGACCGCGAATCCGCTCTTCTACGGCTCGACGCTATGGACGAGCCCCGCCAGCGATTGGGTCGGAGGCAACGGAGTGCAGCCGCCTCCGGCGTTGGACCTCAATCCGTACACGACGACCGTGAGCGCTGACGGGGTCATCACGGCGATCAGCGGATCGTTCACCACGATGAACGGCAAGCAATTCACCCTGACTAAGGTCTTCACGCCGGACCTTGCCCATCAAGGGATCGTCATCGATTACACGATCACCAATACGGGGAATCAGGCATTTCAGATCTCGCACTGGGAAGTCACGCGCGTCTTTCCCAATGGGACGGCGTTCTTTCCTTCGGGCAACAACCTCAAGACCGACTTTTTGGCGCAGCCGATGAATTTCCAACAAGCGGCTGGGTACACTTGGTACGATAACTCCACTCACGTCGCGAACAACGGCGAGTCCAAGGGAGGGACCGCCTCGATGGGCGGGTTCGTCGCGCAACTCGCCCCTCATGCCGATGGGGACATTCTGTTCATCAAGGCATTCAAACCGCTCACCGCGGCGCAGACCCCACCGGCCCCCGACAACTACACGATCGAGTTTTATTGCAACAATCCTCACACCTACGAAGAGATCGAGGAGTACAGCGCTTACAATTCGGTGGCGCCGGGCGCCACGTACACGCAGACCGTCCACTGGTATCTTCGCCGGATGGCAGCGGGGATGGAGGACGCCGGTGTTGTCGGAAATGCGGCGCTCATTGCCGCAGTAAAGGCCGTGGTCGGCCCTTAGCCACGTCCCGCCCAATGGAGATGGCACCCGCCAAGCGCGCCCTCCTCGCCGAAGGCCGGCGCGCACGTCGCGTACGCGGAGCACGCGGTCAACGCGGCGCAGCACGACGTCTCGATGCACGAGACGCACCCGGCGCCGCCCAGGGGGCGCAGCACGACAACTGCGGCGCCGGCGCGGCCGCATCTGCCCCCGGGGGCCCGCCCGGTAGAGCGTCGCCGGATCATCGGGCGGCTCGCTCGCCGGCCCGCGTAGGCCCTTTTTTGGACGACTTTCTAACGCGGACATTTGCAACATTGGTGATCGTTTCTTGCGCGACCCCCAACTCAACAGGGGGGAAATAGGGTTACCGGAGGTACATCGGGATGGGAGACCTACAAGCCGGGCGTTTTGGTGTCACCGCTCTGCGGGCGACTGCGTGCGGCGCCATTGCGCTCGCGTGCGTGATGTGCGGCTTTGACGCCGTAACGCCGCCGCCAGGATCCTCCTCCGGCAGCAGCTCCGGGGGCTCTTCCTCCGGCTCGGCGAGCTCTGGGGGCGTTGCCTCGAGCTCGGGCTCGGGG
>CALKVG010000257.1 GCA_937998045.1 uncultured Myxococcales bacterium
TACACGCGTAAGATCGTCGGCAGCGTCAGATGTGTATAAGAGACAGCCTCGGTCGTGCCGTCGAAGACGAGCTCCCCGCGGTACATCATTCCGATGCGGTCGGTCACCGTGAGCAGCCGATCGAGGTCGCTCGACACCATGATGACCGTCGCGCTGTTGGCGCGCTGCTCAGCACGCAGGAGCTCGAAGATTTTCTGCGACGTCACCGGGTCGAGCCCCGCCGCCGGCTCGTCGTAAAGGACGATCGGCGCACGCGTCACCGTCGCGCGCGCTACGCCGACGCGCTTCTTCTGCCCGCCGCTCAGCCCGGCGGGCATGCGCTGCTCGAACCCCGCGAGCGAGACGCAGGCGAGCCTCTCCGCCACGCGCTCGCGCACCTCGTCCTCGGACGGCTCGTAGAGACGCCGGAGCGGGAACGCGACGTTGTCGAACACGGTCAGGTAGTCGAATAGAGCGTTGTTCTGAAAGAGCATCCCGATGCGTTTGCGATACTGCTGAAGCTCGAGCTCCGACGCGCCCGTGATGCGGTCGTCCCCGATCTGCACGGTCCCGCTGTCGGGCCGCATCAGGCCCGTGATCATCTTGAGGAACACGCTCTTTCCGCTCGCGCCCGGTCCAATGAGCCCGTAGAGACAGCCATCGGGTACGGTGAGCGAGACGTCGCGCAGAATCGTTCTTCGCCCGCCCCCGGGCTGGTGGACCGACTTGGTGAGACCGGCAATGCGAATCACGCGTTCACCGCGGCGCGAGCGGGCGCTGCGCGAGCTCGCCCCGCGCGCGCGATAGGCGCGAGTACAGCACGAGCGTTGCGGCCGCGAGGACAGCCACGAGCCCGACGAGCGCCACGAGGGCGGCCTGAAGGAGCCGAAGCGAGGTGCGCGCCACGGCGATCGGACCGACGTGGCCGATCTCATTCTCGGCCGGGCGCGCGGGCGCTGTGCGAGACACCATGACGACGGCGACGTCGGTCGGGAGGAGCCCGGCGACGCCGCCGGCGACCAGGCGCTGCACCGAGTCGGCGCTGATCGGGGGCGTCGAGCCGCGATGGGCCACGAGCACGCTCGCGCTACCGCGCGGAACGGCCGTGTCTCGCAACGGGCTGGGAGCGGGAACGTTGAGGTGGATGCGGGCGCTCAGGACGCCGTCGATGCCTTCCATCGATCGCTCGAGCTCGCCGGCGATGCCGGCGACCAACTGGGCGTGCTCGACCGCCTCGCTCGGGACGAGCGCGCCCTTTCCCACGGCGTCGAGCACGCCGGGTCGGGCTTCGCGAGGGAGCTCCTCATCGCGCAGCGCGGACAGCGCGTGGGGGATATCGTCGCGCGTCACGAGGACGCGCCACTTCCCCTCGGCGCTAGGGTCGGGCTCCTTGGTCGCGTCCACGTTCACGCGGTCGAGCGCGACGACGACGCGGTTCGCCTCGGTATCGTCGAGCGCCCCGGCCACGGGTACGGCGCACCCCGAGAGCCCGAGCCCTGCCATGAAAAGCCATCCGCGCGCGTTCATGCCCGACCGCCTTCGTATCGCCGAACCGTCGCGCGCTCAAGCGCGCGTTCAAGACCGGCCGGCGCTCAACCACGCCTCGCCTCCCGTGGCATGAGGCCCGGATCACCACACCAGGCATTCGCTTTGCGACGTTGACCTCACAGTCGTGGAAAATAGCGGCAGAGGCCTGCCGCGAAACGCGAAAGGAGACCCCTATGGCTGTTCCGGTCGAACGTGGCCCGGCCGCTCGCAGCGCCCCGCCCCGCATCATCAACGTAATCCTCGGCGTCTGGCTCTTCATTTCGGCTTTCATATGGCCGCACTCCCGGGCGCAAATGACCAACACCTGGATTCTCGGCGTCCTGTGCGTGGTCTTCGCCCTGGTCGCGATGGCCGTGCCATGGGCGCGCTATCTCAACACGCTCCTCGCAATCTGGCTGTTCATCAGCGCCTGGGCCCTTCCGACGGTCAGCGCCGGGACCGTGTGGAACAACGTGCTCGTCGCAATCGCGATATTCATCGTTTCGCTGATTCCCAACGAACCGGGGACGGAGGCTCGCGGCTTCCTCGGACGCCCCGCGCCACCACGGCCCGTCTGACGACGGCGCACGCTGTCGCACGCTGGCGAGCGCGCGCGTGCCAGCCGGTAGAGCCCCCGGCCGCTGGGCTCCGGGTTGTACGGGGTCAACCCGGAGCCGGCGGCGGGGGCTGCCTTGGTGGGTGGTTCGGTGGGCTCAAAGGAAACTGTTCGATGGAAAATCCAGCGCGACGGTGATGCTCGTTCCGCCGACCACGTCGAACGGCTGCAGGTTCACGCTCGTCGTCCGCGCGCTCCCGCCGGAATCGAGGAGGTCCGCGTTTCCCGTGTACGTATCCGCAGCGAGACCGTCGATGGTCGTCGCGAAGGTCGTACAGTCTTGTACATATTCGCCCGCAAAAGCGCCGTTCGAGCCGTAGAGGGCGACATGGAACGTGGCTGCGCCGGTCGCCCGGCACTGGGACGGGTCTTTGTTCCCGTCGATCGTCCAGTCCATGATCGCGGTTCCGGTCGGCACGACCACGGGCGGAGGAGGGCTGCTCGAGACGGAGGCCGTGCAAGCGCTCGAAAGCCCCGCCGCGGCGATCAGGGCACAAGTCGTCGTTCGCGTCCGCCAAGCGGCCGGCGCGTTCCATCGGACTCTCATCGGCTGTTCCTTTCTGGTACTCCTCGCGAATCAGCGCACGCGCTCGGCAGGGGGCGGGTACCCGCGATTCACCGGCGGTGCCGGCGGCGCGGCCTGCCGGTACGTGCGACCGTACACGGGGACGCCGCGGTAACCGTAGGCCGCGCGATAACGGTAGAGAGGCGCCGGTTCGCCCCGGAGAACGACCCAGCCGCCGCTGCTCGGGTAATACCAGCGCGAGCCGACTAGGTACGCGTACCCTCCGTCGTACCAAACGTGCGGGTACGCATAGATGTCATCCGGCACCGTGTCGGCGTAGATCGTGGCGTAGCCGCCAACGACCGGCGGAGCCGCGCGCAGCGCGCAACCAGGAAGGCTGGCGAGAGCTGCGATGACCGCTAGGGTTCCGACCGGGGTCGCGAGGGCGAGGCGCATGGCTGACCTCCTTCGAGAAGCATCCGAGCAATGCCGGTGCCACGACGAGCACAAGCGCATCCCCGCCACGTCGTGGCGAGCGCGAACTTCAGGGCCAGGCCCCCCAAACGTGCTCGTGCCCGCGCCTGGGCCGACTGCCCGCCTGCGAGGGGGGAGACGGCCCTAGACGCTGGCTGGGCCGGACCAAAGGCTCAACTTCACCGGCACGGCCCCCCCGTCTACGGAGAGAATCTACGGCGAGATTTCGTGGACAGTCGCCGTGGCAGCGCGGCGCGCCACTGGCGCCCCTCGTGCATTGCGGTTGCGAAACGCCTAGAGGGGTGCTACGGACGACTACGGAGAGCTCGCGCGCTCTCGGCGTCGGTGAACAGCACGCATCTGTCCACCGCGCCGTGCCCGAGTTCGAGTCGCGGACAGGTCCAGACGGCCAAGTTCCTGGCTCTCGCCGAGCCTGCCGCGCAATCCACGAAAACGACAGCGCAACGGAAAGGGCACGCCCCGAGCGTGCGTCATTGCTTTTGGCCTCACCGTTCACCGAAGCACTCTCCACGCTCAACGATCGTGCGCTCCGGCGCCTCCTAGGGGCACGAGCGTATCTTCGCGGTTACGATTACGTACGCCGGCACGCGGTCGAAGACATCATTGTCGAGGACGCCGGTGCTCGCGGGCATGTGCGCGGGACCGATACGGAACCCTATCGGGTGACCCTGCAGCTTACGCCCTCGGGTTTCTCCTCGAGCTGCACGTGCCCGGCCTACGCTTCGAGCAACGGCGGGCACTGCAAGCACGTGGCGGCGCTCCTCATCGCGCTGCGCGATCAGGCGCGCGGGGCGCAGCCGCGGTCGGTCCAGCCCCAGACCAATGGGGTTCACTACACGGTGCACGGAGGGACCGTGCACGTCGCCGGTGTCGAGGGCGAGGGCCGCCGCAGCAAGCGCGCGCGGGCTCGAGCCATGAAAGCGGCGCACCACGCTGCGCTCGCGGCGCGAGGATTCGTCCCGACGGGCGGGTCGGGCGTCGATGCGTGGCTGCCGGAGCCGATGCCTCCGGCGCCGCGCGTCATCGAATACCGAATTCAGGTCAAACAGGTGAGTCAGGGGCCCAGCGGCGTCGGCGGTGCCTTGACCATCACGCTACTCGACCCCGACGCCCGCGTTCCCCTCCTTCCGAGTGCGCTCCTCGTCGGGCAGGACCAACATCCCACGGCCGATCGCGACGCCGTCCGTCTGCTCGCGCGCTTCGAGAACCAGGGGCCGCGTCGTGTCGGCATCGACGTGCGGGGCGAGGACGCTAGCGATCTTCTTCCGCTCCTCCGAGGCAGGCGCGTCATCGTCGAGCCCCAGATGATGGAACTTCGCTTCGGCGATGAGCCGCTCCGCCCGCGCTTCGACCTCGAGCTTGGGCAGGACGGTACGCAGATCCTCGTGCGCACGTCGTTTCAGCGACAGGGGGATCCTCGCCGCTTCACGATGGCGAGCGGCGCCTGGTTCGAGGGCAGCCCTGGGTGGTACGTCGACGCCCAGGAAGGCTGGGCGCGTCCGATCGATCGGCGCGTCTCGCCGGCGGCGATGCGGCGTCTGCTGCGCACGTCGGTCATCGCCGAGCCGGTGGACCGCCTGCCGGACCTCATCATGCAGGGCTTGCCTCGCGTCGCGCTCGAAGTCGGCGCCGAGCTGCCGGAGCTCTCGCAGGTCGCCGACGTCGTCGACCTCGAGCCGACGTTCCGCGTCGCCGCGGGAGGCGCACTGACCGACGCCCAAGTGAGCCTTCGAGCCGCCTACGAAGACTTCGAAATCGACGTCCGCGCAGACGGGATGACCGTGCCGGTCATCGTGAAGCCTCCGGAGCCGGGCAGCACCAAGCGCGCGAAGTGCATTCGCTGCGACATCGCCGGCCAGCAGGCCGCCGCGGCGAAGCTGCGTGATCTGGGGCTCGTCCCCGGCGAGGACGGGAACAAGTTCGTCGCGCGTGGCGACGACGCGATCCGTTTCTGGACCGAGGGCATCGCCACGCTGCCTGACCGGTGGGACATCTTCGTCCCCGACGATCTCGTCGACGTGCAGCTGCGCGACGAGGCCCTCACGGCGAACGCGCGGGTCTCGAGCGGCGTCGACTGGCTCTCTCTGCGGTTGAACTTCGAGAGCGAGGGCGTAGCCGTCACGCAGGAAGAGCTCGCGCGCTGTCTCACCGAGGGCCGCCGCTACGTGCGTCTCGCGGATGGGACGTTCGCTCGCCTCGATCCGCAGAAGGTGCGCGAAGTGCTGCAGCGCCAGGCGGAGATCCTCGCGACGGGCGGCGGAAATGGCGGGCGTCTATCGCTGTCGCAGGCCGGCCGCATCGAGGATCTGCTCGCGCAGGTCGGTCGCTCCCTGGTCTCGGGCGACGCGCGCGAGCTCTTCAAGAAGCTCAAGGACATCGACGAGATCAAGGGCGCGCGCAAGCCGCGCAACCTCAAGGCGCAGCTCCGACCCTACCAGGAGCAGGGCTTCCACTGGCTGTGGTTCTTGCACGAGATTGGCAGCGGCGGCGTCCTCGCCGACGACATGGGTCTCGGCAAGACCGTTCAGACCCTCGCGCTTCTCCTCTCCGTCAAGGCAGAGGACGCGAAGATCGAGGGCAAGAGAAAGCCGTTCAAAGCGCTAATCGTCGCGCCGACCAGCGTCGTCACGAACTGGCTGCGAGAGATGGATCGCTTCGCGCCGTCCCTTCGCCACGCGCTCTGGCACGGCGCTGAGCGCAAGGAGCGGCAGGACGAGCTCGAGGACGCCGACGTCGTCGTCACGAGCTACGCGCTCCTTCGCCGCGACGAGGAACTCCTAAAGGAGATCGACTGGCGCTATGTGATCCTCGACGAGGCGCAGCAGGTCAAGAACCCGCTCAGCGCCACCGCCCGCGCGGCGAAGCGCCTGCGTTCCGATCGCCGCCTGGCCCTCAGCGGAACGCCCATCGAGAACCGTCTGAGCGAGATCTGGTCGATCTTCGATTTCGTCTCGCCCGGCCTGCTGGGTCCGCTCGACAAGTTCGAGGAGCGCTACTCTCGTCCCATCGACGGCGGCGACAAGGGGGCCGCCGAGCGCCTTCGCGCGACGATCCACCCCTTCATCCTGCGCCGCACGAAATCGGAGGTCGCGCGCGACCTGCCCGAGAAGATCGAGACCGATCAGTTCTGCGAGCTGACGGGCGAGCAATCATCGCTCTACGCGGCCGTCCTCAAGGAGGTGCGCGCCCAGGTGATGGGAGAGGTCGAGCGCCAGGGACTCGCGCGGAGCCACATCCAGATCCTCGCCGGCCTCACGCGGCTGCGGCAGGCTGCGTGCGACCCGCGCCTCCTCGGGCTCCCGCGCGAGTTCGGCGACGAGGACTCCGGCAAGCTCGTCGCGTTGCGCGAGCTCGTGCAGACCTCCATCTCCGGCGGTCACAAGGTGCTGGTCTTCAGCCAGTTCGTGAGCATGCTGCAGCTCATCAAGCGCGCGATGGACGAGGACGGGGTGGCGTACGAGTACCTCGACGGATCGACGCGCGACCGCCCCGAGCACGTCGACAACTTCCAGAGCGAGGACGGCCCGCCGGTCTTCCTCATCTCCCTCAAAGCGGGAGGCAGCGGCTTGAACCTGACCGCCGCCGACACGGTCATCCACTTCGACCCGTGGTGGAACCCGGCGGTCGAAGATCAGGCGACCGACCGCGCTCACCGTATCGGGCAGACGAAGGTCGTGACGACGTACCGCCTCATCGCCAAGGGCACCATCGAGGAGAAGATCCTCGAGCTCGCCGATAAGAAGCGCGAGCTCGTTGGCGCCGTCCTCTCCGAGGACGTCGGGGGAGCCAAGAAGCTCACGAAGGGCGACCTCGAAGAGCTCTTCAAGTTGGGCGATTGAATCGAGAGAAACGGACAAGCGGTCGAGGTTGCGATACGCTCCTCCGTTGATGATCTGGCTCTCGACGTCCACGGTTTCCAAGCTTCGCGACAAGTTGCGTGCTCACGGGCGTAGGCCCTCGATCGCGCTTGCGCCCGACGCGGCGCAGGCGACGCCCGAGGCCGCCGAACTGATGAACGTCGTCGCCGAATACGGCCCGCTTTGCGAGGCGATGTATCTGATGATGTCCGCCGACGGGAAGGTCACGGCCGACGAGCGCGAGGTCTTGAAGGGCGCGCTGCGGAACCTCTCGGACGACTCCGTAGGGTCCGTCCACATCGAAGCACTGCTCGACCAGGCGGCGAAGAACGTCGCCCAGCAAGGTCGCGACGCCCGGCTGCGCGAGGTCATCGCGGCGTTGCACGAAGATCCGGCCCGCGCCGAGGTGGCCTTCGTCCTCGCAGCGGCCATCGCGTTCGCGGACAACGCCATCGCCGACGAAGAGAACGAGACCCTCAGCGCGTTCGCCGAGGGCCTCGGCATCGAGGAGGGCCAGGCCGACCAGCTGCTCGACAGCGTCGAGGCGGATTTGGCCGATCGGTCAACATAACTTGCCCGTGCGCTCGCGACAGGGTTAGGGGGGCGGAAGTCAAACGCGAAACGGTCACGCGTTTCGGCATCGCTTCCGAGTACAATCGTGCCCGTGGAGCCGCCGCCCCACAATCCGGAGACCAGGCCGTCGGACGCTAGCCTCCCTCTGCGCATCGGCGGCTACCGAGTGGTAAAACGGCTCGCCACGGGGGGTACGAGCGACGTCCTCCTGGCCCGCGCCGAGGGCCCGCATGGCTTCGAGCGCGCCGTAGTGCTGAAGCTGCTTCTGCAGCAGTTCCGCGAGGACGAGAAGTTCGAGCGTATGTTCGCTCGCGAGGCGGCGGCTTACGCCCGCCTGTCGCACCCGGCCATCGTCAAGCTATACGACTTCTTCTCCGACGCCGCGCAGCTCGTGATGGTCCTCGAGTACATCGACGGCCTGCCGCTGCACAAACTGCGCGCCCTCATCCGGCCAAAGGGCTGGTCGCTCGACGATCGCGCGGCGATGTTCATCGGGTGGCGCGTCTTCAGCGCACTGTCGGCCGCCCACTCCGCACGCGACCCGCAGACCGGTGAATACTCGCCGGTCATCCATCGCGACGTGAACCCGTCGAACGTGCTCATCCCCTGGGACGGCCACGTGAAGATCGCCGACTTCGGCATCGCGAAGGTCGCCGGGATCGACGGCGAGACGCAGGCGGGGCTCATCAAGGGAACATACGGTTACATGGCGCCCGAGCAGGTCCGCGGCGAGCCGCTCACGATTCGCGCGGACGTGTACGCGGCATCGCTCGTTCTCTGGGAGCTCCTGGCCGGCCGCAAGGCGATCGTGCGAAACAACGCCGCGGACATCGACGTGCTGCGCGCGATGGCCGAGCCAAGCTTTCCGTCGCTCGCGTCGCTGCGCCCCGACCTCCCCAAAGCCGTGCTCGATGCGATCGCCAGGGGCCTCGAGCCGGACCCCGATCGGCGCTCGATCTACGCCGACGAGCTTTGCAGCGCGCTGCGCACGGCGATCAGCCTCGACGAAGGACGGCAGGCGCTCATCGACGTCCTGGCTCTCGTGCGCCCTGCGCCGGTTGCCGACGACCTCGCGGTCACCACGTCGCGGCCCCCGGTGGCGCTCCTCAACGACTCCACACCCAGCGACTCGCAGGAGACGCTGCGGTTCCGCTCCGATACCCCGCCGAGCGTATCTCCCGACGACACGCTCGCCGATCTGCCCAAGATTCCCCAGGCCCCGCTTCCTCCCAGGCCCGGCCTCGGCATCACGATCCCCGTCACGGGTCCTGCGCCGCGGCCCGCGAGCAGCGTGCCCCCACGTCCCGTGGCCGCCGTCACGTTGCGGATGAACTCCGGGACCGCCTCGGCGTCCACCGCCAAGCCCATCGTCCCGCTCAAGCCCGGGTCCAAGCCTCCCGCCGCAATTGTCCGGACCCAGTCGTTCCCCGCTCCTCTGGTGACCGGGGTGTCGCCCCTCCCCGCCGCCACCCAGGCCCCGACAGCCGGGGTGTCGCGCCCGCCGCTCGCGCCATCCTCTCCCGTCG
>CALKVG010000258.1 GCA_937998045.1 uncultured Myxococcales bacterium
CTCCAGTGGTCCGACGTTGTTCGCCTCATCAGCCGCCGAGCTCTCGTCCCTCTGCCAGGCCTGCGGTCTCTGCTGCGACGGATCCCTCTTCGGGCGGGTCTGCCTGGAGGCCGACGAAGACGATGTCGCGCGCAAGCGCCGCCTGCGTGTGGTCCCGGGCGGAACGAGCTTCGAGCAGCCGTGCAGCGCCCTGGCGGTCGCCGCGGACCCGAGCGGTGAGCGTCGCAGCTGCGCCATCTACGACGACCGACCGCTCTCGTGCCGTCGCTTCGTATGCCGGCTCTACGAGAAACACCGGCGCGAGGGCGGCCCGATCGAAGAGCCGCTCGCCGTCGTGCGGCGGGTTCGCGAGCTCCTCGCATCCCTCGACTCGCACGGTGCCCGGGAACGCGCCGAGCTGACGCGAGTCCTCGAAGAGAGCTTCGCGCGAGCCTGAACCGTCGCGCGGGGCGGGCGCGGGACCGCCCTCAGCTGTAACCGGCGACCAGCGAACGAGCGAGTAGCCCCCAGCCGTCGATGGCCACGAAGAGGAGAAGCTTGAACGGCAAGCTCACCTGGGTCGGACTCATCATCTGCATCCCGAGCGCGAGGAGGACGTTCGACACGACCAGGTCGATGACCAAAAACGGCAGATACAGAAGGAAACCGATGGCGAACGCCTCCGTCAGCTCCGTGACGACGAACGCCGGGACGAGGACCGTGAGATCGCCGTCCGCCACCGACTCCCGCTCCGCGAGCGGGCGGGCGCTCCTCGCGACGTCGAGGAAGCGCGCGCGCTCGGCGTCGCTCGCGTTCTTGCGGAGGAAGTCGCGCATGGGGTCGCGCACCGCGTCGATGCCTGCCTCGACGATCGCGACGGTGTCGGCCGCGGCCTTCCCGGCAAAGAGGGGCGCCGCGCGCGCAGCGATCTTCTCGCCGACGGGGGCCATCGCGATGAGGGTGAGGGCCGCCGAGAGGGCCATGATGACGCTGCTCGACGGGACGCTCTGCGCGCCGATGGCGCTGCGCACGATCTGCAGGACCGTTGCGATCTTCACGAACGCCGTGACGGTCATGAAGGCGAACGGCAAGAGCGAGACGATCGCGAGCGCGACGACGAGCGCGATCGGGCGCGAGAGGAGGTCGTCGACGCCGGGCGCGCCAGGCGACACGTGCGTCACGGCGCGGTCCTCTTCCCGCGGGCGAGGACGTCGGCGAACGGGGCGGACGGCTCGGGCGCGGGCGCCGGGAGCTCCGAGGCGGGGATCTCGCCGAGCTTCGTGAAGCCCCCCTCGCCGACGCCGACGACGAACGCTCGATCGCCGACCCGCACGAGGTAAATGGCGCGTCGCGCGTCGAGGGGGAGATGCCCGCGCAGCTCGAGCGGACCGCTCGGACGGCCGATCCCCACGCGACGGGCCCCCCACAGGACGACGAACGCGAGCCCGCACACCGCGACGAGCGTCACGAGCGTCTCGACGAGGTACCCTGCATACGCGCTCACGGCGGCGACTCTAGGCCAGTGGGGGGCTACGAAGTAGCCAAATGCGATAGAAGGAGATTAGCTCGAGAAGACGCGACCGCGCCCGAGTCCCAGCGACATTTGACTCTCCGCTTCTGTCCGTCTAAACGCTAGGGCCGAAGTGGCGCTCGTCGTCCAGAAGTTCGGCGGTACGTCCGTCGGGTCCATCGAACGAATCCGCAACGTCGCGCGGCGCGCGATCCGAACGCAGCGTGCGGGTCACCGCGTCGTGCTCATCGTGAGCGCGATGAGCGGCGAGACCAACCGTCTGCTCGGACTCGCCCACGAAGTGGCGAAGGTCCCCGACGCGCGCGAGATGGACGCGATCGCGGCGACCGGCGAGCAAGTGAGCGCCGCCCTCACCGCGATGGCCATCCAGGCGGAAGGGGGCAAGGCGAGGTCGCTCCTCGGGCACCAGGTGAAGATCCTCACGGACGACGCCTTTACGAAGGCGCGCATCAAGACGATCGAGGGCTCGAAGATCTTCGAGACGGTCGAGCGCGGGGAGATCGCCGTCGTCGCCGGGTTCCAGGGCGTCGACGACCGGGGCAACATCACGACGCTCGGGCGGGGCGGTTCGGACACGAGCGCGGTCGCGGTCGCGGCGGCCATCTCGGCCGACGAATGCGAGATCTACACGGATGTCGACGGCGTCTACACGACGGACCCGAACGTGTGCCCGTCGGCGCGCAAGATCGACCGCATCTCCTACGAGGAGATGCTCGAGCTCGCGTCTCTCGGGGCGAAGGTCCTGCAGATTCGAAGCGTCGAGGTTGGCATGAAGTATAGCGTGCCGATACACGTCCGAAGCTCGTTCAACGACACACCGGGGACCATCGTGACCAAAGAAGATGCAGCGTTCGAGGGCGTCGTCGTCAGCGGCGTGGCGTACGACCGAGGAGAGGCCCGGGTTCATGTCGTGGGGGTGGAGGACCGCCCGGGCGTCGCGGCGGAGCTCTTCGAGAAGATCGCCGAGAAGAACATCTCGGTCGACATGATCGTCCAGGACGTCGCGAGCGACACCTCGCGCGCCGCGATCACGTTCACGCTGGCCAAGACCGACCTCGCGCGTGCCCGCCCGTGGATCGACGAGGTAGCCCATAGCCTGGGCGCGAAGAAGGTCGTCTACGACGAGGACGTCGTCAAGGTGTCGATCGTCGGCCTCGGGATGCGCTCGCACGCGGGCATCGCGGCCAAGATGTTCCGTATCTTCGCCACCGAGGGGATCAACATCCAGGCGATCTCCACGAGCGAGATCAAGATCTCGTGCCTGGTCGCGTCGAAGTACACCGAGCTCGCGGTGCGAGCGCTGCACGACGGATTCGGGCTCGGGAAGGACTAAAGCGACTACCACCCCCAGGTGTACTGGATGCGCGCGAAGGCCTGCGTGTAGCTCGGATACGTCGACAGGTCGGTGAACGCGTGCTGGCGGACGGAGGCGCCCACGGCCCAGTCGCGCGAAAGGCGATAGTCGAGGCCGATCGCGACCGCCGCGCCGGGGAGAAACTTCACGCCGGAGATCGTGCCGCCGTCGAGGGCGTAGCCGCCGACGAGGATTCCGCCCCACGGGACCCACTGCAGGACGTCCAGCACGTACGCGATGCCGGCGTCGATCGTCGTCACGGTCGCCGGCCGCGTCTTCGGAGTGTTCGTGTTGCCGTTGTTGCTCTCGCCGACCGCCACGAGCGAAAAGGAGCCGTCCGCGATGAAGTTGAACGCATCGCTCAAACCGTAGCTGTAGTGCACGCCGATCCCCGCGCCGACGTCCGGGGTGCTCTTGTCCGCGATGACGAGCATGGCCCCGCCGACGTCCGCCCCGAGTTGGTGCTCGCGCTCGACGGCGCCTGCGTCCGGCGCCACCGCCAGCGCGACCGCGGCGGCTCCGCCGAACGCGCTCCAGGCCCGTTTCCTCATTTCGCCTCGACCAGCGCTCGTTCGATCAACTTGCGGAACTTCTCGTACGGCTGCGCCCCGCTCAAGAAGTAGCCGATCGTGCCCCGTCCGGGCACGACCACGAAGCCTGGCGTGCCGTGGATGCTCATCTCCTCGGCGGCCTTTGCGTCGGCCTCGATCTCGCTCGCGTGAGCGCCGCCGTCGAGCGCGGCGTTCCACTTGTTCATGTCGAGCGCGAGCTCCTTCGCGTACCGGTCGAGATCCGTCCGCCCCAGGTTGCTCTGGTTTTTGAACAGCCGGTCGTGCAGATCCCAGAACGCGCGCGATCCCTTCTGCTTGTAGGCCTCCCGGGCGGCCTGCGCGGCGAGGGGGGCGTCCGGGTGCATCGGCAGCGGCAGATCGTGCCATACGAAGCGAACGCGATCGCCGTACTCCTTCGTGAGGCGCGCGAGGGTCGGCTCCACTCGCTCGCAGAACGGACACTGAAAGTCGCTCCACTCGTGAATGCTCACTTTGGCCGTCGGGCTCCCGCGCGCAGGGTCGCCGGCCGGCAGCGAGTTCGCCAGCGCCTTCATCTCGGGCGGAGGCGGCTCCTTTCCGTCCTTGATCAGCGCGTCGTAGAGATCGCCTTGGCGGACCCCCTTCGCGAGCAGGTCGTGCCCGCGCTGGATCTCCTCGTCGATGATTGCCTCGAACTTCTGCTGCGGCTGCGTGCGGACGAGCCGGCGCCCGTTGAGGAAGAAATGCGGCGTGCCGTCCGCCTGGAAATCGTCGGCCACGTCGACGTCCGCGGCGATCTCGCGGGCGTGCGCGTGCGTGGTCATCGCCTTCTTGATGCGAGCGCCGTCCGCGCCGGCGCTCGCCGCCAGCTTGACGAGGAGCGCGTCGTCGAGGTCGTGCTGGCTCGCGAAGATGGCGTCGTGCATGCGCC
>CALKVG010000259.1 GCA_937998045.1 uncultured Myxococcales bacterium
TGCGTGCACGGCGCCGAGGGACGCGCGGGCGGTCTCGTATCTCTTCTGCTCCGGGTTCCAGAACGGCAGCGCGATCTCGCCGAGGTCGACGTCGCCCGCCTTGCGAACGCGGACGACGAAGTCGAACGTCCGCTTCCCGCCGAACGCGTCGTGACCGACGGGCCCCAGCTCTTCGTGCACCTCGGGCACGAGCCACTCCAGCCCCGCTCGCGCCGGCGGCGTGATCGCGCTCGGGACGTTGCCGGTGCCGGACACTTCGACGTGCACGCCGACCGCCCCTCCCTCGTCGGTCTCGCGCGGCGCGACCTCGGCGGACAGCGCGAAATGTCCGACATCGCCGATGGCATAGCCCGGCGGACGCCCTGCGATCGGGGGCTCGGTCACGCGCACGCGCAGCGTCTCGGTCGTCCGCTTTCCGGCGGCGGAGCGCGGCCGCGCGAGCGTCATGTTCATCGGACCGATCTCGAGATCCCCGGCGCGAAGCGGGAAGAGCGCCCAGCGCCGCATGAGCTTCACCTTCCAGAGGCTGCCGCCGATCGAGGCGTATCCGACGAAGGCCGGTTCCTGGTCCTCACGGGCGAGCGGATGTTTCACGAAGTCGGCCACGGAGGGATCGTGGTTGTCCGAGTCGTCGATCTCGGCGACGGTGGCCCCCGCGTCGATGTACGCGTACACGCTGAAGGTGACCTGCTCGCCGACGACGGCGCTCGTCTTGTCGACGGTCGCGTGCAGGAAGAAGACCGCCCCCCGTGGCGCGTCCAGCGCGAGCCGCGGGTCCACCGTGACCGGCGGCGCCTGTGGGATCTGCTGGTCCGGTTGATCGAAGCCGGGGAAGAGGTTCTTCCACGGATCGAACGGCGAGAAGCCGAACGGAGACTGAGGCTGCTGCGGCGGAGGCCGCGCCGGCGCTTGTCCCGCCCGAACGACGCGCACCGTCACCGTCCGCCCCGAGTAACGAACGCCCCCGACCACCACCGAGGGTGGCCCCAGCGTGAAGGAGCCCGTGCGCTGGGCCTGCAACGTCCAGTCGACCGAGAGCCCGTACCGGTCCGAGCGTGCGCCGTTCATGATGATGTGCGTCTGCGTCGGCGATGCGCTCTGACCGGTCACGAGGAATCCGGGCGTCGCGCCGGGCTTCGGGTCATCCGGCGCTGCGTCGGCGCTCTGGGCCGTGATCTGCAGGTGCAGCACGCTGCCCACGCCGACCGTGTCCTGGTCCACCCCGACCTGCATCTGCGGAGCGGTCTGCGCCCGTGCGGCGGGCGCGTACAGCAGCAACGCGCCGAGTGCCAGCGCAGCCATCAAAGAGAGTGCCGGCGTGCTACCTGCACGCCGGCCGATCGACGCCCACCACCAGGTGCCGCGTCGCGCGGCCGTCATTTGTCCGCCATTCCGCGCACGCGCTTCTTGCCCACGCGCTTGGCTTCTTCCTGCTGCAGCGTCGGCGCGCTCTCCAGCTGGTCGAGCATTCGCTCGTCTTCGTCGCGGCTCGGCGGCGGAGGTTGCGCGCCGGCCTCCTTCGGCTCCGGCGCGGCGTCCGGCGGCTCCGACTGCGGCTGCGGTCCGGAGTCTTGTTTGTCGTTCGAGCCGGCGTCGGGCGCGCTGCCTCCGGAGTCTGCTCCTGCCTCCGGTCCTGCGTCGCCCTGCGACCCGTCCGGGCGCCCGGCATCCCCCGACGCGTCGGGGTGGCCGCTGTCCTGCGATGCGTCGGACCCCGCGTCCTTTCTGTCCTCGATCCGGCGGAGCGCGATGGCGCGGTTCCACGCCGCGTCGCGCCCGAGCGAATCCGCTGCGTCGGCCTCTCCCGGCGCGAGGACGAGCGCGCGGTCGTAGGCACGCACGGCGCTCTCGTAGTCGCCGTCGAGGAACGCGAGATTCCCGTCGAGGTAGTGCGCGCGCGCCCTCGTCTCGTGGGGCACCGCCGGATCGTCGGCGATCGCGTCGACGACGCGGCGCGCGCACTCCACCTGCTCGTGGCGCTGCGAGCGCGTGCCCTCGTCGACGCCGGCGTCGATCTCCTCTTCCCCGAAGCGGCGACCGTAGCGCTCCCCGATGCCGAAGAGCGAGAGCCCGAGATCGAACGTCCCGTCGGCGCGGCGCTTGAGGAGGTCCGGCGTTCCGATGTTCCCGTCCTTGCAGGGCCCGGTCGACAGGTAGTCCTCGAGCTTCGTCGCGGCGCTCCCCGCTTCGCCTGCATCGAGCTCGGCGAGCGCCTCCTTCACGGCAGGCGCGTCGCGGTCGAACGGCCGCGACGGGTTCCACCCGCACGACGCGAGAAGCACGAGGCCGATACCGAGCGGTCGCAGCCGCCTCACGGCACCGCCCCCCTCAGGCCCTGCCCACGGGCCGCCCGATCGCGCCCTCGGCGCCGCTGGGGTGCCGACGCGACCTCGACGTTCGCGCCCTTTCGCCGCGGTGCCTCCCCGAGGAATGCCTCGACGAACAGCAGCACCACGGCAAGGCCCAGCGGCCCAGCGTACTCCTCGGCGTACACGGTCTCTACCTTCTCGCTCAGCTCTTCGCGCATCATCTTCTGCAGCGCGCGCGCCACCTGGTCGATGCCGGTGTCACCGTGTTCTGCCCGGACGATCGTTCCCCCGGTCACCTGCGCCACGCGCGCGAGCTGGCTCTCGCCCTCCGCCGTCAGCTGCGTGGTCAGCGGCTTGCCTTCCTCGTCGTGGCGCACGCCCGTGACCCGGCCGTCCGCCGCCACCTCCGGCACCACCTCCGGCGCTCTCCCGCCGATCTGCACGACGTCGATCCGCGTCGACTCGCGCTGGCAGTTCTCCGCCACGCTCACGGGGTCTCCTTCCAGATCCTCACCGTCGGTGACGAGGACCATCACCCGCATGTGGTCCTTCGACTTCGGGTCGCGCGCGAAGAGCTCGCGGCCCCGCTCGAGAGCGCGCGCCGTGGCTGTCCCGCCCACGGGCATGTCGTTCGGGTTGAGCTGGCGGAAGAACTGGGCGATCGCGGCACCGTCGCTCGTCAGCGGAAAGCTCATCGGCTCGCCGGCGAACGCGACGGCGCCGAAGCGGGCGCCCGGCAAATCCTGGATGAGGCGCGCGACCTCTGCCTTCGCGCGCGCAATGCGACTGGGCGCGATGTCGCGCGCGTACATGCTCTTCGAGTAGTCGAGGACGATGACCACATCGAGGTTCGTGGCCGGCACGATCTTCGTCCCGCTGCCGAACTGCGGGCGCGCGAGCGCCAGAAACGCCGCGAGCATCGCGACGATCAGGAGCACGGACTTCACCGCCCGGCGGGCGGTCGCGTCGTAAGTGACGAGGGGCGCGAGCAATCCGGGCTCGCCGAACGCCTTCGCGGCGCGGCCGTGCCGGACGCCCGCCCAGATCACCGACCCGGCGTACGCGACGAGCGCCAGCGCGCAGATCGCCGCCACGATGGCGCCCGCGAGCGACGAGAAGTCGTGCCCCCACCTCACGGAAACCTCCTCACGAGGGCCAGACGCACGATCGCCTCGAGGGCGACGAGTATGGCGGCGGGCACGAGCAAGAACGGGAACAGATCCTCCATCGTCGCCGCCTGCGACTCGAACTTCGTCTTCTCGAGATGGTCGAGGATCGAGTGCATGCTCTTCTCGAGGCCGCTCTTGTCGGTCGCGATGAACGACTCGCCCTGGGTCTCGCCGGCCATCTTGCGCAATAGCTCCGGGTTCACGGGGAAGTGCCGGCGCTGGTAGACGGGCTGGCCGAAGAGGTCGGTGCCCGTCTGCACGTCCACGTCGCTGCCGTTGCCGATCTGCACCGTGTAGACGCGCACGCCCTCCTTCTGCGCGAGGTGTGCCGAGTACTCGGGCGAGATGATGCCCTCGTTCGAATCGCCGTCGGTCAAGAGCACGACCGCCTTGCTGCGCGCGTCGCTGCGGCGCATGCGCGCGACCGCGGTACCGACCGCGTCTCCGATGGCGGTCTTGCTGCTGTCGATGACGTCGAGCTCGATCTTCGAGACGAGCTGCGTGATGAGGCCGTAGTCCAGCGTGGGCGGCGAGAGGACGAAGGCTTGCTTGGCGAAGACGACGACGCCGATGCGGTCGGTCCTGCGGCGGCGCACGAAGTCGACGAGGACGTCCTTGGCGACGTCGAGGCGAGTCGGTCGCCGGCGCGACGTGCGCACGCCCGGACCGGGCACGCTGTCCGTCGGGGCGTCCATGACGGCGGACATCGAGCCCGACAGGTCGAGGACGAGGACGATGTCGATCCCCTTCTCCTCGAGCGACTCGCCGCGCAGGACGCTCTGCGGGCGGCCAAGCGCGAGCACGGCGAGGACGAGGGCCGCCCCCCGCAGGACGCCGGGCACGTCGCGCAGCGGCACGCGCCACCCGCGCGGGCCGAGCGCGAGCGGCGCGATCGTCGGCAGCCCGAGCCGAGGGACACGCGCGTCCGCGCCGAGCGTCATTCGCCAGACGACCCAGGGTACGGCCAGCAGCGCGGCGACCAGCGCGACGCACCAGCCCGCACGGGCGGTCCACGCGAGCGCGTCCGCCGTCGACGGGTGCTCGCCCAGGCGACCCGGCCACACGCTCCAGATCGCGCTGCGCCACGCATCGCCCCGGGCCAGGACGGGCCCGACGAGGGCGACCGCGAGCACGGCCACGGTGCCGAGCGCGACGAGCGCTCCTCGCAGCGCGCGCGAGCGAGAGGTCACGGCTGCACCTCCCGCGCACGGGAAGAAGCGGGCTCGCTCACCGGAGGCATCGTCGCGCGAACGACGCTCTCGGCCTGGATGAGCGCGCGCTCGCACTCCGTCAGCGTCGGCGTCACGTCGGCGAACTTGACCAGATCGCACTCCTGCAGGAAGCCCGCGACCTGCGGGAGCGGCAACCCGAAGTGCGGCACGCGGCGCAGCGCGGCCAGCGTCTCGTCGGTCGTACACTCGAGGCCGTCGAAGCCGAAGCGCGCGCCCAGGTACTCGCGCACGGCGTCGTTCACGCGGTCGAAGAACTCGGCGAAGCGCTGCGTCTCGAGCAGCCCCGCGTGGCGCGCCTCGTCGAGCCGCTCGAAGGCGACCTCCCACGGAGGACGCGGCGGCGGAGGAGGCGGCACCGGCCTGGGTCTGCGCACCCAGCGGACGACCGCCCACGCGAGCAGCGCCCCGAGAGCGATGCCCAGCGCGCCCCACGCGAGCGCGCGCTCGAGCGTGACCCACTCCTCGCGCTGGAGGCGCGGCGCCGGGTTGGCCTTGGGCTGGGCGTCGGGCGTCGACGCCGTCGGGTCTTCGACGACGATCGTGTGCGGCTTCGTGCAGAGGGTGACGACTGTCTCTTATACACATCTCCGAGCCCACGAGACAGGCAGAAATC
>CALKVG010000260.1 GCA_937998045.1 uncultured Myxococcales bacterium
ATTCATACGCTGTAGGGCGCGTCCGATACGCTGCCAATCGCGATTCGCACGCTGTCGGGCGCGTCCGACACGCCGCCAATCGCGATTCGCACGCTGTCGGGCGCGTCCGATACGCTGCCAATCGCGATTCATACGCTGTAGGGCGCGTCCGATACGCTGCCAATCGCGATTCGCACGCTGTAGGGCGCGTCCGATACGCTGACGATCGCGATTCACACGCTCTGGGACGCGTCCCGCTCGCCCACAATCTCGCTCCAGAACGTGACGACCCCGTTCTCTCTCCTCGGGATCGACCCCGACCCCGACCCGACGGCTCGTCAGCGAGGCGTGGCCTTCAGCGACACGCTCTTCGCGCCGGCATCCGGAGGCAACCGCCGGACGGGTACGGGTACGGATTGCGCGTGGTCGAAACGGGGGGCCCGCGGTACCTTTCCCGGCCATGACGTCCGGATCTTCTTTCCCCCCGAGGTCGGGTGTGAACGAGGCGCTCGTCGCGAGCATCAAGTCGATCGTCGCGAGCGCGCGCGAGGGAAACCTCGAGGCCGCGTATGGCGGGTACCGCGAGCTCTTTTCGAGCGGCGCGTTCCGCGGGTACGCCCCTCAGGATCGCCGTCAGGCGCTCAGGCTCATGGTGCACGCGAAGGGGGTGCCCGACCCGCCGACCCCCCCGATGGTCGAGGCCCACCGGGCCGCCATCGAGCCGCTCGCCGAGCTCGTCGCGCAGCACGGCGAGCCGGTCGACTACGAGATGCTCGGCATGTGCCAGGCGGCCATCGGCGACGAGGAGAACGCCGGACAGACCTTCCGCGCCGGGCTGGCCATCGAGCGCGAGCGGAACCTGCAGTCCGACCTGTGCGGGGCGCTCATGAAGCGCATCTCGATGCTCTGACCGCGTGCCGCGATCGGAGGAACGCGACGGACGAAGCGAACGCGACGCAGCCCGCGCCCAGCCATGCGACGCTGGCTGCGCGCGAGAGATGCGGCCCGAACGTCCACGGGGCGAGCGCGACGAACAGGGCGTTGTTCGTGACGTGTGCGGCGATCGTCGGCCTCACGCCGTCGAGTCGCTCGCCGACCCACCCGAGGAAGAAGCCCGAGGCGGCCGCAACGGATCCCTGGAGGGGGTCCAGGTGAACGAGGCCGAATCCGGCGGCGGACAGCGCGATTCCGCGCCAGCGACCGCAGCGCGCCACCAGGCGCCGCTGCAGAAGTCCCCGGAAGAAGATCTCCTCCGCGACGCCCGGAGCGACGGCGATCGCTGCGAGCGCGAGGGGTAGGCGCGCCGGCGGTAGGTTCGACAGCGCGTTCGCGATCTGCTCCATCGTGCCTTCGGCGCGCAGGTGCAGAAGGTCGGAGGCCGTGCCCAGCGCCACGCTCAACCCGCCCATGCCGAGGACCGCCGCGGCGACGCCGCTGCCCGTGGCGCGCGAGGGGCCGAGGCGCAGCGCGGCGACCCTGCCCCCCGGTGGCCGCCGCGACGCCGCGAGCGCGACGGCGGCGAACGTCGACGCCGACACGGCCGCGGCAGCCATGATTCCGTTCGCCGAGAGGGCGAAGCGCAGGGCTTCCTCGCCCACCCGCGAGGAGTCCCTGTGGGCGCGCCAGGCGCCCACGGCGAACACCAGCACGATCTGCGCGCACTGCACGAGGAGGAACGCGGCGCCGAAGGCGACCAGCGCGGGCCACGCCGCCACGTTCGATCGGGGAGCGGAGGCGTCTGCGGGCAGAGGCGACAGCGAGGGCTGGGTCACTCGTCGCCGGCTTCGTGCACCGGAAGAGATGCACGGATGCGAAGGCCGCGCGGATCGGACTCGAACCAGGCGCTGGCTGTGCCGCAGCGCGTACAGACGAACCGGTAGGCGCCTGCCGACGCGTCGACGGCGAGCGCAAGCGGCGCGCCGTCCGTTGGGCAGGCGACCACTTCGCCCGCGCGAAACTCTTCCCACGCGCTGCGTACTTCCTCCGCGCCGGAGAGTGCGTGGGAAGCGCCCGGCGGCTTCTCCGCGTCCGTCATTGATCTTCTGTAGTAGCGTTCCTGCGCGGTGCCGGCCAGCGCGAGGCGCCTACCGACAGACGAGCTTCGCGTGCCGCCTCGTGTCCCGCCGCCGACGACTGTACCGCCTGCACCGCCTGCACCGCCGAGCCGTCGAGCCGCGGGACCGGCTGGGTCGCTTCGCGTCGTCTGGGACCGGAGCGCGCTCTTTTTCGCGGCGCTGACGCTCTTCAATCTCGCTCTTGCCGGCGGGACGTTTCGCGCGGGCATCTGGGCGGACAACGACTCGGTCTGTCACTACGCCTACCTGCGCCACCTCCTCGACGAGTTTTACCCGCACGCGGGCACGTTCATGGGCTTCACGCCCAGGTTCGACCTGGGCACGCCCTTTCTCCTTTACAACACGCCGCCCGGTCTCTACGTCGCGTCTGCGCTGGTCACCGCGCTGACCGGAGCGAGCGCGCTGAACGCGCTGAAGGCCGTCGTCGTCGCCGCGTTCCTCTGCGTTCCGCTCCTCGGGGCGAGTCTCGCCGGCACCCTCGAGGACCGCCCCAGGGATCTCCCGAAGTTCGTCGGCCTCGCCCTGAGCCTGTTTACCTCGGAGCTGTACGGTCTCGAGTTCAGCTTCAAGAACGGGATGCTCAATCCCGCGTTCGCGCTCCCCTTCGCGCTCGCGACGCTCGTCTGCTTCCGCAGGGCGCAGCGCGACGGGTCGTCGCGATCGCTCCGCTGGATCGCCCTCGCGAGCGTCGCGTTCGCCGCGACCACGTTCGTGCACCTCCTGACGACGTACATGCTCGTCGCGACGCTGGGATGCTTCGTCTTCGCCGCCGGCCTGCGTTCGGCCGGGCGCAGCGTCGTGCACGCCGTCGCCGTCGTTGCGATCGGCTGCGGGCTGGCGGCGTTCTGGCTCATCCCGAGCCTGCCGTTCGCGTCGCGAGGAGACGCCGCGTACACGTGGATGCGGCGCCCCCAGGACACGCTGTCCGCCGTCGTCGACGGGAGTCTCTTCTCCTCGTATCCGGTCGCGTTCTATCCGCGGTTCGTCGCGCGGAGCGCCGCCGGCGTCGTCGCGAGCGCGTGCGCGGCGGTCGGCATCGTCCTCGCTGTCGTGCGCCGCAACGCGGCCGTGGGCTCGTGTGCCTTGACCGCGCTCCTGGCGCTCGGGGTCGCGCTGGGTCCGAGCCGTTCGTTCGGTGTGTCCCTTCTCCCGCTGTACGACCGCCTCCTCTGGTACCGCTTCGTCACGCTGCTCACGGTGATGACGCTGATCGTCGCGGGCTGGGGAGCCTGGCGACTCTGGGAGCTCCGGGGTCGCGCCCGGTGCGTCGTCGTGGCGGCTCTGGTCGGCGGCGCGGTGTGGGCCGCCATCGTCGTGGTGCAGCGCGCGGCTCGGATCGAGACGGTCCAGGCGTACGCTCCCTTCGTCGCCGACGTCGACGCGGTGAGCGACTGGCTCCGGGAGCACGGCGATCGACGCGGCCGCGTCTTCAGCGAATTCCTCGGCCAGAACGTCCCCGAAGCGCCCGGCGTGAACTACCCGCGGCACATGATCCCCGTTCTCTCCGGCTTCGGCGAGGCGGCGGGCTGGGTCTACGAGAACAGCGAATGGGCCCAGTACCTGCTCAGGCTCGGGCCGTTCTGGTTCGATCCGTTCCCCGTGATCGAGCTCGCCGATCGCTTCGACGTCTCGTACGTCGTGGCGTGCTCGCCCAACTTCGTTCGCGCGCTGTCGCTGGACCCGCGCTGGAAGGTAGCGCTCGCGACGAAGCACGCGACCCTCTTCGAGGCGGTCGCGCGGGAGCCGTCGCTCGCGTCCGCGCCGGGGTGGGACGCGACGGTCGAGCACGAGGGGCACACGGGCGGCGGCTACGGGTACACGATCCGAGTCGCGCCGCGCGCAGGCGAGCGCCACGCGCGCGAGCTCCTCGTGAAGACCGGGTGGTCGACGGCGTGGAGCGCTCGCGGCGACGACGGGGACCTCCCGGTGCGGCGGACCGACGACGCGCTGGTCGCGATCGACCTCCCTGCGGATGCGTCGGCGACGACGATCACGCTCACGTGGGACATCGGCGGCCTGCGGCGCCGCGGCAGTCGCGTGTCGCTCATCGCGCTCTTCGGGGTCGTCGCGCTCCTCGGGGTCGCGCGCCTCGACCGGGGGGCGCCCCTCCTTCGGCGCCGCTTCCCCGTAGAACCGCTCGGCGTGGGGCTGGGGCTGGCGGCGCTGGCGGCGCTCTTCTTGCGCCCCAGGCCCGTCGAGGATCAGCCTGTCGGGTTCGGAGTCCGCGGTGGCCTGGCGACGACGTTCGACACGCAGCGCGCGCGGGTCGGTGCGTTCGACGACGCCGAAGCGAACCGCCTGGTCCGCGTCCTGGAGGGCGCGTGGGGGCAGCGCGCGCTCCGCGGCGGGTCGGTCGCGCGCGCTCTGGTCGGTGCAGACCGCGCGGCGGCGGCGATCGCGCTTGCGCCCATCGGTCCTCAGCGCGTGACGATCCGGGGGACGCTCGATGACGCCGCGGCGGCTCCCGAGGGCGCGGGCGACGGCGCGCCCATCGGCCTGGTCGTGCGCGATCCGAGAAATGGGGAGGCGCTCTGTCGCGCGGAAGCGCGGCTCGGCGAGGAGGTCGTCCTGCCCGAGGGCTGCGCGCGAGGAGGCGCGCGTGGGGGTCCGGGCCTTTCGCGGACGCTGAGCTTCGAGACGAGAGGGACCCTCGTCGCCAGCGCGATCGAGGTGAACTCCGGAATCGTCGTCGTCGAGGGCGAGTCGATGCACAACGCGCTCGACGACGGCGGATACGACGCGCTGTACACGTACGGGCCTCCGGACGAGTTTCCTTCCAACGGCGTCTTTTTTCGGGCGAGAGTGGCCTACGGCATGCCCATCGCGCTCGATCGGGACGTCGAGCTTCCCTCGCCGCGGTACGACGTCTGGGTCCTCGGGCGCGTCGCCCCCGGCGACGCCGCGCGGATCCGCATCGAGATGGAGGGTCGCCTCGTCGGCGACACGGACCTCTCCGCGGGCGCCGATCCCGCGGCCTCGAACGACCGTTCGCGCTGGCGATGGTTGCCGGTGGGGCGAGCCGAAGGCGGCGGCGTTCGCCGGCTTCGGGCGACCCTGCACACGAGCGAGCCGCGGTCTTTCGGCACCGCGGACGTCGACGCGCTCGCGTTCGTACCGGGAGGGTGAGCGGGGCGTCAGGGCTCGGGCGGCGCCGCGGCCTCCGGCGCGGCCGCGTCCCGGGCGGTGGCTGCGGTCAGCGCGGGGCGCAAGGCGCCGGCGATCGCAGACGCGAGGACGCCGTGCGCTCGCGGATCCGGGTGGTCGATGGTCGCGTCCCATAGCGTCGGGTCGAGGTCGACGTGGATGTGCGGACCGTCCACCCCCGCGAAGAGCTCGCGCTCGATCGCCGGCGTCCCCTGCTCGTCCGGGAGGCACGGGGGACCCCAGTTGGTGAAGACGAAGAGGGGCAAAGCGCCGCGCGCGCGTACCTCGCGCGCGGTCCCCTGAAGGCAATCGCGCGCGATGGCGATCGCGGTGGTCGATCGCTCGCCGACCACGGTCCTCCAGAGTCTGCGGAGCGGGGAATTCCGGAGAAAGGGGGGAGTCTCGTCCACGTAGGCCATCGAGCCGTCGGCTCGGGGAAAAATGTGCGGGCGGTCCTCCAGGACGTTGCGCACGATCTGCGTCGCGAGCACGAGCGTGACGACGGCCACCGGGCGCGCAAAACGCGGCAGCTGGTCGTGCATCCGCAGGTACTGTTGATCGATGCCGTAGGCGCTCACCGCGACGTTCGCCGTCTGGACGTGCAGGAGGTCGCCGACCCTCGGTACGTACGTCTTTTCGTAGTCGAGCCCGAAGCCGAAGGTGATCGATTCGCCCGTGAAGAGGATCGTGGGGCGTGTCGGGTCCACGACTTCGCCGGCGCGGACTCGGTTGCCGGCGTCGTCGATGTCGTATCGAACGGCGCGCGCGCCGTACGTCGCGACGGTGTGCGAGGCGACATTGGTCCACGCGTAGCGTGCGTCGGGCGCGTTGCAGGCCAGGAGAAGGCGCGGACCCTCGCCGGGCCATTTCAGGCGCAAGAGCAGATCGCTCGCGCCGAGCGCGAGAACCGTCGCGCCGGCGATGCGCGCCGCCTGGGCCAGCCTCTCGCTGGGCACTTGCCGGGCGGCCCACCTGCCCAGTCTGGGCCTGACCCCGAACGCGATGACGAGTCCGACGACCCCGAACTCGCAGCGCTCCCAGCAGGCGCGCCGCAAGTCGAACGCGTCGAGGGCGCAGCAGCGCCACAAGGCGTGCGTCTCGAACCAGGTGCGGTCCATGCGAAGGCACAACGCGACGAGCGAGATCCCGAGAAGCCCGGCGATGCCCTCGACCGCGATCCGCAGGCGAAAGCTGCTCTTGTCGTCGCTCGGACGCATCGGACGAATGGTCGCATTCCAAGAACGAAAAGACCTTCGCGACGATCCATAGCACGCGCGAACCTGCCCGCCTGGGCGCGCGTGCGAGCGGGCGAGACTCGACGGGGGAACGTGCCCAAGGAAGAGGTGCTTTGTGGTACAGGAACGCCCGTGAAGGCCGTCCGCATCGCGGTTCTCGTGGCCGGTGCGGCCCTGACGGCTGTCTTCGTCTACGTCGTCGGCGCGCGGATCGGCTTTCCGCTCGAGCTCGAGTGGATGTGCGGGTCGGTGCTCGATCACGTCGAGCGCGTGAGAGCCGGGCTTCCTCTCTACACGGAGCCGACGACGCTCTGGATCCCGTACCTGTACCCGCCTCTCTTCTACTGGCTGGGGGCGGCGCTGGGCGGGGGCTTCGTCGCGTGCCGCGCGCTGTCGCTCGCGGCGGCGCTCGTCCAGGCGGGGTGCATCGCGTGGCTCGCGAAGCGCCACGGCGCCACGCGGTACTGGTCGGTCGTGGCCGTCCTGATGTTCTTCGCGGCCTTCTTCTACGTCGGGTACTGGTACGACGTCGAGCGCAGCGACACCCTCTGCGTCGCCCTCGTCCTCGTCGCTACCGTCATCGCGCTCGCCTGGCCCTCCACGGCCGGTGCGATCGCCGCGGGAGCCACGCTGGGCGCGGCGTTCTTCGCGAAGCAGCAGGCGCTCCCGTTCGCGTGCGCTGCGGTCGCGGCGCTGCTCGTGCAGCGCGAGTACAAGCGCGCGATCGCGCTCGGCGCGGCGGCGGCATCGATCGTCGTGGGATGCACGCGCTGGCAGGACGCGGTGTCGAGCGGCTGGTTCAGTTACTACGTCTGGAAGATGCCGGCGGCCCACGGGATCGACGCGCGCCTCCTCGGCGACGTCCTCGACTACGACGTGCCTCGCGGCGCGGTGCTCATCGCGGCGACCCTCGGGTGCTGCGCGGTCATCGCCCGCGACGCTCTGCGCGGCCGGAGGCAAGAAGTGTTGCCCGGAGCGCTGCTCGCGGCCGGGTTTCTCTCGGCGTTCGCGAGCCGGCTGCACATCGGCGGCTGGATCATCGTCCTCCAGTTCTGGACGAGCTTCGCCTGCGCCGCGGTGGCCGTCGCGGCGCAGGCGAAGCTCGTCCAGAACTGGAGGACGTTGATC
>CALKVG010000261.1 GCA_937998045.1 uncultured Myxococcales bacterium
GAAGCTGCCGGTCGGCCGGACCGCCCCCAGCTCCTTGCCGAAGTGTCCGACCGGCGTGACCGGACTCGACGAGGTCACGCTGGGAGGTTTGCCGCGCGGGCGCCCCACGCTCGTATGCGGAAGCGCGGGCTCTGGAAAGTCCCTCCTCAGCGTCGAGTTTCTCGTCCGCGGGGCGATCGAGTTCGGGGAATCCGGGGTCCTCGTGTCGTTCGAGGAGACCGAGGAGGACATCACCAAGAACGTGACGTCTCTGGGGTTCGATATGGCTGGGCTCGTCGCCGCACGCAAGCTCGCGATAGAGCACGTGCGGGTAGAGCGCAGCGAGATCGAGGAGTCGGGCGAGTACAACCTCGACGGTCTGTTCATCCGGCTGGCTCTCGCGCTCGATACGGTAGGAGCCAAGCGGGTGGTGCTCGACACGATCGAGTCGCTTTTCGCAGGGCTGAAGGATCAGGCGGTGCTGCGCGCCGAGCTCCGGCGGCTGTTCGGCTGGCTCAAGGAACGCGGTGTCACGGCGATCATCACGGCCGAGCGCGGCGACGGGCATCTCACGCGGCAGGGCATCGAAGAATACGTCTCCGATTGCGTCATCCTGCTCGACCAACGGGTCGTCGATCAGGTGACGACCCGCCGGCTGCGCGTCGTCAAATACCGCGGGTCGACGCACGAGACGAACGAGTTTCCCTTCCTCATCAGTGAAGACGGCATTTCGGTCGTGCCCATCACGTCGGTCGGGCTTCGCCACGAAGCCTCGATCCAGCGGGTCTCGACCGGCATTCCCGCGCTCGACGCGATGCTCGGCGGCGAAGGGTTCTACCGGGGCAGCAGCGTCCTCGTGAGCGGAACGGCAGGGGCAGGCAAAAGCACCATCGCTGCGCACTTCGCCGGCGCCGCGTGCGCGCGCGGCGAGCGGTGTCTCTACTTCGCGTTCGAGGAATCCGAGAGCCAGATCGTCCGCAACATGCGATCGGTCGGGCTGGATCTGGCGCAATGGGTCCAGCGCGGAATCCTGCGCTTCTCGGCGATGCGGCCGAGCGCGCACGGGCTAGAGATGCACCTCGCGCTCATGCACAAGGCAATCGACGAGCACCGCCCGACTGCGGTCGTGGTCGACCCGCTCACGAATCTCGTGCAGGCCGGATCGGCCCAGGAGACTTCGCGCATGCTGCTGCGCCTCGTCGATCACCTGAAGACCCGGCAAGTTACGACGACGTTCACGAGCCTGACGCGAGGCGGCGGCCCCATCGAGGGGACCGAGAGCGAGGTCAGTTCGATCATGGATACGTGGTTGCTCGTCCGTGACATCGAGTCGGCGGGCGAGCGCAACCGCGTCATGCACGTGCTGAAGTCCCGCGGGATGGCCCATTCCAATCAGGTGCGCGAGTTTCTGATCAACGACCGGGGGGTGCAGCTCCTCGACGCTTACATCGGGCCGGGCGGGGTCTTGACCGGATCTGCGAGGTCCGCGCAGGAGGCCCGCGACGCAAACGACGAGGCGTCGCGCCGCGTCGAGATTCAGGCACGAGAGATGGCCGTCGAGCGCAAACGTGCGGCGATCGCCGCGCAGGTGGCGGCGCTACAGAGCGAACTCGCCGCCGAGGAGGCCGAGCTCGGCAAGCTTCGCGCGAACGAGCAGCTCCGCCGCGAACGTGCCATGGAGCTGCGAAAGGCCCTGACACGGAATCGCGGAGCCCGAGCCCTCAAGGCGGCTCCTTCCCCGGGGCAGGCGGAGAACTGAAATGGTCGCCCAAAAGGCTCGCAAGAGGAGGAAGGATGGGGCAGAAGAATCGACCGTGCGCAAGCCGGCCAAGCTCGCCAAGGCGGTCAAGTCACCGGCCAGCGGGCAAGCCGACAAGGCGACCGGGGGAGCCCCAAGCCGTAGCTATTGCATGCGCCTCTACGTCGCAGGCCAGACGAACCGGTCAACCGCTGCGCTCGCGAACCTGAAGAAGATCTGCGACCAACATCTGGCGGGCCGCTACACTATCGAGGTCATCGACCTGATGAAGACGCCGCAGCTCGCGCGCGATCACCAGATCCTCGCCGTACCGACGCTCATTCGACAGGTGCCCGAGCCGCTACGGAGAATCATCGGTGATCTCTCGGACACCGAGCGCGCGCTCGTTGGCCTCGATCTGAAGCGCACGCCATGACGGCCCGTAGCAATCCATCCCTTCGGGGCGCCCCGGGGGAGCGCGCACCCACGCGAGAGCACCTCGAAGCCGAGCTCGCGGCGCTGCGGCAGCGGCTGGCGGACGCCGAAGCTACTTTGCAGGCCATCGGAAACGACGAAGTCGACGCGCTGGTCGTCGTCGCGCGCGATCGCGGGACCGAGGAAGTGCGCACGCTAGCCGGCGCAGATTCTTCGTATCGTCACTTCGTCGAGTCGATGCGGGACGGTGCGGTGATGGTCGCCGAATACGGGACGATCTTGAACGCGAACCCGCGCTTCGCCGAGCTCGCGGCGTGTGGCGACGTCGTCGGAAGGACGCTGGGTGAGCTGCTCGAGACAGAAGAAGACCTACCAACGCTTCTGCAGAACTTGGGAGCCCAGACCAAGGTCGTCACCGCCGCGATGTGCCGTCCCGACGACACGCGCGTCGCCGTGGAGCTCTCCGTGACTGCGCTCCCGCTCGTTGGGCCGAGGCGGATCGGGATCATCGTCAACAGCCAGGTGCCCGAATCGCGTCGGGTCTCCGTCGCCAGCTCGCCGGCCGGTGCCCGGCCCGTTTCGCCTGCTCTTGCCGTGCTCCTCGATCATGTGAGCCTTGGCGTCATCGCCGTCGACGCACGCACCCGGACGATCACCTATTCGAATCGGCGCGCCGAGGAGATCCTCGGTCGAGAGCTGAGCGGCTACCGCGATCCGATATCTCACTTCGAGCTCGCAGCGTGGCGGCCCGACGGGACGATCGTCGAGCCCAACCAGATCCTCATCGCGCGCGTTCTGGGCGGCGAAGAGCCGGTCCGGGAAGATCTCGCGCTCGTGCGCGGCGACGGCACCATCGTCCAGACGCGCGCGGCCGCCGCGCCGGTCCACGACGACGACGGGAGGCTCGCATCGATCGTTCTCACGTTCGACGACGCGACCGAGGAGTGGCTGGCGCGGGCGGAGCGCGAGGCCAACGAGCGCTTCCGCGAGCTCTTCATCGGAATTCTCGGGCACGATTTGCGCGATCCCCTCGGCGTCTTGACCGTCGGCTCGTCGATGCTCCTGCGCCGCGGGGCACTGGAGCCCGAGGACAAACGGATCGTCGAGCGGCTCGCGTCGTCGGCGAACCGCATGACACGGATGGTCGCGCAGATCCTCGATTTCACCCGAGCTCGTATGGGCGACGGGATCCCGCTCAACCGCCAGCCGACGAGCTTGCATGACGTCGTCCGCACGGTCCTCGCCGATTCTCTGCTCTCGCAAGAGACCTCGCGGGTCGCGCTCTCGCTCGCCGGGGATGGGATTGGGGACTGGGACGCCGATCGGCTCGCACAGGTCGTCTCGAACCTCGTCAGCAATGCGCTGTGGCATGGTGCGCCAGAGACCCAAGTCTGCGTTTCGGTGCGCGACGAGCCGCGGAGCGTACGCTTGGAGGTTCACAACGAGGGGCGGCCGATCCCGGAGGATCTGCTGCCGGTAATTTTCGATCCGTTCCGTCGGGCGGCCGTGGCCCACAACCGAAGCGGTCTCGGGCTGGGCCTGTACATCGCGCAGCAGATTGTCCGGGCACACGACGGCACCCTCACGGTGGAATCGACTGCGGAGCGCGGGACCACGTTCACGGTCGTCCTTCCGCGGGCGAACGGATAAGCCTCACGCTCGTCCGCAGAGGCCGTGAGGGGCGCCAGCAGTCCCCCTCGTGACGATCTTCGTCGCCGGTCGGCGCAAAGGACGGCTGAGCAAGCGGGGTGACGGCGGGAAAGACGCCCGCACCGAAGCGCTCGCTTCGCTACGCTCTGCGTCATGGTGCGTCGTGACGCGACGGAGAGGCTGACCTCGCACGAGGGAAAGAGCT
>CALKVG010000262.1 GCA_937998045.1 uncultured Myxococcales bacterium
GCGCCCGCGCCGGCGGCGTCCGCGGCCGCGCAGGTACCCACCCTGGAGCCGGCGCCGAGCCTCGGCGCCCTCGCCGGAAAACCCGTCGCGCGGGTGAGCGTCGTCCTCGAGGGCAACATCTGGGACGACGTGCAGGCTCCTCCGGTCCACAGCGTGAAACCGGGCGAGCCGCTGACGCCCGTGGTCGCCCGGCGGGCGCTTTCGGAGGTCCTCGCGTCGGGCCGCTTCGCGCGCGGGCGGATCACGGTCTCGGCGGAGGGCGCCGGCGCGCTCCTCGTCGTCCGCGTCGTTCCCCGCAAGCGCATCGGCCGCCTCGAGGTCGACGTCCACGGCGCGCGCATGGACGTCGACGAGGTGTTGCGCGAGGCGGACCTCTCGGACGGCGGCGAGATCGTGGGGGCGGACCTCCCCGGCATCGACGCGACCCTCGCTCGCCTCTTCGCGATGCACGGTTATCCGTCGGCGATCGTCGACGTCCAGACCCGCGAGACCGACGACCCGGAGCGCGCGCTGGTCCTCGTGGACGTGAAGCCGGGTGCAGCGCGCCTGGTCGACGATCGGCACTTTTACGTCTTCGACGCGGACGCCGACGCGGTCTTGCGGTTCTCGGGCGCTTACGGCGTGCACCAGGGAGACCGGGCCGACCAGGTGGCGCTCGAGGCCGCCGACGTCGCCCTGGAGCAGTCGCTTCGCTCGAAAGGCTGGTACCGCGCCGTCGTGTCGCACGACCTCGTCTGGGTCGGCGAGCCAGGCCGGGGAGGTCGCGTCGTCCTGCGCGTCCGCATCGACGCGGGGCCGCAGCAAGTGCCGCGCTTCGAGGGCAACGAGCACTACGACGAGCGTGCCCTCATCGGCGCGCTGGACCTCGACGCGGAGACCGATCGCTCGCCGCCGCACCTCGTCGAGAAGATCCGCGCGTTCTATCAGAAGCGTGGCTTTCTCGACGTCGAGGTGCACGCCGATACGCGCGGCGGCGAGAAGAACGCGGTGGAGCTCCTCGTCTTTCGCATCGACGAGCACGCCCGCGTCCGCGTCGTGTCGCGCCGCTACCCATGCCTGAAGCTCGACGCCGTCCGGCGCCTCGATGCAGGAGGGCCCCGCTCGGCCGCCGAGGTCGGCACCGAGATCGACAGCTTCCTCGAAGAGGAGCTCCCCGGCGCGGACCTCTTCGTCGATCCGGATCCCCAGGGCGTGAGCGCCACCCTCGGCGAAGGCGCGGGCCAGGTCGCGACCGGCGCGCGCCCCGAGCCGCTCGACCTGCACCCGAACGCCACGTACGTCGCTGACACCTACGACCGGGCGGTCGTCCACGTGCAGGAGCTCTACCGCAACGAGGGCTTCCTTCACGCGACCGTCGGGCCCGTCCAGGTCGTGCGCGCGCGCTGCGATCCGCATTCGCCCCCGAACCGGTGCGTTCCGTTGCCCCAACCCCCGTTGCCGACGCAGCTCTGCACGTACGACCCGACCGGCCTGCCGTTGCCGGTGCAGCCGCTCGGGGCGGAGTATAGCTGCAGGCCGGATCCCGATCGGGGGGTCGAGTGCGCCCGGACGATGCAGCTCGTCATCCCGGTGAAGCTCGGACCCCGCACCACGCTCTGGGACGTCGCGTTCACCGGCGTGCGCAGCGTGAGCGAGCAGGACGTGGCGGCGGCGGCCGAGCTCCCCCTCGGAGCGCCGCTGAGCACGGCCACGCTGGACGACGCCCGCAGGCGTCTCGTCGACTGGTACAAGGAGCGCGGCTACGCCTACGTGGACGTGAAGTACGCGCTCGAGCCGTCGCTCGACAACACGCGCGCGCGCGTCCGCTTCGACGTGTCCGAGGGCGATCAGGTCATCGTCCGCGCGATCACGATCCGCGGGATCGAGGCCACGCGCGAGAGCGTCGTTCGCCGGCGAGTCGCCATCGAGGTGGGGCAGCCCTTCCGGCCGAGCGACGTCCGCAAGACGCAGGAGCGGATCGCGACGCTCGGGGTCTTCTCGAGCGTCAGCATCACGCTGAGCGATCCGTACGTACCGTCCTCGAGCAAGACGGTGCTCGTCGACGTCGTCGAGCGCCTCCCGCAGTACGTCGAATGGGGGCAGGGTTTCTCGACGGGGGAGGGGGCGCGGCTGCGGTTCGAGTACGGCCACCGGAACCTGCTCGGATACGCCTGGGGTTTCACGCTCCACCTGCAGGCGTCCTACCTGCCGGACTTCCTGATCCTCGACCCCCAAGTTTATACAAATTACCACGGCCTCAGCACCGCCGACCGCATCGCGACGCGCGACACGTTGACGCTCGCGTGGCCGGAGATGGGGCTCGGGCCGACGATCCACTCCCAGCTCGACGGCATCTACGTGCGCGACCTCGAGCGCGATTTCACCGTCTTCAAGGGCGCCGGCATCGGCACGCTCATCTGGCGCCCTTCGCGCGAGCTCCAGGTGACCGCGGGCGTCAGCTACGAGCGCAACTCAGTCCACCTCTTCGACTACTCGACCATCGCCGATTTTCTGGCCCACCAGTGCGATCCGTCGATGAGCGGCTGCACCAACCCGACGAGCCCCGATCTGCAGCGGCTGCTGCGCGTCCCCGACGGCGACAGCCAGGTGTATTCGGAGCGCGTCGTCGTGACCTGGGACCGGCGCGACAGCCCCTTCAACGCGCACAGGGGTACGTACTTCGCCGGCAGCGCAGAGCACGCGGACTCGTTCCCCATCGCCAACACGGCCGATCCGGCTCTCCAGTTCGAGGGTCACATCCTTCGCCTGACGCAGACGTTCGCCGGCTACATCCCTCTCGGTCGGGGGTTCTCGTTCGCCTCCGAGCTTCGCCTCGGGGAGGTGATCAACGTCTCGCCGTGCACCGCGCCGTTTGCGGGACCCGGCGCCGTCGTCCCTCCTTATTGCACGTACCCGGACCGGCTCTTTTTCATGGGCGGGTTCGACTCGATGCGCGGATGGCTGCAGGACTCCTTCATGCCGCAGGAGTACGCCGACCAGATCGCGGCGGGAAAGCTCACCTGCACGAGCTCGAGCAACTGCCCCGGCGTCCCGCTGCGCGGGGGCAACCTGATGATCAACCCTCGCTTCGAGCTTCGCTTTCCGGTGAAGGAGCCGTTCGACGGCGCCCTCTTCACCGACTTCGGCAACGTCTGGAACGACCCGGCGTACATCTTCCAGCATCGCCTCACGTTGCGCGCGGACGTCGGAGCGGGCGTCAGGGTGCAGACGCCCGTCGGCCCGCTGGTGTTCGACTACGGAATCAACGTCACCCGCCGGAGCTACGAGGACTTCGGCGCGTTCCACTTCGCGATCGGGCTCTTCTAAGAACACCTGCGACGAGCGCGAGCGAGAGCAGGACGCGCGATGCAGGGCTGGACCGGCGCGAGCGCCCTCCGGCCGCGGCGCAGTCGCTCGAGCCCGACGACTCGGAGCCGCCCCCTCCGCCGCCGCAGCCGTCGCTGCTCGACGACGACGCGTCGCCCGACGACGAGCCCGAGGGATCCGTCGAAGACGGGCCCCCGCCGCACGAGTCGCCGGACGACGACGCGCTCGACGAGTCGCCCCCGCAACCGCTGCCGTCGTCCGAGCTGGAGTCGGTCGCCGCGCCGAGGACGGCGCCGGGCGTGTCGACCGGACCCGGATCCCCGCCGTCGTCGGTCGAACCGATGGTTGCGCCTGCGCCGACGCCGACGCCGACGCCGACTCCTGCGCCGGCCCCGGGGCTCGGCTCCCCGCCGTCGCGCCCGACGCACGCTTTCGAGTACGCCGCCGCCTTCAGCACGGGCCCCCGGTCGGCGTTGGCGACAGGCTGCAGCAAGCCGTCCCCGTCGGAGGTCCCCGCCGCGAAGAGGCTCCGCGCGCGCGTCAGATAGGCCTCTTGCGGCACGAGGCCGGACAAGGCGAGCGCGAGATCGTCGGCCGCGTTTCCGCAGCGGAGCGCGTCGGCCGCGATCTGGCCCGAGGGGACGCCCTCCGCGCACGGCGCCGCCGGCGCGATCACCGCGAGCGCGCCCCTCGCGCACGCCGTGGATACGGTCGCAGCGCTCGTCGCCACCGCGAGCGCGCGGCCATCGCACGTCGCCGGATCGAGCGCGGCGTCCCCGTACGCACTCGCGCGGGCGTAGTACTCCTCGGTGACCGCCGCGACGGCGGCGGCCCCCGGGACCGGCGTGCGAAAGAACAGCGGGCCCCGGCCGGCGGTCTCTTCGAGCCATCCGCGGGGGTGCGCTTGCAGGAGGGCGTCGCGCGCGCTCGAATAGGTCGACGCTCCGTCGGGAAGCCAGAGAATCGTGGACGGATCGAGCGCGAGCGAATCGCCTGCGCCGGAGCCGCCGGGCGCGCCCCACCCGACCCGCGTGTCGCCGAGGATGTACGCCGTGACGCCGGTGGTCGAGCCCCCGCCCGCGAGCGGCAGCGCATCGAGCGAGTATGCCGCCGGAGACGGCTCGTCCTCGGTGATGCGCACCGTTCGCGTGACGACGTCCGGCGAGGCGGCGGGGAAGCGCGCGGCGACGAACGCGTCGCCCGCGGCGGCCGCGGCGTCGATCGCGCTCGCGACGTCCGGCGGGAGGCCGAAGCCCCAGGCAGCGAGCTGCGTCGCGAGGGTCGCCGCGTCGGGCGCCGTGGCGATCGCGTCGGGCGGCACCGTCGGTGCGTGCACGAGATCGCCCTCGACGTCCACGCCGCCGGCCATCCCGCACGGAGGCGAGACATCCGGCGGGACGATCCGCGGTGCGCTGGCCGCCTCGAGCGCCTCGAGCCACGCGTCGGACGCCTGATCGACGAACGCGCCTGCGCGCACCGGAAGCACCCAGGCAAACTCTGTCGCGTCGCCGTGAACACGGAGGGACACCCACCGCGTCACTCTCGTCAGGGTTCCGGAGTCGACACCCGTCGTGCCCGCGCCGGCGGCGGCCCCCAACGAAAGCGCGACGCGAAGCTCGGTGGCGGAGGACGCCGACGGCGGCGATGTGACGACCGCTCCCATCGCGCGCGCGTCGGGCGCGACGAGGGCGAGGGCCGCGCCGAGGGTCGCGGGAGCAGCGGCAAGTCGAAAGAAGGAAAGCACGATGAGCCATCCGGTTCGCAAGGCGCATGCCTCCGTTCCTCGATGGCCGGGCGCGCGACGGGTCTCAGTCGCCGGAGCGTGCAGACGATCGGCGACGCCGGCGCACGAGCGCGGTCGCGAGGAAGACGAGCGAGCCCGCGACGAGGATCCTGCTCGACGCGACCGGTGCCGTATCGGTCGCCGCGCAGCCGCCTCCTGCGCTCCCGCACGGGTCGTAGGTCGGGTCGTCGTAGACGCTGGCGGTGTAGAAGTTGGACACCGCAGACTGCGAGGGCGCCGCTTGGAGCACGAGGTCGCCTTCGGCGAGGGCGCTCGCGGGAAGGACGGCCCGCATGCGGGTGACCCACGTGCTTCCCGGATCGAGGCCCTGCGACGCCAGCGCGAGATCGTCGAAGCCGACGCACGGCTGTCCACAGGCAGCGTCGGCGAGCGCTCCGCCTTCGGAGACGGCGCTCGCGTCCGCGGGGGTGGCGCCGTCGTCCGCCGCGTCCGACGCCGAGGCCTCCGGCGATGCGGCTTCGGGAGACGAGGCCTCCGCGCTCGCGCCCTCCGCGGCGGAGTCGGGAGAAGAATCGGTCGACTCGGGCTCGTCGGTCGCGTCGGCTGCGGCGCCCTCGAGCAACGCGTCGAGGCTCGCGTCGGTGCTCGGTGCGAGCGTCATCCCGCGCGACTGGCCGCACACGGCGCCGTTTTCGCACAGGCACTGCGTGAAATAGAGCCCGGCGAGCGTCGAGTTCCCCCCGTAGTAGCTGGCTCCGCCCGTGGCCGAACCGAAGCACGAGTAGGCCCCGGACGCCGCGACTTCCTGCGGCGAAGCGAGCAAGCTCGTACTCTGCGCGTACTCGGTGAGCCACGTTCGCCCGCCGCTTCCTTGCATCACTTGCTGCGCGAGCGTCTGGTAGTTCGACTGGCTCGTCGCGTGCAGCCAGACGAGCTTCGAGGGATCGATTTCGCCGTTCGGGAAGTTTTGCGCCTGGTAGCGACCGTCGCCGATGACATAGAGCGTGATGCCGACGTTCGCCCCCACGCCCGCGGCCACCATGCGCAGCGGCAGCGTCACGCCCGCGCCGGGCGACACGACTCGCACCGGCTTCATGGCCTGGATGCCCTGGCCCGGCGCGAGGCGCAGCGCGATGAAGTCGAACCCCTCGCCGACGTACGCGTCGATGATCGGCCGCGTGGAGGCAGGGATGTCGTAGCCGTTGACGACGAGCCAGTTGTTCAGCGCGTTCGGGTCGGTCGATCGCACGGTGACCGTGTCGTACGGGCCGACGACGCCCTGGCTGATGACCTGAACGCCTCCGCCGCCGGCTCCTTCGAAGGCGCTCGGCGAAGCGTTCGACTCGCCGCCGAACGCGCATCCGCCTCCGTTGCCTCCGCAGTTGCGCGAAGGCCCGGCGATGACCGGGCTCGTCATCGCGTCGAGCGCCGCGAAGAACTCGTCGTGCGACAGCTCGAGGTTCGCGCCCGCGCGCACCGGGAGCACCCAGGCGAAGTCCTGCGGCGCGCCCGAGTACTGGATCTGGTCCCACAGCACGGACTGGTTCGGCGCGATCGAGAACGCCATGCGGTGGCCGGTCACGACGGTGACCTG
This sequence comes from uncultured Myxococcales bacterium, assembly GCA_937998045.1. Taxonomy (GTDB): domain Bacteria; phylum Myxococcota_A; class Polyangia; order Polyangiales; family Polyangiaceae; genus Palsa-1150. The sequence continues at coordinate 6,645 of CALKVG010000262.1, forward strand.
CTTCGGCGGCGCGAAGCATCCGCCGCACGCGCGGGCCGCGCGTGGGGTGAGGAGGGACATGGCGGCAAAGGCGACGACCGAACTTCCGACGACGACGGCTCTCATCACGACCTCCCGTATCCCATCGGTCACGCCTGCCGTGACTGCGATGTCATGGAAAAGACCCCCGCAAGCTCGTGCAACGGCTCGTACTGCGGCGCGATGTGGGCCAATCCGCAAGGCGCGTGCCCCGTTCACGGGCCGTGGACGAAAGCCCGTCGAACCATACGATACGGACCGGCAGACCAGTCGGGTCAGAGGAGGCGGACCATGAGCGCAGAGAAGAAGGTGGCGGCGATCGTCGGTGTGGGCCCGGGGCTCGGACGCGCGCTGGCGCTGAAGTTCGCCGGCGAGGCGCTGGCGGTCGCGCTCGTCGCGCGCAAGCAGGAGTCGCTCTCGGCGGTGCAAGCGGAGATCGAGGAGGCGGGCGGCACCGCGCGGTCCTACGCCGGCGACATGAGCGACGCCGCCAGCGTGAAGAGTCTCTTCGCGCGCGTTCGAGACGAGCTGGGGGCGCCCGAGGTTCTCCTGTACAACGCGGGCGACTTCCAGATGGCGAGCGTCCTCGAGCTCGCCGCCGCGGATCTCGAACGATCGTGGCGCGTGAACTGTCTCGCGGCGCTCCTCGTCGCGCAGGCGGTCTTGCCGGCGATGATCGAGCGCGGCCGGGGCACTCTCCTCTTCACCGGCGCGACGGCGTCGCTGCGCGGCAGCGCCCGGTTCGCGGCGCTCGCCGTGGGCAAGTTCGGGCTGCGGGCGCTGGCGCAATCGATGGCGCGGGAGCTCGGACCCAAAGGGATTCACGTCGCGCACATCGTGATCGACGGCGCGATCGATACACCACGCGCGCGCACCCTGTTTCCCGGGCGCCAGCCGCACACCCTGCTCGCCCCGGCCGCCATCGCCGAGACGTACTGGAGCGTCTATTCGCAGGCCCCGACGGCCTGGACGCTGGAGCTGGATCTGCGTCCCTCGGTCGAGCCGTTCTGAGGCGCACGGACGGCCCGCCCCGTCGTCACTCGCTCGTCGCGGGCGCCGTGCCTTTGGCCGGCGGGGCCTCCGGCAGCTCCGTTTCCTCGATTTCCTCGGTTCGCTTCTGCGCCTCGACGATCGCGTGCTCCGCCTTGTCGAGCGCGGCCGACGTGTGCACGTACGTGCGCCCGATGATGCCGGCGCACCCGACTCCGAAGACCAGCGCGACGTACCAGAGCATGCGACTGCCGAGGAGCAGCGCGACCGATCCGACGACGATTCCGATCTCGGCGCTGAGCTGCGCGCGCTCGTACCACTCGGCGGCGTCGAAGTGTGCGCGGATCTTCGGCTCGTAGCACTCGGCGTCCTCCTTGGCCTCCTTCATGTCGTGCTCGTAGCGCTTCGCGATCGATCGGAGGTGGGCTTCGTCCTCGGGGTCGGGCGAGAGGACGTCGGCGAGCTCCTTCGTCGAGAGCTCGATGGCGGCCTTGAGCTCCTGCGTGTCCTCGTCGTCGCCCTTGCCCGATACGCGCCGCACGGTCCTCAGCTGGTCCTCGAAGTGGGCGACCTCGGGCTTGCTCGGCGTGATGGCGTGCAGCATCTCGATGTCCGCCTCGATGACGCGAAACTTCATCGACTCGGTCTGGTACAGGCTGAACCGGCTGGACTTCTCCACCATGGTGGCAATGAGCTCGGTGCGCGCGGAACCGACCATCGCCGCGCAAAACGCGAGCATCACGCCGAGGAGCGCCATCGTGATGCCGATCGCCCTGCTGTCCCCGTGCGAACCGTGGCCGTTACCGTGTCCGTGGCCACCTCCCGCGGGGGGGCCCGCCTTCGCGTGCTCAATGTGCTCCGCAAGCTCGTGCAAACCGGGCATGCCGGCGAGGATTCCAGGTACACGAGGGCAGCGTCAAATGCGAGTTCACTCCCACCAGCCCGCGTCGAGCTCGATTGCTCCATCGTCGCCGTCCGGCCCACCGTCGCCGACGCCGCACACCGTCGCCGCGAGCGTCACCCAGCGCGCGCCGTCGCATTCGAGCGCGTCGTAGAAGATGGTCCCGTCGCACTCCTGCGGGTTACCCGGGCACTCGACGCCGGCGCCGAAGCACGCGTTGCCGGCGAGGACCTCTCCGGGTGGCGGACAATCGGTGGGCGGCGAGATGACGTCGGGCAGTCCCGTGTCGGGGCAGTTGTCGCCAGCGTCGGGCGCCTCGCATACCCAGGAGCCCTCGATGCAGTCGCACCCGACGTGATCGGTGACAGGCACTCCGCAGACCAGAGTCTCCATAGGGCACGTCATCGGACGGTCGCACGACGCGCCCGCGCTGATAGTCGAGGGCGGGGGGCATGCCGGCACCGGCTGCGGGCAGCCCATCGGGCCGTCGAAGGTGCACGCGCCCCAGACTCCGTTCTCGCACGTGCACTGGCTGAAGGAATCGCCACAGTCGCCCATCACGTCCGGGCCGCTGCACGTCAGCCCCTCCGCCGTACACGCGCCGCCGTTCATTACCTCGGTCGCCGCGGGGCAGTCGGGCGGCGGCGCGGCGTCCCCGCCGGCATCCCCGCCCCTCCTGTCGCCCACGCCGGCGACGCGACCGCCGCAGGCGAGGGCAGACAGGAGTGGCGCGAATAAGACAAGCAAGACCGGAGTGCAGCGCACACGCGGTCACGTTCGCAACGAGCGGGCCAGGGTCTATGTGCTCGAAAATGCGTCAAAACGCCGATCGAGCAGCGTGTGCCGATGCGTGCCGCCCTGCCTTGGCGGTCAGCCCCGCCGAGCGGACAGCGCCTGCCAGCCCGACGCGACGGCGGCGATGACCTCGTCCTGATCGCGCTCGGCCAGCGTCGGATAGAGCGGCAAGCTGATCGTGCGGTCGCCGATCTCCTCGGCCACGGGCAGCGCGCCGCGCGGGATGCCGAGCGCGTCGACGAGATACGTGAGAAGGTGAATCGCGCGGTAGTTCACCGCGGTGCCGATGCCGCTCTCACCGAGGTGGGCGAGGAGCGCGTCGCGCTCGCCGGGGTACGCGTGGATCGTGAAGAGGTGGTGGCTGCTCTGGCCGCGGCGCTCGACGAGCCACGGGACGCGGTTGACCGTAGGCGGCGGCGAGTCCAGGTCGGCGATGCGCTCGCGAAGGAGCGATTCGTAACGGCCGACCAGGGCCTCGCGCCGGGCGCGCTTGCTCTCGACGTGGCGCAGCTGCGGCCGCAGGAGGGCGGCGTCCAGGTCGGTGAGGTTCGCCTTGTACCCGAGCTCGACGAGGTCCCAGTGCTGGTACGCGCCCCCGTGCCGGTCAGCGGCGGCCCTGGAGACGCCGTGGTTGCGAAGGCGTCGAAGTCGCTCGGCGATGCGCGGGTCGCGCGTGGCGATCGCGCCGCCGTCGCCGCTGGTCACGTTCTTGGTCGCGTAAAACGAGAAGACGGCCGCGTCGCCCAGGTCGCCGGGACGAACGCCGTCGCGCTCCATCTCGACGCCGTGCGCGGAGTCTTCCACGAGAAAGAGCGCGTGCTGGTCGGCGATGGCGCGCAGCGCCTTCATGTCGGCGAGCTGCCCGTAGAGGTGCACCGGCAGGATGCCGACCGTGTGCTCGCCCACGGCGGCGCGTACCGCGGCGGGGTCGATGAGGCCCGTCGACGACTCGACGTCGACGAACTTGGGCTTCGCGCCGAGGTGGAGGATGGCGTTAGCCGTCGACGCGAACGTCATGGGCGTGGTGATGACCTCGTCGCCGGGGCCGACGTCGAGCGCGCGCAGCGCGAGGAGAAGGCCCATCGAGCACGAGCTCGTGCCGACGACCCCCGGCGGCGTCGCGTCGGGGCGCCCGCGGACGAGGAACCTTCCGAGCTCCTCCTCGAACGCCCCGACCTGCGGTCCGAGCGTGAGAAAGAGCGTCGAGAGCACCTTCTGCCACGACGCGGACTCTTCCTCGCCGAGCTGGTGCCGGTAAAACTCGACCTTGCGGCCCATCACCCGGCGTGGCCCATCGTGCGGACGGTCATTCGGCCAAAAGGAGCGTACCGTCGATCGAGAGGTCGCGGTGAGCTCGTTCGGCCTCGCGCAAGAAGACGTACTGCTTGAGCGTGTACCAGCGCCTCTCGTCGGGGTCGACGGCGCCCTCGTGCAGGGCGGAGAGGACCTCGCGGATGCCGTCGTCGACCGTCTTCTCGGCGCGGAAGCCGAGGACGCGCTCGATCTTCTCGAACGAGACGTTGTAGTCGCGGAGGTCGGGGTCGGTCGGCGCGTGCACGATTTCGGTGCCGGGCACTGCGTCGCGAACGCGGAAGGCGAGGTTGAGGATCTGGACGTTGTTGGTGTCCGAGCCGACGTTGAACACCTGGCCGGCGACCTTGCTCTCGTCGCTCGTGAGCGCGAGCTCGAACGCGCGCGCGACGTCGCGGACGTGGACGAACGGCCGCCACTGCCGGCCGCCGCCGTCGACGGTGATGCGGCGCGCGACGTAGGCGTTCTTCGTCATGACGTTGATCGCCAGGTCGAACCGCATGCGCGGGCTCGAGCCGAAGACCGTGGCCAGCCGCAGCATGGTGGTCTTCATTCCCTTGCAGGCGAAGAGGAAGTCCTCGACCTCGGCCTTGGCGCGCGCGTAGAGAGAGACGGGACGGCGGGCACTCGTCTCGACGAGGCCCGGCCCTTCGCCGTGGCCGTACACCGAGCACGACGACGAGAACACGTACCGGCCCACGCCCGCTTCGAGCGCGGCGCCGACCAGGCGCCTGGCGCCGTCGACGTTGACGCTGCGAGTAAGCTCGGGCTCGAGCTCGCACGACGGGTCGTTGGAAATTCCGCACAGGTCGACGACGGCGTCGACGCTCCGCAAGAGCGAGCGGTCGAACGAGCGAATGTCGGCGCGCACGACGCGGAGCTTCTCGCCGAAGCGCGCTTCGGCGCGGGCGAGGGTCCGCCCGAAGTAAAGACGGTCGAGGACCGTCACGCGGTGCCCGTGCTCGAGGAGCATCGGGACGAGTACTGATCCGATGTATCCGGCGCCGCCAGCAACGAAAACGTGCATCTATCCGGCGCTTACCATGGCGTAGCTGGCCGGACGGTAAAGCCTTGTAAGCGGTTGTCGCGTGCCTCAGCTCGCCTCGGACGCGCACATCCCAAGGAGAGCATCGTGGCGCGCTGCAGGCCCGCGACATTCCCGCGGCGCTGATGCACGCGTGCGCGGCGGCGCGCTTGGCGTTTCTCCGGACTCTCGGATGTCGTGGTGTTACGGCTACGTTTCCGTGGTGCGGCAAAAGGCCCGAGTCGCGAGTGAACGGCCGAGCGAACTATATCCCGGGCAAGTCTCATTTCGACTCCGTACGGCCACGGCAGATGGTTCTACTCCTTGTTTTTACGCAAGAAAGAGGGGGATTGGCGCGTTGTTCGGAAACATCGCAGGGCTAGACTGCGCGCCATGGTGCGTCGTGACGCGACGGAGAGGCTGACCTCGCACGAGGGAAAGA
>CALKVG010000263.1 GCA_937998045.1 uncultured Myxococcales bacterium
GTGGAGAGGGGGGCTTGGAGGGCGGGGAGACCCGGCTTCCGTCACGGCTCGTTCGCGTTCCAAGAGGCGCGCACGGGAGAGCGAGCGTGCGCCGTTTGATAGCGAGTCGAACGACTCCGTCCGCGTGACGAGCGCGTTCGACAGCGAGACGACCGACTCCCTCCGCGTGACGAGCGCGTTCGACAGCGAGACGACCGGCTCCGTCCGCGTGACGAGCGCGTTCGACAGCGAGACGAGCGGCTCCGTCCGCGTAACGAGCGCGTTCGACAGCGAGGCGAACCGCTTCGTCCGCCTGTCGAGCCGGTTCGACAGCGTTACGACCGACTCCGTCAGAGTGCCGAGCCGGTTGGTAGTGGCCGGATTTGAAATCTGACGCCGGTGGCCCCGGCACGCCGCTCGCCGCATGCTCCGCGCATGACGATCCTGCGAGGCCCGAAGACCTGGACCAAGCCGAGGCCGGCGGACGAGACGCGCCGATCTTCGGACCTAACCCCGGAGGAGCAGGCAAACGTCCGCAAGGCGATCCACGTCCTCCGGAGGCGGCTGGTGGGCTACAAGGCGCTGGCCAAGGCGCTGCAGGTGAACGCCGCGACGCTGAGAGCGTACGGCGGCAAGCTGGCGCCAAGTGCGGGCGTCGCCATCCGCGTCGCAAGGCTGGCCGGCGTCCCCGTGGACGACGTTCTCGCGGGGCGGTGGCCGGTCGAGGGGGCGTGCCCGCATTGCGGGAGGGTATAGAGCGGAGGGTTCGTAGCGCTCGATCGCATGGTGCATGCCGAGGATGTGAGACGCAACATTACGGCGCATCGGAAGCTGAGACGCAAATAATAGGTGCGTTATCTGGTCCGAACGATGTGGGACATTCGACGATCGCATCCGCGATGGCGGGGCGAATCTACTGCGGTGACAATCTCGAAGTCCTATCCCTTTCCGAGTTCTTTCAGCCCGAGATGGTGGATCTCGTCTACGCGGATCCACCGTTCAACTCGCAGCGCACGTACAACATCGTCTACAAGGACTCGAACGCGCAGGACGAGGCGTTCAAGGACTTCTGGACATGGACGGAAGCGGCGCCGATGTACGCGCGCCTAATGAGCGATTCGACGCTGCTTCCGCGTAGCTTGAAGCCACTGCTAGAAAGCTTGCACGCCAGGCTCATCGATGACGATGACGATCTGTTGGCGTACCTCACCATGATGACGCCGCGTCTCGTCGCGATGCATCGAGTGCTCAAGAAGACTGGGTCTCTTTACCTCCACTGCGATCCCACCGCGAGCCACTACCTGAAAGTTGTGCTCGACGCGATCTTCGGAAAAGACGGCTTCAAGAACGAGATCGTATGGCGTCGCTTTGGCGCCAAGAATGATCCGAAGCGCTACGGCCGCTGTCATGACGTGTTGCTCTTCTACACAAAGTCGGATGACTTTTGCTGGAATGAGCAGCGAATGCCCGTCGAAGAGTACTCTATCAAGAAGAATTTTACCGCGGAGGATGATGGCCGCCTATACACGCTCGTTGACCTAACCGCTCATAAGGCGGGTGGCGACGTCAGCTACGAATGGCACGGCGTACGTCCGTACAAGGGCCGATATTGGGCCTATTCAAAAGAGAATATGGATCGCATGTTCGACGAAGGGCTCATTGTCTTTCGTCGCACTGGCATGCCCCGTTTGAAGCGCTACCTCGACGAGCAGCCAGGCGTTCCGCTGCAGGATGTATGGCTTGATATCAAGCTAGCCACCGCCTCAAAGGAGAGGCTTGGGTATCCTACGCAGAAGCCGCTGGAACTCATAAGCAGGATCCTCAAGGCGTCCACAAACCATGGGGACATCGTTCTGGACCCGTTCTGCGGGTGCGGCACGACCGTCGAGGCGAGCGAACGCCTTGGTAGACGATGGTTCGGTGTAGACATCGCAAAAAAGGCCGTGGACGTCATTAGCGCGCGGTTTGCACGCGCTGGGCTCGACGCACCCGAGATCGTATGGCAGCCGGCCGACAAGGACGCTGCGCACGCCCTGGGCGAAGCACACAAGAGCGGCTTCGAAAAATGGGCGCTGCGAAAGATACGGGCGGCGCGGGTGCGCGCGAAGGATCGCGGCATCGACGGCGAGGCTCTCTTCAAGGACAACGACACCAGTTACCACGTTATCGTCTCTGTGAAGGCGGGTGGCGTAAAGCCTGGCGACGTGCGCGACCTGCGCGGAACGATGGACCGAGAGCACTCGCCGATCGGCGTCTTCGTGACGCGCAATCCGCCTTCGGAGGAAATGAAACGGGAGGCGGTGCGCTTGGGGTTTCTCGACTCGTTCGATGCAGAGGGGCCGATTCCGCGCATCCAGTTTGTGAGCGTCGAACGCATGTTCGGCCCTCTGCCGCCCATCCGGTGTCCCGGCAAGAACGTTACTGAGATGCCGAAGCCGACGATCCCGCCCCCTCCCGTCATAGGTGAACAACTCGGCCTCGATATCGACCCAAAGGTCCGCGACCGCGAGTCGAAGCCGTCTACCGCTAGAGCCAGAGTGCGAAAACCGGGACCCGCAAAGACTTACGAGATGCCCGAAGTCGGGGTGCGGGCTGTGGCAGAAACGATCCCGCCGCCGGCCGCACCGCATGGGCAGCTACGGATGTCGAAGCGGTCCGACGACTTTCGCTTCGCGCACTCCAAGCGTAGGGCACGGAAGAAGTAGTCGCCCATAGAATCATCCCCGCGTCTTCGTGGATTCGCTGGCGGATACGAGTATCTCCCGCGCCCATTGCGTGACCTGCTTTCCAGCCCGTTCGGCTGCCGCTTCGATTGCTGCTCGCTCTTCGTCGCTGACTCTGATGGCAAACACACCCGTCCTCGCGGTCCCCTCCGCGAAGGCCGGGCGTCCAGGACCCCGCTTGCGCGCCGTCACGATCGCACCCCATCGAGCGCCGCGGACACGAGATCGTCTGTGCTCCAAAGCGTCTTACTGACCCCCGCGGCCATCGCGGGCGAGCAACGCAGGGTCTTGTGCTGTCGCGTGAAGTTGTAGGCGGCGAGCGTGAGCGCCGTGCTCGCGACGTGCATCTCGATCCGTTTGCTAAACGCATTCGTGAGCCGCGTGTAGCGGCGGCCCATCATGCGGATCGAAAGGTTCATGCGCTCCGCGTAGCTCGTCGACACGTGCTCCTCAACGGGCTCGCCGAAGATGGGCAGCTTGGTCACACCCGTGACTTTCGGCGGGGAGTACCTTCCCGGCCCGATAGGTTCGCCCTCATAGGATTTCACTACCTGGGCGTAATCCACGCCGCTGCGCCCGAACGTCGAGCCGATCGCCGTGATGTACGAGCGAAGGCCATCGGTCGAGAGCTGGACGCGCATCGACAGGCGTCGCGCGAGATCGTCGATGAAGACGCGTGCGTCGCCATCCGTCCTCTTGCCCACGAGAAACGACGGGACGAGCTTGGTCTCCGCGTCGATGGCGAGCCACGTCCACGTATCGCCAACCCGCGAGGCGTCCTCGGTCGCCTTCACATGGCGCTGCTTCTTGCCGACGAACGCCCAAAGCTCGTCCAGCTCCAGGCGCTTGCACGGGAGGTTGACCATCGTGTCGTTGAGGAGCGCTTCGCAGCCCTCGCCGACGCGCGCGAGGAGGGTCCCCACCGTCTCGCGGTCTACGCCCGTCATCCGGGCCGTGGAGCGCAGCGAGCAGCCTTCCGTGATGGCGGCGATGACAGCGACCTGCTTCGACCGGGGGAGCGCGTTAGTCATGTGGATAACGTAATACTAATATTAGAGACGGTCAAGGCTCTGGTGGACAAAAGAACCCCGCCCCGGCCGGCGGACTTGCTCCGGCCAGGGCTTGGTACGCGCCCGGGTGAGGCGCTCGCTAGGATGAAATCACGAAGAATTTCACGGCTACACTCCTGCGTGCGCCACTGAGAGCTTGCTCCAACCTTCGGCGCACGGTAGCCTCACCCTGTTCGTTCCGCCTGGATTGAACACGGTTTCGGCCTCCCGGTCGGAGCCCGGCCGACCCCGCTCCAACGGGGTCGAGTCGTTTTGTGGGTCATCGCTGGCCGGTCGCAGTCACCTCCCACTTGCCCGGCTGCGGGTTGTTTGCCCGCCCCTGCTTCTTCAGGGACCAGAGAATCGCTCGGATGCGATGGCTCGCGTCCTCCTCGTCCGGGTATACGAGCTTCGTCAAACCCGCGATGGTGATCCCTGGGTTTGTTCGCAGGGCGGCTTCCACGGCCGCCGTGCGACCGCTCCCGTGCTCTGTGGGTCGCCCGCGCTTCGACTTCACCTTCCAGCTTTTTCGCGATGCGGGAGGTGAGGCGGGGAAAGTTTCGATGGACTTGACCTCCACAAAGGCGAGGCCCACTTGGCCGTCGCCCGCTTGGCCATCGTCCTCATACGTGAGGACAATGTCCGCAAGCACGTCCTCCTGCGCGGGCCGTGGCAGCGTCGATAGCTCTCTCAGGATCGCTTGCTTCACGCGAGCCTTGTCTCGCGCCGTCTGAAAGCTCATTCCCATGACACGGGAGACCGTACGTTGCTTCCGTTCAGACGTCCAACGATTTTGTTTGCGCGGCGTATGCATACGCCATAACTGCTCGTAACATTACGGCGTTTACGTTTTTTATGGACAGCTTTTACAGGCCGTGCACTGGCTTTTAGCTGCTACGCGCCGTGTCGGCTAGCAAGGACGCCTGCACCGCCTTCGCGGGCGAATCGACGCCGCCCAGGTTCAGCACCGCGAAGAACCGTCGCTTCTTCCCGGTCGTCGCTTCCGACCATGCATAGGCTCGCTTCGCCTTCGCGTGACCGATCAAGTCGAACACTTCGACGTCGCCATCCCAGATGGTCTCTCCGGTCGGCGCCTTCTCGTGCACGTGCACGGTCTCGACGTGCTTGGCGCCGCAGTCGTGGAGGTGGCGGATCGCGTCGATAAGGGCAGGCAGGCCGGCGGGGTCGGTCATAGGAACGGGAATAGGTTCAGTAGCGTCTTGCGTCGCCGCGGCGGCAGCTTCTTCAACAGCGTGCGGATGCGACGCTCAAGAAAGCGCCGCGTCGGCTCGTCCGGCGTCGCCTTGAGGAGACCCTTCGCGGCCCCCAGCATTGCTAGGATCAAGACGATCCTCTTTGTCTCGCTATCTGATGTCACGCCTCGAGCCTAGCCACGTCTTGTGCCAGCGTCACGCGTGCGCGTTTTCAAATCCAGCCACTACCAGCCGGTTCGATAGCGTGATGAAGGGCTCCGTCTGGGAGTCGAGCCCGTTCCACAGCGAAATGAACGACTTGGTCAGGGCGTGTCGCACCCGCTTCGAGAGCAGCACTTGGAGGCGTTCGCGGGCCCGTACGGGGCCGTCGCGCGCTTCACGGCGCGGTTCCACGACCGCGTGCCACAATCACCGCAGATGATCACGATCCCGACTCTCACCGAGTCATGCAGCTCCGAATCGACCTCGAACTCCCGAGACACCCGGATCGAGCACTGCGAATCGCATTCGAACCGGCGGGAAGCGTCGCGCGGTACGTCGGAATCCCGGCCCGGCCGAGCTCAGTCGCCTGCGCCCGATTCGGTCGGCGCGGCGCCATCGGGCGCGTCGCTCTCGGATCCGTCGCCGCTGAACGGGGCGGGCGTGGCTAGTAAACGACCTGGGCGCGCAGAAAGACGATGTTCTCCGCCTCGCGATGGCCGGCCAAAAGTTCGTTCGCCGTCTTCGCTCCACCCTGGAACTGCGTGTTATCCCAGTTGACGTTGAACTTGGCGTTGTCGCTCACGTACCAGGTCGCGCCCGCCGTAATCTCGGTCGCGCCCCGCACCGATGCCGTTGGCGACGCGTAGTTCGGGAACGCGTTCGAGTCTATATCGAGGTGACCGACGCGTCCGGCCAGCTCGAGTGCGCCGTAGTGACCCTGAGCCGGATCGAGCGGTGCGTCGACGTGCACGAAGTCGAACGACGCGTTCGCTCCGAACGCGAACGTCGCCTGCGCCTGGTATGCCTTGTTGTGAATCCAGGTATTGGGGAAACCGGCCCGACCGATTTCCTGATCGGACAGGTAATACTCTCCCATCAGGCTGAAGAGCCCGACGGCGTGGTACAGGTACGCGCCGTAACGATTGTGCGGGCCGTTCGCGACCACCGTATTCGCGTAATCGGGCGTGACGCCCGACGCCGCGGATACGTACGAGAAGTCCGTCGATTGGCCGGGAGTCTTGTAGGCCGAAGTCGACGTCGGGCTCGAGAAGTTGGGATTCGTCGGCGTGCCGTAGGTGCGACCGAAGGTCGTGGCGACGCCCACGAAGAGCCGCCCGAAGGGTCTCCCGGGGATCGGCTCGAGCGGGCGCAGGTACGCGCGACCCGCGAACTCCTTCTCGTTGTCCGAGTCCAGGTCCCCGCTCCCGTTGTCCGGCACGCCGTCGAAGACGCCGGCGGCGTAACCGAAGAAGCGGTTGAACAGGTCGCCGTGGACCATCGCGCCGACGTCGCGATTGGGAGTCAGCAGCGTGGGGAGTCCGAACTCGACGAACGTGAGGTTCGCGGTGGGACGCAACCGCTCGAGCCCGAACGGAGGGCGAAACTTGCCGAAGCGGAAGCGCAGCCAGTCGGCGACGTCCACGCCCAGATAGGCGTCTTGCAGGATGGCTTGGCCTCCGCCGAAATCGGGGGCCAAAAAGAACGAGATGCCGTAGGGAAGCTTCCCCTCGAGGATCGGCTGGGCACGCCGGATGAGGAACGTGTCCGTCTGCGGGCGCTGGGAGTCGCCGCTCCAGAAGCGCCCGTCCGCCTGAACGAGCGCGCGCAGACGCAGTTCCCACCTGCCGTCGAGCGTCGTGAGCGAGAACCCACCGGGACCCGCGGCCACGGACGCAGGATCGCCAGGACCCCCGGTCGCCGTCGGTGTCACGCGTGAGGGGTGCGCCCCCTCCGTCGGTCCCGCGGAGACGATGACTCCGGGGCCCGGTTCGGGAGGCGGCGGCGCGACCGGAGGCAGTGCGGCGGGTGCCGGTGGGACGGGCGGCGGCGAGACGACCGACGGCGGCGCGGCGGGTTCCGGTGGGACGGGCGGGGGCGAGACGACCGACGGCGGCGCGGTCTGAGCGTGCGCGACGGAGGCGACGAGCAACAACGCAGTGGGAATTGCGGAGAATGCTCGAGACGATTTCATGCCGTACCAGCCGCCAGGCGCAGAGCGCCCCGCGAGAACGAGGGGACCCCCCAAGGGCCCGAGGAAGGCCCACCTTGAAGCAGGGGCGTTCTTTTGTCTACTATAAAAGACAACGCCAGAGCGCGAACGGCGTTGCGGCCGAGACGGGAGGGGTGCGATGTCAGCCAGTTCGCAGCGACGGAATGGCATCATCCAGGCGATCTCGGAGTGTTCCGGAAGCCGACCCGAGGACCCGGAATGTGTGTCCGTTATAACGAATCAAGTCGCCTCCGCTCGCCGAGCTCGAGCCGGTGGGGCACTCTCGATCCGCGATGGGCAAGGAGACGCAGGACGGCAAGGAGACGCAGGCCGAGCCGCTGGCGACGCAAGCGCTCGAGCGCGCGACGCGCGACGAGGACTGGCTCCGCTGCGCGGCCTGCGGTCACGCCATCGCCCGGCAGCGCTCCGGAATCGACGTCGAGGGCAAGCACGTGCACACGTTCGTCAACCCGATGGGCCACGAGTACACCATCCGGTGCTTCGCCGAAGCCCCCGGGTGCCAGGGCGCCGGCGACGAGTCGACCTTCTGGACCTGGTTCAAGGGGTTCGCCTGGCGCGTCTCGATCTGCGCCGCCTGCGGCGCGCACGTCGGGTGGTCCTTCCGCAGGGAGAGCGGCTCGTTCTGGGGTCTCATCGTCGGGCAGGTGGCCTGAGTCCGAGCCGCGAGCCGGGTCCCACATGGGACAAGTGGTCGGCCGCCGTGGATCGTTCGCGATTCAGGAGCACCATCCGTTGCCCGGAAAAACGCGGCTTTCGTCGACTCACGGCGGTGGCACGACGCTCGCCTGGCGAGAGCAGCGATCGCGCGCAGCGGCGCGCGCGATCGCAACCTTTGGAGCTCCTCATGAAGCGGAAGACGGCGGCTTCGTTCCGAGCATTCCGAACGTTTTCTGTTGTGGGCGTCGCGGCGCTGGCGGCGTGCGCCAGTACCTCGGGAGACTCGGGAACCGGCGGGTACGTCGGCGTCTCGAGCGGCGGAGGCAGCGGCGGCGCTACCGGTTCGAACGGCGGCAGCAGCGGGTGGGGCGACGACGGCGGATCCGGATCGAGCAGCGGCAGCAGTGGAAGCGGCGGGACGAGCGGAGGCGTCACCGGCGGCACGAGCGGCGGCGGAACGAGCGGGA
>CALKVG010000264.1 GCA_937998045.1 uncultured Myxococcales bacterium
CAGCTCTACGGTCGCCCGGAGGTGGTCGAGCCTCGTCTGTACGAACGAGGTCCACGCGGAATCCCTTCCCTGCCCTTGCCCCTGGGCACTGCCTGTTTCGTGTGTCGCGGGTTCATGCGCCGAGCTCGAGGCATTCGCCACGCCGTTGTCACGATCCGTGTCTACGGCGGGTTCGGCGATGCCGCTCCGAACTGCGCCGCTCGCCGGTGGCTGCGCCTCCGTCCGCAGCGACTTCGAGGTCGCTGCGCAACCGACGAGGGTCGTAGCGAGAACGATTGCGCGGAAGCCGAGAGCGCCGGCGCTCCAGCGCTCGCACGGGTGAGCACGCTGCTGAGGAAATCGAGCCATCTGCCTCTCCGACTGGAGACTTCGCGGTTCAGGCGCGGCACATGCTCCGGCCCTTCAGCGTGGGTTCGTGGCGCTCGCCGGCTGCGTCGATCACCGATCCCGAGAATGGGCCCAGGGAGCGAAGCGCGGCGACGCGACGCGATCGAACATGATCGGCTTGCGGGATTCGGTGCCGTGACGCTCGCGCTCGCCTGCACAACCACGGACGCCGGACCGGCGTCGCCGCGCCGCACCAACCATCGCGAAGCCGCGCACGCTACTAGCCATTGAGATCCGGCGACCATGGACTACGGGCAGACGCGTACGGCCCGCGGCACATCGTTCGATGATCACCGACGTTCTGCCGACATGGGCCCGCGGGCCTGTATGTGGAGCGCGTGTTCGTGCACGTTGTGATGGACATTTCCGTATGTCTTTCCCACACGTAGTGCACGCACGTAGTGATCGCCATCCGGTCTCGTCGCCACCCACCCATGGTCCGGGTGAACCTTCGAGAACGGCGACACGCCACGCCCCTAGAGGAAATGATGTCAGGTTGCAGCAAAGGTTCGATCTCCGTCCTGTTCGTGGCCGTTGTCGTGGTCACCGCCGCGTGCTCGCCCGGGAGTGACTGGGCCGCCGAAGCCGGGGTCGATGACGCAGCCCAAGGAGGCGGGGATACCGGGACGCCCGGCTCCGGCGGCGGAGTGGACGCCGCCGTTACTCCCGACGCGTCCGACGCTGGATTGTCTGGAGACGCGTCCGGAGGAGACGCCTCCCAGGCGGACTCCTCGCCGCCGCTCGTCTGCCCACCGCCGCCTCCGGACGGCGGATCTTATTCCGTCGACGCCACGGGCGTGACCTTCACCGTCAACGGCGGCCTGCTCCGGCTGGAGGTTTGTCAGGATGACGTCATCCGCGTCGAGTACACGACAGCATCGTCGCTTCCGATGAAGACGTCGCTCTCGGTAAACGCGACCTGGGGCACCCCGAGCTTCTGCGTTTCCGACGCCGGGGGAACCTTCACCATAACGACCGCGCGGATGCAGGCGAACGTCGCGACCGCGACCGGCCTCGTAACCTTCGCCGATCTCACCGGCAACTCGCTGTTGTCCGAGGCCAGCAAGGCGGTCACGCCGGCGACCGTCGAGGGCGTCGCCACCAACACCGTTCAAACCGCGTGGAACTCGCCGCAGGACGAAGCCCTGTTCGGTCTCGGCCAGCATCAGGACGGAGTGATCAACCGCAAGGGGTCGACACTCACCATGCAAAATCACAACACCGAGATCCAGATCCCCCTCGTGGTCTCGAACAAGGGTTACGGGGTCCTGTGGGACAACCCCTCGATCACGAACTTCGCCGGGAACGCCGCGGGTAACACCCAGTACAGCTTCAGCTCCGAGACCGGCGACATGGTCGACTACTACTACTTCTACGGGCCCACGATCGATCACGTGATCGCGCTCTACCGCGCCGCGACGGGCGCGGCGCCGCTGTTCCCCAAGTGGAGCTATGGCCTCTTTCAGTCGAAGGACCATTACACGAGCTCGGCGGACCTCCAGTCCGTCGATCAGGGCTACCGCAGCAACAAGATCCCCGTCGACGTCATCGTGCAGGATTGGCAGTACTGGAGCCCTTACATGTGGGGCTCGCAGCTCATGGATCCGAGCCGGTATCCGGATCCCGCCGGGATCGTGTCGCAGCTGCACATGGACAACATCCACACGATGATCTCGATCTGGCCGGAGTACCAGACGCGAAACCCACCCACGCCCATGGTCCAAGGCGAGCTCGATCCCTTCAACTCGCTCAACGCCCTCAATGCTCTTTATCCGGGGTCGGGCGATGGATACCAGTATTACGACACGTTCAATTCGATGGCCCGGACAATCGCCTACCAATATGACCACGATCGCCTGCTCGCCAACTACGGCTGGGACGCCATCTGGGCGGATTGCACCGAGCCGGATGGCTACCCCGGCAGCGTGAACGTGCACTCCGCCGATACGGCCCTCGGGAAGGGCGCGTTCAACATCAACGCGTACCCCCTCGAGCACACTCGAGGGATCTACGAGGGCTGGCGCAGCATGGGCCCCAACAACAAGCGCGTGTACGTCCTCACTCGCAGCGCCTTCGCAGGCCAGCAGCGATACGCCGCAGGTTGCTGGTCGGGCGACATCAACGCCGATCCCAACGTGTTCGCCGCGCAGATCCCCGGTGGGCTCAGCTTTGCCATCTCCGGAATGCCGTACTGGACCACCGACATCGGCGGCTACTTCGGCACGCCCAGCGAAGAGCTCTTTACGCGGTGGTTCCAGTTCGGCGCGTTCTGCCCCACCTTCCGCATTCACGGGCAGGCCTCCAAGGAGCTCTACGGATCCCAGTGGAGCGCGCAGGGCAAGGCCAACATGCTCGTCGTCGATCAACTGCGCTATCGCTTGATGCCGTACATCTACTCGCTGGCTTGGCAGGTCACCAGCGCGGGCTATACGATCATGCGGCCGCTGGTCTTCGACTTCCAGAACGATGCGCAGGTCTACGGCATCACGGATCAGTTCATGTTCGGCCCTGCGCTCCTGGTAAATCCCGTGACGACGATGGGCGCCACGAGCCGCTCCCTCTACCTGCCGTCCGGCACCTGGTACGACTTCTGGGCCGGATCGACGGTGACGGGCGGTGGCATGATGATGGCCAACGCTCCGTTGAACCAGATGCCGCTGTACGCGAGGGCGGGCTCGATCGTGCCGATGGGTCCCATGATTCAGTACGCCAACGAGAGCATCGACCCGCTCGAGATCCGTGTCTACGAGGGGCAGGACGCGACCTTCATGCTGTACGAGGACGAAGGCGACACCTACAACTACGAGAACGGCGCGCACTCGACGATCATGTTCTCGTGGAGCCAATCGGCGAAGCAGCTGACGATCAGCGCCCCGGCCGGAAGCTACCCAGGGATGCCCACGACGAGGACGTTCAACGTCGTCTTCGTCGGGGCTAACCATGGCGTCGGCGTGGATGTGACGGCCACTCCCGACAAGGTCGTCTCGTACAACGGGTCGGCCGTGGTCGTGATGGCACCCTAGGCGATGGCAAACTAGCTAACCCCACGCCGGGAGCGGCCGACGACGCGGACGGATGCCTGAAGGAGCGCGGTACGCCTTGGCGCGGGCAATGACGCGGGCAATGAAAAGTGAGCCGAAGTCCGGCATGCGAGTTTTTTTGTAGTGTGAGACTCGCTGACACAACCAGGGCGTCGTCGAACGTACGTGGTGATACGACATGGAGGCGTCCACCTCGGTCGGTCTGCTGCGCGCTCGCGGTGACCTTGGGCGCGTTGGCCGCGTGTGGTTCGTCGGACGACAACAGCGGAACCGGAGCGAGCGAGGACGCTGGAGCGAATTCTGACGCCACAGGGAGCACGAGCTCGAGCGGCGGTTCGAGCTCCGGCTCCAGCAGCGGCGCCAGCTCCGCCTCCAGCAGCGGCCCCAGCTCCGGCTCCAGCGGCAGCGCCAGCTCGGGCTCCAGCGGCAGCGCCAGCTCGGGTTCCAGCGGCGGCACCAGCTCGGGAAGCACCGGGTCGGACGGTGGCACCGGTTCCCCGCGCCCTCTCCCTCCACCACCCACGTACCAAGTAACGCCGGCACCGGATTGGAACGCCGTGTTCAACAACACAGGCCACAATGGCGACGGCTTTCAGTGGATTCCCCTCGAAATAAAAGACCGTCAGGCATTGGGGATGTCGAGCACCAACTCGGTCGTTCTATTCAACGACTCGAACTTCGGCGGCCACTTTTTCAACAGCACTGCCGGTGTATATAACGGAGTGACACCGGACAGCTCGAAGATGAGCTGGATATACGGCACCAATGGACAGAAGGCTGATTATAGCAACCTGTGGAATACCACACGGGCCGAGAGCGGGTATGGCGGCACAGTCGCATGGAATCTCGTCAACAACTACGGCATGAGCGGCATCAGGGCCACGACTGACACCCACGATACGGACTACATGAAAATGTGGCTCTCCGATCACTCGCCGTCGACCGCAAACAGCTACATCATTCTGGATTCCTATGGTGTGAGAACCCTAGGAAACATGTACATATGGAATTTCAATCAAGCCGGCGGTACCGACAAGGGGCTGCAGAATATCAAGATATATACTTCGGCAGATGGAAATGCCTATACAGAATATACCGGAAGCGGGTACCCCTTCCAAATTCCACAGGCCAGCGGGTCAGGCCCCGCAGGCTACGACATGGCCATCAACCTGAACGGAACATCCGCCAGGTACGTCAAGATCACTTACAACCCCGTATCTGGCGATGGCAACTGGGGGTTCCTCGACATGTATGGCCTGTGCGCGGTGCGCATATACGACACCTCGGGGAATAAACTCCTCTTGTCGGCCAAAGCCGGATCAACCGCCACCCGGAACGCATACGGTGGCAGTCCATGGAACATGGGCGCCTTTTCGGTGGGGAACTACGTTTATTTCGTTCTTCACAACGATGCCAGCTGTTGCTCCCCGTTCAAGGCAAACGCCACTCAGCTGATGAGGTATACCATCGTCAACGGTCAGGTGGATTGGACTACGCTGGTGGCGTTCGATTCCCTGCCATACATGTACTATCCCACCATTCCCAGTGGATTCAGCCCGAATGCCGACGATGCACAATCTGGCAATTACTATCGGGTGGTTCAGTTCGAAAATCTGGCGTCCTGGAACGATGACGACGGCAACATCTACATGCTGGGTGCGGACGAAACGAACGAGTACGGAGTATGGAACGACAAATCGAACCTGGTGATTTCGCGGGTTCCGGCTGGAAGCGTCGAAGACTTCAACGCAAGGCAGTACTGGAACGGAACGAGCTGGGTCCAGAAATACGAGGAGGCAACCGATTTGACGGACGTCTCTGGGGCCATCGTGGGGCCAGTCGGCAACATGCCCGGTTATTTCAAGATGCAAGGCGGGCAGTTGGATGGAGAATATGTATTGGTGTACATGGAAGGCGTGAACGGCAATTCGTATTTCCGTTACGCAAACAATCCCTGGGGGCCGTGGAGCGCCAAACATCTGCTTTTACCCGCGTCCGTTACCGGCACCCCCATGCCGGGGGATGCAGTATACAATACGGGCGCAGTGCCCTTTATTTCTAATACCGGAGAGTTCTATTTTTACCTGATCCAAAACAGTTCGTCGATGGAGTTCTTCAAATACACCGAGATGGCTCCCGGCGACGGGGGAGCCGTCGATGAGGGGGGAGGCGGGGACTGAAGAGGACGCGCTGCACGTCGTCACGTGCGAGTCTCTTCGAGGCCGGCTACGTGGCAACGCGGGAAAAGAGCGTGCCCAGCCCCTCGGCCATCGTCGGGTGGGTGAGGACGTCGTCGCGTAGGCTCGTATACGGCATCCCGCCCAGCATGGCTGTCTGCACCACGGCCATGACCTCACCCGCCTCCGCCCCGAACATGGTGAACCCCAGGATGTCGTCGCGCTTCGCGTGAACGAGCGCCTTCATGAAGCCGCGCGTCTCGCCCGTCGTCCACGTGCGGAGCACCTCGGTCACCGGTTGCGTTGCGATGCGGACCGCGACCCCGTGGCCGCGCGCCTCGACCTCTTCAAGCCCACGCGAGCGAGCGGGGCCGTGAAGACGCAGAAGGGCACCTGTCGCCCGCGCGTCGAGCGATTCCCGCCATCAAGGTTGGCCTTGATGACCTGATAGTCGTTCTCGGAGATATGGGTGAACTGGGGGCTACCGGCGCATTCGCCGATAGCCCACACGCCCGGAGCGCTGGTCTCGAGGCGGTCGTCGACCGCGATGTAGCCGCGCGAGTCGAGCTCGATCCCCGCAACGTCGAGACCGATTCCGCCGGTGTTCGGCGTCCTGCCCGCCGCCGCCAGGATCTCGCTCGCGGGGATGGTCTTCTCCTCACCGCCCGCGCGAACGGTCACGCTGAGGTCTCCCCGCCGGCCTTCCACGCGCACGACCTGCGCGTTCAGGAGGACCTCGATCTCCTCGTCCGCGAACAGCCGCTGCAGCGCTTCGGCGACATCCGGATCCTCCCGTCCGAGTACCTGCGGACCGCGCTCGATGACGGTGACGCGGCTCAGCTCCACTCCGCTCGCGCGGTACCGCTCCAGGTGCATGGCGACGAGGCCTTCGACCATCCTGCGCTTACGCGCGAGCACACGCGGCATGTCCGTGCGAACGCCCGTCGCGGCGGTCCCGAAGCCCCCGGAGTGATGGACGACGTCGGCCAGCTCTGCGCTCCGGACCTCGTTCTTGCTTGGAAGGCAGTTGATGTTCGGGCAAGAGCCGCCGACCCACCTGCGCTCGACGACGGCCGTTCGATGGCCTGCTCGAGCCATGTCCCACGAAAGGAGCTTGCCGCCCGCGCCGCTGCCCAGCACCAGGACCTCTACCCGTTCCGCCTGCTCCATGACTCACTCCCGATTCGGCGTTCGTTGTCCGCGAACGGCGCGCCGCCGGTTTGGTCGTGCGGTTGCTTTCGCTTCCGCGTCCGCGTCCGCTCTCGCGCGAACGGCGGCCTCTGCCCGCGCGGGCTCGAGCCGGCGCGTCCCTTCTGGCGCTCATGCTGATCGCCGGCGCGGCGACGGGCATCGCCGGTGTCGGGCTGCTAGCGCTCCTTCGCCTCGTCGAGCAGCTGGTCTGGACCTCGGCCAGCCGCTCGACGTTCGCGGCCGCATCGCCGCTCCGCCGCGTCGGCGCCCTGCTGATCGCAGGCGTCGCCACGACGACGATCCGACTGTTCCTCCACCGCGCACACACCGCCTCCGGGGGCGTCCTGGTCACCTCGAGGTACTCCTCGGCCGAATCGAGTTGGAGCTGGTTGGCCCCGTGATCCTCTGCTGCGCAGTGGCGACCGCCGTGTCACGCTCGGTGCTGGGCAAACAGCCGACTTATCACATCCCGCTCTACCAGCTCGGCCGCCCAGCCGTTCTCGTAGTGGCGCTGCTCTTCGGGGCTGCGCTGGGTCCAGTCGCCGCGTTCGTGCTCAAGGGCTTGCGGTGGTTCGCCGCGCTGCAGGATCGCAGCGCGCGCCTCGCGCCGTTCATGCCGTTCGTCGTACTCAGTACGCTTGGCGTTGCGTCCGCATGGCTGCCGCACCTCCTCGGGAACGGCTACGGCGCCGCCGACGCTGCGCTGCACGGCGATCTCGCGATCCCTCTACTCGTGACGCTGCCGATCCTGCGCTTCGGCGCCACGGCCGCGTGCCAGGCGGCCCAGGTCCCGGGCGGCCTCCTCACACCGATGCTCTCGATTGGCGCCTTGATCGGCGGCTTGGTCGGCGCCGGCGTCTCGCACGTATGGCCGGGCACACCACCCGGGGCATTCTCGCTGCTCGGCATGGGTGCGCTGCTGGCCGGCACGTCGCGCGACCCGATCTCGTCGGTCGTGTTGCTCTCCGAGCTGAGCTCCGACTACCACCTCATATTGCGGCTCGCGTGCGCCTGCGGCGCGGCGACCCTGGTCAGCCGGCCCCTGGACGGGGCTCGCTCTATCGTCTGGGCCCGCGCTGTCCGCCGCGCACGGAGCCAGCGCTGTCGGGGGCTCCCATCCCGCTCCACCCGACGCGCCACGTCCCTGCGCTGACCTGCGCAGCGGACCTGCTGGTCGAGCTGCTCACGCACGACCCGCGGCCGCTCTTCGTCGTCGACGCGTGCGGCCGACTGCAGGGCGCGCTGCACCCCGAGACGGCCCGACAGCGGCTCTCGGCGGAGCTCCTGCCTCGGCTGCTCATCGTGCACGACCTCGTCGACGCCGAATGCGCGCAGCTGTCGGTACGCGCATCGCCCGACGAGGCGCGTGCCCTCTTCGAAGGGCGCCACGAGCTCCAATTCGTGCCGGTCGTCGACGACGACGGCTTGCTCCTCGGCGAGGCCTGCCGCGAGGATTTCAGTGCGGGGCGTCGGTCGCGATTGACGCGGGAACCGTCGCGCCCCCATGTTGCGCTCGTGCCCATCGAGATCAACGTCGGGCCGCCGGTTCTGACGATCAATCTTGGCCGCACGTTCATGGTCACGGATCTCGGCGGAGAAATTGCCGCGAACAGCGAGCAAGGGGTCTTCGCCGGGGACACGCGATTCCTGAGCTACTACGCCATTTCCGCCAACGGCGAGCCGTGGGTTCGGCTCAGCTCGAGCGCCGTCTCGTACCTGTCTCTTATACACATCTGACGCTGCCGACGATCTTACGCGTGT
>CALKVG010000265.1 GCA_937998045.1 uncultured Myxococcales bacterium
GCAGGCTCCCCGTACCACCTTAACCTCTGGCCCGAAATTCGGGGTCCACTTCAAAACGCAACGACGGAGCCTAACCCAGCAACGTAGAGGAGAACTACGCGTGGCATACCAACTCGCGAGGCCTTCGTGAGAGCGCTCATGGTCGAGCAGCTCGCGGCATGGCGAGCCCACCGGGACGCGCAGGAGCAGGGCCGGGTACCGTGGAACGCTCGCTTTCTTGATCTCCCGCCGCTTCGGCGCAACCGTGGCGGGTTCGTGGACGTGTACCCGCCTCTGCTTCAACTCGGAGGGGCCGGCGTGACGGACCGCCCGGTTGTACTCATCAGCCTGGAGCCCCTCCTCGACGACGAGAACTTCGATCGGCAGCTTTGTTACCTGCGCGGCGAGGACGCCATCTTGCCATTTACGCCGCTGTTCTACGACGTCTCGATCGAACGATACGAGGCCTTGCAGCTTCGCTACTGGGAGCTCTTCCCGGAATTGATCGCGAAATACGGTACCCGATACTGGGCCAACATCCATTCCTTTGTCTCAGGGCTGGTGGGGCTTCCGCCGCCCTCGCAGTTCTCTCCACGCACCCTGCATGAGCACCTGATCGAGCTGCCTCTCATCCCGATGCACGCACCCAAGCACCGAACGCTCCGTGGAGCAGCGCTCACGAACGTGCAGAATCTCTTCACGCGAAGGCTCTCCGCGCTCCTCAACGTGTGGACGCCGCGTTTGGTCGTTGGGCTGGGCGGCGACGTCGTCAAGCTCCTCCTGGCGATGGGAGTCGGCGAGGCGGTCGACAGCCTTGCCGGGCCGGTGGGCCATGCATACGGCTCGAATTTCGACGTGCGGTACCCCACGCGGTTGCACCAGCTCGTGCTTCCGCACGCAACTGTCCCCGTCTTTCTGCGTGGAGCTCCCTTCACCACTGGGTGCCAACCACGGGGGGAAGGCGTCCACGCGCTCGGTGCGATGATCCGCGAGAGGGCATCCGCGCCTTCAGCAGCTTCTTAACGAGCGCGGGAGGCAAGGGCTTGTCGGCGCCAAAGTGCAGAGCGCTCTTCGTGTGACTATAGCCCTCGATGTCCGCCGCGAGCGTCGCCAGCGTCGTCCCGCTGAACGGGTAGTACGAGCACCCCGTCGAGGTCGCCGTGAAGCCGCCGACTATCCGTCCCTCGTAGCGGAACGCGGGGATGCGGTAGCTGATGCACTCCACGACCTCGGGAACGAACGCGTGGATCGTCCGCCGCAACTCTTGGAGCACGGCGCGGCTCTTCGGGTTCACATTGGCGAGGTACTCGTCGATCGCGGGATCTCGCTTCGTCTGATCGAGGTACGGCGCCGACTTGGCCGCGCGCTTCGTCGGCCGACGTGTTGGTCGAGACGAACTCTTCGAGAGCTTCGCGGTCTTCTTCTGGGCGGCCATGCGAGGCCGATGATCGGTGCACGCCTTTCGACGCGCAAGCCGCACGACGAGCCCGTCGTCGAAGTCGGCGAGCCCAACCCGCGCCATGACCGACGCATGTCAGGCGAAGTCCGGCGGAGCAAACTCGACGACAAGGCCGATCGAGAAGCGTACCTCGGCTCGGGGCGAGACGATCACGGACCCGCATCATTAACTTCGCTGCTTTGCGCAGGTGCGGCGGATGGCTCGTCCAGATCGTGCGAGCGGGGCGCATGGCTCGATTCCAGTGGGGCGGGAATGACACCCCTTGATCCAGGAGCACACCGACTCCTTCGATTTTTGCATTTTGTTGCTCGGTTCGATCCTGGGCTCAGGAGCGATCAATTCGGGCACCGGCTCGAATGGGTCCCTTTCGATGGGTCCCATCAGCGCGCGAAGGGGCGGGTCTGGCTGATCTCGCTCGGAAAATTCTCGCGCTGAGAAACCCGTCACCCGTCTCCGCCTCGCTCGACCGTGCTCCTCAGCCGCTTGTACGCGCCCACCAGCTCGTCGGAGTCCTCGGCCACGAGCCTCTCCAGCTCCGCGCGTCGTGCAGGCACGGCGGAGTCGAGCATCCCGAGGTTGTGCTCGACGCGGTCCGCGATGAAGGCGAGGGCGTCGAGGTTGACGCCGACGTGCTCGGCGAGGGCGAGCATGATCTCAGCTCGCGTCGTTACTTCGGGGGTCCGCATCGGTGCGTCCTACACCTCACCGGGATCCTCGGGCTGCGCCGCTCCCCCTCGCGCGATCGTCACGAGCAGATCACGAACGAGGCCGAGTTCTGGCTGCGTAAGGACATCGACCTCCCCTCGCGTCAACAGCTTCACGGCGTTGCACGCAGCTTCGACGCGGTTGAGCATGGGAACGCAGACGTTCTCCGCCTGGCGTGCGAAGCTCACGAGGTCCGCCGCGCTGACCGGCAGCTTGTAGCCGCTCGAAGAACTGGTCAGCAGCACGCCATTGTCGCGAAGGGCCGCGATGATCGCGGTGCGAAACCATCTCGCCCCCTTCGCGTCGAGCCCACGCTCACGCAGGTTGTTCAACAGGTCGTCCGCCAGGACGCTCGCGTGCTCCTCGCCGACCGGGCTACACGTACAGCACACTCGCCGGATTCATTCTCGTCGTCGGTGTTGTCGTCGGCGGCGTGTGTGCCGGGCTGGCGTTCATGTTTGCGAAGCGTTGATCCCGCGGTCGCCGGCCTGTACGGCGGACGTGGAGTTCGAGCTGTTCGACTGTCACGGCCACGTCGCACGCGTCGGCTTCGACCCTCGACGCGGCGGTCTGTACATCGAGACCGTGTGGAACGACGTGCTCGTGACGTTCGATGCGACGGAGGTGGAGGCCGACCGAGATCCCCTCGTCGAGATCGTGCGCTTCCTCGAAGACTTCGGCTTCGTCGCTCCCAGAACGATCGACGAACTCCGCGTCTGGCTCCAGCGGCCGTCGTGCTGGCGCTCGTCGAAGGCGCCGAGAGCGGTGCGGAGGGTTTCGTCTGATCGAGCGGCTGGAGGAGGCGGCGGTGGCCTGACCGTGGCGACGGCGGCGCTCATCGGGCACCTCCCGCCGGTGTCTCGGCGTTGCTGGCAGGAACGTCGAGCGCCTCCCGCACGAGCCGCTCGGGGTTCGCGCGAAGAGTGCGGAGTCCACAGCGGAGGGCGACCTGGTAGATGCGATGCGGCTTGACGAGCGGGTAGTTGACCCCGACCTCGCTGGCCATCGTCTCGTCTTCTACTGGGACGAGGATCGTGCGACTGCGGGGCTTCGTGCGGCGTTTCATGGGACAGACCTCCAGAAGGGAGCGGCCGGCTGCCGGCCAATGCGATCCGATCTGCATCTGTCCCGCACAGCTTCGTGCGGTACCCACTCGCTTGCGCGAGCGCTGTGCATTCTGGGCTTCGTCCCGGTCGCTGTTGAAAGTTGAGGTGGCGGTTTCACCCGCCCCGAG
>CALKVG010000266.1 GCA_937998045.1 uncultured Myxococcales bacterium
CCCTTGTACCGTCTCGCGGCAGAGTACCTCCTGGGGCTGGCGCTCCAGAGGAGGAACCTGGGGCCGGGCTCGTTTCGTAGCGCGAGAGCTGGCGAAACGTACATCGGGAGAACCATCATGAAGACCGCGCGTACGCTCTGCTGCACGCTCCGTCTGCTTTCGGCTGCTGCCGGCCTTGGCACGCTCGGCAGCCGGTTAACGTTGCGCGCCGGCGCGCTGGCGCTCGGCGCTTCTCTCGCCGTCAGTCTCGTCGCGTGCGACGACGAGAACGACCCGAAGACGTGGACGAAGCGCCTCGACGATCCGGCGCAGCGCGCCAACGCGATCAAGCGCCTGACGCAGTTCTACGAGGACGGCATGACGCGCGCGAACAACAACGCCAGCGCGCCCGAGATCAAGTCGCTCCTCGACACGATCGTGGAGCCTCTGACGAAGACCTACACGGCGGGCGGACTCGACGACAAGACGCGCGTCGACCTGATGAAGTTCCTCGCCGAGACCCACGACGCGCGGACGCAGCCGGCGATCGCCAAGGCCCTCAAAGACTTCGAGATGGGCAAGACCGACGATGAGGTCCGCGTCTCGTGCGAGTCGATCAACGCGATGGCCAAGGCGGGGACGAAGCTCGAGCAGACCGTTGTCGACGAGCTGTGGAACGTCTTTTCGAAGTTCCAGGTGTCGAAGGCCACCAGCGAGCGCCTGTTCCGCGCGCTTCACGACGCCGTCGTCGCGGTGCACGACCCCAGCTACGGCGACAAGGCGATCGACAAGCTGAGCAAGCCGGTCAACCCCGAGGACGTCAACTCGCTGAAGGACCAGATTCAGTGGTGGCAGCAGACCTCGATTCAGGTCATCCGCGAGCTCGCCTACACGAAGGCGATCAAGCCTCTCGTCCTGGTCCTCCTCACGCCGACGAAGCTCGACCTGAACGCGCTGAGCCGGATGACGCTGCTCAAGATGGCCAAGCAAGCCGAGCCCGAGCTCATCAAGGCGTTCAACGGGCAGGACCCCGACTACACGAAGGCCGGCGAAGCGTTCAAGGACAAGACGAACCTCGCCATCATCGCCGACACGCTGGCGCTGCTCTCCCGCCCGAACGGGCGCGACGCGATCCTCAACGCGCTGCCGAACGCAGATACCGACACGACGAAGACGGCGTTCGCGCAGGCGCTCGTCCAGTTCCCCGAGGACGCCCGCGTCGAGCCGGCGTTCATGTCGGCGTACAACAAGCTCAAGTGGGACGCCTCCGTCGAGCTCCTCGGCGCGCTCAAGCCCCGCGCCGCTCTCGCGCAGGCATCGGCGAACTTCTACGATCCCGCGCTCACCGACTGGCTCGTCAGCGAGATGGCCAAGGCGCCGGACGCGGCCAGCAAGCTGCTGCCGCTCGAGGCGGCGTTGAAGGTGATGCCGAAGGACAAGAAAGGCGAAGTGGGCGCCGCGCTCCAGAAAGCGAAGGGCGAGCTGCCGGGCGACGTCTTCAACGCCAGCAAGCAGATGTTCGACTTCGCCGGCCAGGTCGTGGACAAGTGCGGCACCAGCACGAGCTGTTACCTCAGCGTGCTGGACGAACCGGTCCCGTCGACGCCGACGACCGCGAACTGGCGGTCGATCAAGGCCTCGTGGATGGCGGTTGTCTACGGCGACGGATCCGCGCAGGCGAACACCCGGGCGGAGCTCCTCAAGCGCGTGGACAAGGTGAAGGACGCGAGCGCCCGTCTGTCGCTCGTCGAGGCGATCGACGAGCTTGCGCCGGGCGGCGACGCCGCGAGCGCCGACGCGCTGGACAAGATCGTCGCGGCCGACACGAAGAGCGGCGACAAGAACCTGCTGATGGCCGACGACTCCGTCGTGAAGATCGCCCTGCGCCTTCGCGCCCGGGCCAACTGAGCACGGGGGGACTGCGCCGCGGTTGATGTATTCTCTTCCGGAATGATCCGGCTGGAGATCACCCAGGGGCTCGCCCGCGGTGCGCACCACGAGTCCTCTTCGGACGTCGTCCGGGTCGGGCGGTCCGTCGGGAACGACGTGGTCGTGCCCGACGAGCTCGTCTCGAGCGAGCACGCGCGCATCGTCTACGACGCGGAGCGCTACCTCCTGCGCGACCTGCGTTCGACGAACGGGACGGCGGTCGTGCGCGACGGCAAGCGCACGACGCTCGACGACGCCGCCGGCCGCGAGCTCGCGCTTCACTCGGGGGACGTCATCGAGCTCGGGAGCGGGGCGGGGCTCGTCCAACTCGCGGTGACGATCGCCGAGGACGGCGACGAGGCGCGCGTCCTGGCCATCCGCAAGATCGACGAGCTCGGGCGGGCCGAGTCGGCGGTCGAGCGGGACACGAACCGCATGCGGGCGCTGTACGAAGCGCAGAAGCGTATCGGCGCCGCCGACGACATGAACGACGTCCTCGTCGCCATCTGCGACGCGGCCTTCGCCCTCTTGCCCGGAGCGACGCACGTCACCGTCGTCCTCCGCGAGGACGACGACGAAACCGTGCGCAGCGGCGCGGGCGCGTACGTCCCCATCGTCACGCGCCTGCGCGGGCAGCAAGGGCCGGCGACGCAGCCGATCCCGGTGACCCGCAGCGTGTTTCGCAAGGTCGTGACCGAGCGAGCCGCGGTCATCGCGGCGGACGCGCCGCGCGAGGTCGCGCAGACCGAGTCGCTCATGGGCGCGCAGATCCGCAGCGTCCTCGGCGTCCCTCTCTGGAAGGGCGAGGAGATCCTCGGCGTCCTGCAGATGGATAACCGCGAGAGCACCGGCGTCTTCACCAGCGCCGACCTCGACATGAGCGCCGTCCTCGGGCACGCGGCGTCGCTCGCCGTGGCGAATGCGCGCCTCGTGCAGCGGCTCCGGGCGGCCGAAGAGCGCCTGAAGAAGGAGAACACGTTCCTCAAGACGCGCGAGGAGTCGCGCCGCGTCGGCAAGGGAGAGCAGCAGATCATCGGCGGCAGCTCCGCCATGCGCGCGCTCTTAGAGCAGCTGGTCAAGGTCGTCGACACGCGGGTCACGGTGCTCATCGAGGGCGAGACCGGAGTCGGCAAGGAGCTCATCGCCGCCGCCGTGCACTATCGCTCGCGCCGTCGCACGCAGCTCTTCGTCAGCCAGAACTGCGCGGCGATGCCCGAGAGCCTGCTCGAGAGCGAGCTGTTCGGGCACAAGAAGGGCAGCTTCACCGGCGCGCACGAGGACAAGAAGGGCCTCTTCGAGATCGCCGACGGCGGGACGCTCTTCCTCGACGAGGTGACGGAGATGCCGCTGTCGCTCCAGTCGAAGCTCCTCCGTGTGCTGCAGGAGGGCGAGATCCGCCCCGTCGGCGCCGCGCAGGAGAAGCGCGTGAACGTGCGCATCGTCGCGGCGACGAACGGGAACATAGAGAAGGAGGTCGCCGAGGGCGGCGTCCGGGAGGACCTCTACTACCGGCTCAAGGTCTTTCCGATCCGCGTGCCGCCGCTGCGCGAGCGACGCGAGGACATCCCGCTGCTCGCCGAGCATTTCATCAAGCGCTACGCCGCCGAGCTGGGCAAGCCCGCTGCGGGGTACTCGCAGCAGGCGATGGAGCTGCTGCAAGCCTACGACTGGCCCGGGAACGTCCGCGAGCTGCAGAACGAAGTGCAGCGCCTCGTCATCCAGATCGAGTCGGGCGCCTTCGTGACGCCGGAGCTCCTGTCCCCGCGCATCCGCCAGATCGAGGGGGTGATCGATCGCGTGAAGCCCACGAAGGGGACCCTCAAAGAAATGATGGACCAGCTCGAGCGCTGGCTCCTCATCGAGGCCCTGCGCGAGCACGACAACAACAAGACGGCGGCCGCGAAAACACTGGGAATTACGCGCGAGGGGTTGCACAAAAAGCTGCGTGCGTATGGTTTATGAGTGAGCGCGGTTTTCCAGGGGCGGGGGGAGATCCTCCGGCGGCGCTCGTGGCTGCTCGCCGGTGCCCTCCCCTTCTTCGCCCTGGCCGTCGCGTTGACGTACTTCCGGGCGCCGCCGTGGGCGGCCTTCGTGGAGTTGGGGCTCGCGTTCGCGCTCGTCGTGGCCCACTCCGCGGACGCTTACCGGGTACGGCGCCAGGGCTCGTTCCGAGCCGACGGGCGCGGCCTCTGGTTCAACGACGCGCTGATCGTCGCGCGCCGGAACATCGCGACGGCGTATCTCCTCGCCGCCGAGCGCCCCATCGTTCACTTCGTCCTCAGGCGCAGCCCGATCTCCGGGCCGCTCGACGTGGAGCTCGATGACGAGGACGACGCGCGCGCGCTGCTGCAGGCGACCGGCTACGGCATCGGACAGTCGGTCGCCAGCTTCCGCGCGATCTACGGTTCGCGCTGGTCGGCCATCGCCATGGCGGTGCTCTCCGGGCCGGCCCTGGCCTGGATCGCGATACCTCTGATCCAGCAGCTGGGCTTGATCGAAGGCTTGCTCGCCGCGGAGCTCCTCTTCGCGGCGCTCCTGTCGATCGCGGTGGCGCGCGTCAACACGCGGGTCGACGTGGGCAGCGACGGAATCCTCCTCCGAAGGCTGGGGGCGCGGCGCTTCGTCTCCTTCCACATGCTCGAAGAGGCCTCGGTGCAGGATCGCCTCATCCTGCTCACGCTGCGGTCCGGGCAGCGAATCCGGCTCGACTTGCTCGGTTCCTTCTCGGAGGCCGAGCGTTCGCGCGACGCGCTCACCCATCGCATCGAAGAGGCGCGCATGGCATTCGGGGAGAGCGAGGACACGGTGAACGCCGAGGCGCTCGTCGCTCCGGGCGGACGCATGATCGAAACCTGGCTGCGCGACGTCCGCGGGCTGGCGCGCGCGCGCGACTACCGCGAGGCGCGCATGGATCGCGAGAGACTGTGGAACGTCGTCTGGGACGCGAGCGCACCGCCGGCCACGCGCGCGGGCGCCGCGGTCGCGCTCGCGAGCGCCCTCGACGCGGACTCGCGGGCGCGCCTCCGCGTCGCGTCGGAGGCGTGCGCGGACCCGAAGCTACGGGTCGCGCTCGCGCGCGTGGCGGACGACGCCGACGAAGAAGAGCTGGTCGAGGCGCTCTCGTGGCTGATCGACGATGAGGACCCCGCCAGGGGTCCCCGTGGATAGCTCGCGGACGGACCGCGACGTCATAGGGGGTCGCCGGTCGGCCGAAGGTCGTCGGGCGAGATCGTCAGCGCTGCAAGGGTCTGCGCGTAGCGCTCGCCGGTCGCCGGGTCGCGCGCTTCGGGCAGCAGGTCGAGCATCGGCCGCAGCGCGAACGCGCGCTCTCGCAGGCGCGGGTGCGGCACCGTGAGCCGAGGGCCCTCGACGGCGACCCCCTCGGCCCAGAGGACGTCGAGGTCGATCGCACGCGGCCCCCAGCGCTGCTCCGGGCTTCGACCACGCTCCGGCACGTCCTCTCGGACGCGCCCGAGGCTCGCTTCGATCGCGAGCAGCTCGTCGAGCAGTTCGCCCAGAGGACGCTCCCACACGACCAGCGCAGCCGCGTTGAGAAAGCGCGGTTGCGCCGGACCGATCGGCGCTGTGTCGTAGACGGGCGACGTCGCCAGCACGCGGGCACGCCGCGCGATCGCCCGCACGGCCGAGCGCATCGTGCCCAGCCGGTCCCCCAGGTTGGCTCCGACGCCGACCACCACCCTCACGGGGCCCGATGGCGGCTCAGGGCGCCGACGGCTGCATCATGAGAGGATCGGTGAGCGTCCCGGCGTAGCCGCCGTTGATCTTGCCGTCCTGGACGAAGAAGAGGAAGGACGCGTCCTCCTGCCCGTCCATCTTGGCGTCGAGCGTGATCGTCGCGCCCGCGGGAGCGTCGAACGCAATCCCGTCGACCGACGTGGTCGTCGTCGCTTGCCCTTCCGCATCCCCCTCGCCGAGGCCCGGCCCCCCGCTCGGCAGGAGACTGGTGTTCCCGATCGGAGCGACGTTCGTGATCGCGCCGTTTCCGGGGAGGACGTTCGCGAGGAAGGCCGAGACGTCGAAGTCGCACGATTGCGCCGTCTTGCTGGTGTCGCACGTCCACCAGACGCGCCAGTGACCCCCCGCTCGATACTCCGTGAACACGCCGACGCCGTCACCGGGCGTGGCGTTCATCGTGCGGTCGGTGTCGACGACGACGAGCATCGGTTTCGTGCCCGCGCCGCCGCCGCTGCTGCTCCCCGACGCGCTGGAAGACGCGCCCCCGCCCGCGTAGCCGTAGCTCGTGCCGACCGAGCTGCTCTCGCCCACACAGCCGAGGACGAGCGCCGAGGCCGCGACACCAAACGCCAATCCAAGCCCGTTAGCCCAAGCCGAAGGTGACATGTCCTTTCCCTCCTACCTGCTGTCTCTTATACACATCTCCGAGCCCACGAGACAGGCAGAAATCT
>CALKVG010000267.1 GCA_937998045.1 uncultured Myxococcales bacterium
CTCGTCGTGGCCGTCGGTAGGACGGCGACGGCCACGACGAGCGCCTCTCGATCCTGACGATCTCGCGCGGGTGCGTGTCGCGCGTACCTCCGGCGCCGGTGACCGAGCGACGCGCTTCTGGCATTCTTCGTCCGGATGTCGAAGGGGAAGCTCACGCGGCAAGAGCTCGGCTGGCTGTTGACCCAGGAAGCGCAGGGGGCGGCCGAGCGCCTTCGCAAGGGCGTCGGCGCACTTACTCAGGCTCCGCCCCCGCCGGACGCGAGCGGCGTCGATGCGACCCTCTCGGCACTCGACGACGCGATGAAGATGCTCTCCAGCCTGCACAACCGGCCGGTGAGCGTCAGGGGACGACGTGGGCGGATCGATCTGGCGTCGTTGCTCTGGGAGGTCGCGCCGGAGGCGCGTGTCTCGATCGAGCCGGGCAGCGGGACGGAGGTCTTCGGGGACGAGGCGGAGCTTCGCCGGATGCTGCACGTCATCCTGGGGCACGGCAGCGGCAGCGGCAGCGCCGTCACGATTCGCCGGGCGGACGACGAGGTCGTCGTGGGTGTGGTCCTGGGTCCGGACAGCTCCGCGACCGCCGACACCGAGCGCGCGTGGCTGTCGCGGATGGCGATGCGATACGGCGGCCGCTACGAGCTCGAAGGCAGTACGGAGGTCCTCGCCCTTCCCGCCGAGGGGGTCGAGGCGCGCGAGGATGTCGAGAAGCTTCGCAAGGAGCTCGACGAAGCGCGCCGGCAGGGAGAGGTGTACGCGCGCGAGCTGGCAGCCGTCTGGGCTGCGGGCGACGACCACGCCGCCCAGTCGAGCTACCCGCCCCCCGCTTCTCCTGCCGGCGACCGGCACGGCGTCGTGGCTCGGTTCTCGGGCGGAATCGCGGCGGCCTTGCGCGCGATGCTGTCTCCGGTCGGTCGCGAGCTGTCGGAGCTGCGCGCCGCGGTTCTCCCGCCCATGCGCAAGAGCTCCCCCGACCTGGAAATCGTAGCTCCGCTCGAGGAGCGCTTCGAGGGCATTCGCCGCAAGCTCCTCGCGGTCCAGGAGTTCGTCGCGGATCTCGCCGGCGTGGGCGAGACCGATCCGAACGAGCTTCGGCGCGAGGTCGACCTGGCCGAAGTCGTCCGCGGGGAGGTCAAGGCGCTGGAAGCACGCGTGGCGCGAGCGGGGGTGATCGTGAACGTCGAGCAGGTTCCGCCGGCCGGGCGCGTGGTCGCGCGGGTGGCTCCGCGCGCCGCGAGTGTTCTCGTGCGCGGCCTCCTTGCCCACGCGATCGCCGCGACGCCGCGCGAGTCGAGCGTGAACGTCGGGGTCTCGGCGCCGCAAGGAGAGGACGGTCTCGGTGCGCGCATCGTCGTCGACGACGGAGGCACGATCCTGCCCAGCGGTGCCCGGCGGCCGCTCCTGTCGCTGGAAGTCGAGCCCGGCACGTTCGGTCGACCGAGCAGCGTTGGGCTCTTCGTCGCGGCGGAGATCGCGTCGGCCCAGGGGGCGCTCCTCGAGATCGGCGACACGCCCGTCGAGGGGCCACGGGATCGCGGAGGCGGGGTGCGCGTGAGCGTCACCTTCCCTCGCTGACTTCGCTGTGCGACACTGCCGGCCGTCGCTCGAGGGCTTCGCGTGCGGGCCGCAACCTTCGGGCTGATCTGCCGAACAGGTAGATCTGCGGTTCGACGATGCGCATCCTTATCATCGAAGACTCCGACTCGATCCGGCACATGATCGAGACGTTCGTCGCCGCCCGCGGGCACGAGGTCGATGCCGTGTCCACGGGCGCCAAGGGGATCGACAGCGCGATCACCCGGCCGCCGGACGCCATCCTGCTCGACCTGCCCCTGTCCGGAAGCTTCGACGGTTACGACGTATGCCGGAAGCTCCGAGAAAACGCGGCGACCCAGGGGGTCCCCATCATCGTCATCAGCTCCCTGACCGACTCGGCGTCCAAGCAGGCGGCGCTCGAGGCGGGGGCGACGGCGTACTACACGAAGCCGTTCAGCCCCACCGCGCTGCTCAAGGAGCTCGAGTCCATCCCCGGGCGCGGGCCCTCGCGATTGTCGGGCAAGCAGCGCGTCAGATGAGGTGAAGGTATTTCCGGGCGCGCTCCGCTCCGGCCTTCATGAGAGCGGCTGTCTCTTCGTCCGGAATCCGGAGCTTGCGCGCCAGGGATTCGAGGAGCTCGACCTCCTCCGCCGACTGATCTCCGTCGGCAAAAGTCAGAAGAACGGCGTGCTGGAGCAGCACGCGGCGATCGTCGGTCGAGAGCTCCTGCAGCTCGATGTCGTCGAGCGTGCGCCGCTGCTCGGCGTACTCGTGCAGGATCTCTCGCTCCTTGTCGGTCGCCTGGTACGCGTCGAGCAGCGCGTCGAGCATCTCGCGCTCGGGCGCTGCGAATACGCCGTCCGCCCAGGCGACGGGCACGAGCGCCTTGACGATGGCGAGGTCCTGTTCGTGCATTTGCTTCCGAGGATAGTTACTTCGCGCTGACGCGCGCAATCCCCTCTCGACCACGCTCCGGCGAAGCCGGAGACGTGCCGTCCAGGTTTCGACCACGCTCCGGCGAAGCCGGAGACGTGCCGTCGAAGTCGGTCGGTTCGACGCGAAGGCGTTTGCGGTAGGTCGTCGGCCCTGCGACCAGCACGTCGATGTCCTCGGTGCACGACACCTGCTCGACCCGTGCTTCGGGGCCGATGCCTGCGAGAAGCCAGATCTCCGCGCCGCGCGGCGTCGCGACGAGGTGCACCGTTCCCGGCGGGCCTTTGCCGCCCACCGTGCTGCCCGGCTCGCCGGGGGGCCAGGGATCGTTCGTGCCCGGATGTGCGTGCGACTTCTCCAGCTGTACGGCGACTTCGAGCCTTGGCTTGCCGTCGGTGGACTCGTTCCAGGGGGTCCCGGCGGGTACGACGACGCGCTTGGGGGCGTACCCTTCGGCCGTGGCCACGAACTCCAGCCGCGCCCCCACCGGCATTCGATCCACGTCCACCGGGGCCTGGCCCTGACGCAGGAGAACCTCGGCGCGGGCGGGGACGTCCGTCACGATCAGCGTTCCCTTGCAGGCCGGCGCGGTGCGTGCGGAGGGCTGCGCGCTCGGCTCAGGCGCTTCGGCGCGCTGGACGGCGCCCACCTTGGGCCTGAGCGCCCCGACCGCGAATCCACCGGCGGCGATCGCGAGGACGGCGAGGAACGGCACGAGCCGCGATCCGCGCGGCTTGGGAGGGGGCGCGCTGGCCCTCGATGTGCTCTGCCGCAGCTTGGAGGGCTGCGTGGGCAGCTGACGCTCGTCGAGCAGCGCTTTCCGCGATTCGAACGGCGGGACCGATCCGAGCGCGAGCAGGGTGTCGACCTCCGACTCGTTGCTTCCACCGGGGGTATCCCCGAAACTGCGCTGGGTGGGATCGATACGCGATGCCGGTGGAGGCGGAGTCGGTTCGAGGCCGGCGATCGCCTTCAGGTCCGCGGTGCGGGGAGCGTCCCTGCCCCCGTCGGTCACCGCGAAGTTGGCGATGAGATCGTCCACGTCGGTCTGGGAAGGCGAGGGTGGCGACGGTTGGAAGTCCCGGGTCGGGGGCTCTGGCAGAGGGGGAGACCTGCCGTCGAGGTTTCGACCGCGCGCGCGCTCCGGCGGCGGCTGGGGGGCGGCCTTGCGGAGCACCTCGTCCGGCACCGCGCCACGCGCCGGCTCCGCGTCCCGCGCGAACGTGTCTGCCGCCGCTGCGGCAACCCGCGCCGGGGCTGGTGTGTACGACGGTGACGACGCGCGTCGCGAAGACGGGGCGACGTCGCTCGAGGACGGCAGCGCGGCTCTCCCCACGCCGAGGGTGACGCGCCGTACTTCGCGAGCGAGGCGGGCGAGCGCCCGTCTCGCCGCCGCACGATTGACCGGGATGAGCGCCGCCTCGAGCTCCTCGGTGAGCGCCGACAAGCCCGAGCCGCTCTTGCGCTTGCTCGCGGCGGCCAGGGCCGGCGTCTGCGACCCGCTCGCGTCCAGCAGTCGCGCGAGCGCAGCCCGAATCGAGGTTTCGGCGTCGCCGCAGGCGCTTTCGCGTTTCGGCCTCACGAGCGCCACCGTGCCCTCGTCGCCCACGAAGACGCTCTTCGGATCGATGTCGCCCCCGCCGGGATCGGCGTGCTCCGCGAGTTCGAGGGCAAGATACCCGGCCAGCTCCGGCGCCAAGGGAACGCGCTTGGTCGCGACGATGGCGAAGACCTCGTCGAGCGTTACGGACGAGTCCAGCGCCGTTGGGCTCACGCGACACCGCTCCCGTCGAAGGGGCGCACCGCGACGCCGGCACCCGCCAGAAAGCGCTTGGCCGCCGCGATCGAGTAGGTGCCGTCGTGGAAGATGCTCGCGGCGAGGACCGCGCTGGCGCGCCCGTCGACCAGGCCGGCGCGCAAGTGCTCGAGCGTACCCACGCCACCGCTCGCGATCACCGGAACAGGGACGGCATCGGACACGGCGCGCGTGAGCTCGAGGTCGTAGCCGGCAAGGGTGCCGTCCCGATCCATGCTCGTGAGCAACACCTCGCCCGCGCCGAGCCGCACCGCCTCCTCCGCCCATTTCACGGCGTCGAGCCCGGTCGGAGTCCGACCGCCCCGCACGAAGACCTCCCAGCCTCCACCGCCGTCGCGCCTCTTCGCGTCCACAGCGACGACGATGGCCTGCGCTCCCCACGCCCCGCTGCAGCGCCGGATCAGCTCCGGCTCCTTCACCGCCGCCGTGTTGATGCTTACCTTGTCCGCACCTGCCGCGAGCAGCGCTCGGACGTCGTCTTCGATCCGAACGCCGCCGCCCACGGTGAGCGGCACGAACGTCGCGTCCGCCGTGCGCGCCACGACGTCGATGAGCGTGGCGCGCCCTTCGTGCGAGGCGCCGATGTCGAGCAGCGTGATCTCGTCCGCGCCCTCGGCGTCGTACCGGCGGGCACACTCGACCGGGTCGCCGGCGTCGCGCAGGCCGAGGAAACGCACCCCCTTGACCACACGCCCCCCCTGCATGTCCAGACAGGGAATCACCCGCTTCGCGAGCATACGTGCTCGAAGGCTTAGCGCTTTGGCTTGGTGTCGTACAAGTCGAGGAGCTTCTCGATCGACGCCAGGCTGTTTTCCATCGCGTCCTGGACGATGGCGTGCATGGTCGCGCTCGAGCCTTTGAGGGCGTCGTAATACCGCTGCCGCTCGGTCGAGTGGATGATCGCCGGCGGGTAGCCGCTCCGCAAGAGGAGCAAGTTCATGACGAGGCGCGCCACCTTCCCGCTGTCGGTCGCGAACGGAAAGACGCGGAGCAGGTCGTAGTGAGCGCGCGACGCGACCCGCACGGGCGTACGCGTCCGCCGTGTCTCCGGCTCGTTCACCCAGTCGACGACCTGACGCAGCTTGTAGGCGATCTTGTCGGGCGGCGCGTACTCGTGGAAATAGAGCCGATGCTGGGGGATGTCCTTGCGGTACTTGACCGTCTTGATGTCCCCGTCCTCCGGATGCAGGATGCAGTAGATCCGCTTGACGATGTCCACCGTGAGCGGCTGGCGCCGTTTCATCGCGTATTCGCGGATGAAGTTCAGCGCCTCGCGGTGGCGGCGGATCTCCTCCACCACCGGCTGCATGCTCGAGTCGAACGCCGCCGTGGCATCGGGCGTGCCGATCGCCGACCGCAGCTCGGCGACCGTGTAGACGACGCCCTCGAGCGCGCTGTCGTGCGCGATCCAGCTCACGTCGAGGTCGTCGCGGTATTTCGCCTGCACGTCGGGCGAAGCGCTCTTCAGCCGGTCCTCGAGGTACGCCGTGCGCTCCTCGACCGACAGGACCTTGGGCGGCGCCTCGGGCGGCGGTGCCGCGTTCTTCTTTTTCGCGGAGGTTCGAGACGGCATCGCGCCTGAGGTGGACATGCGGGAGGCGAAAGCGGTTCCAATAGCTGGGCGCGTACGGGTCAGGAATGTACTTCCGCGATTTGGCTCGCGATTTGGCTGGTCTTTTGGGTACGCTTCCGCCTGGGAGAGGGACTCAGGCTAGTGAAGTCGCAAGAGCCGAGTCAAGGGCCCTCGCGCGGGCCGACGCCACTGGCGGGGCTCCGGCTTGAGGAGTAGTCGAGCGGAGTGCTTGCCCAGCTGACGGTCCGGAATGTCGCCCTCATCGAGCGGCTCGTCCTCGAGATGGCGCCAGGGTTCAACGTGGTGACCGGCGAGACTGGGGCCGGAAAGTCCATGGTTGTCGATGCGTTATCCCTGGTTCTCGGGGGGCGCGCTCGCCCGGAGCTCGTGCGGGGAGGCGCCGACGAGGCGGAGGTCGAGGCGCTCTTCGAGCTCCCGGAGGGAGCTCGCGCAACGGCCAAGCTCGAGGCGGCGGGCGCGG
>CALKVG010000268.1 GCA_937998045.1 uncultured Myxococcales bacterium
GGCGAGGAGACGGAGCTCGATCGCATCGCGCGCGGCGAAGAGAAGAAGCTCCACGAGCGCAAGAAGCAGACGAAGGGCAAGCGCGGGCTCGAGGCGGCGGCGTCGAAGCGGCTGGCCAAGATCGGCGAGGGGACGGTCAAGCGGCCGGCGTTCGCTGCGGACGCCATCGCGCCGGAGGCCGACCCGCTGATCGAGCGGGCCCGGCGCGCGGGGCAATGGATCAAGGAGCACGGCCAGCTCGCCGGGGCCATCGCTACCGTGGCGGTGCTGGGTATCGGCGGCGCGCTCGGGTGGATGGCCTGGCAAGACAAGCGGCAGGCGGAGGCCTCCGCCGTGCTGGCGCAGGCCTTCGCCGACGAGCGCGGCCACGTCTCCACGAAGGAGGACGACGACGAGGACGACGCGAAGTCGCGGCCCGTCCTGTATCCGACGTTCAAGTCGACGACCGAGCGCCGCGACGCCGCGCTCGCGAAGTACCGCCAGGTGGAGTCGAAGTACCCGGGCACCGGGGCCGCGTATCTCGCGCGCCTCAGTGAAGCGGGGCTCCTCCTGGATCAAAGCGACGCGAAGGGGGCCCTCGCGGCGTACGACGAGGTGAAGGCATCGCCCCTGGCGCAGGCGGACGTGGAAGTGCGCGGGCGCGCCGTCGAGGGGATCGGCTTCGCCGACGAGCTCCTGGCGCAGACCGACGCGGCGGCCAAGGAAAAGCACCTGGACGACGCGCTCAGCGCGTACAAGCAACTGGAGCAGCTCGACGCCAAGGGCTTCAAGGAGCTCGGCATGTACCACCAGGCGCGGGTCCTCCAGGCCAAGGGCGACAAGGACAAGGCCATCGAGCTGCTGAAGGACGTGCACAAGCGGGTGACCGAGCCGGGCGCGAGCCACCCGTTCTCGTACCTCGAGTTCGTCGTCGAGGACCGCCTACGGGCGCTCGACCCGAGCGCGCTTCCGCCGAAGGCGCCCAAGATGGGCGGTCCGGGCGGTAACATCGACACGAGCGACCCGCAGATCCAGGAGCTTCTCCGGAAGCTGCAGGAGCAGCAGCAGAAGGGCGGCGCGCCGAAGTGAGCGGCAAGGCGCTCGGGGCCGCGGCCTCGCTCCTCGTGCTCGGCGCGCTCGCGGTTGGGTGCGGCACGCTCGAATCGAGCAACGACCGCGTCAACCCGGACAAGCCGCTCTGGTACAGCCGCCCGAGCGGCGCTCTCCGCGTGGTGTTCAAGCGAGACCTGACCGCCGGGTCGCAGGTCGTGGGCGAGGCGTACGAGAAGGGTCGCGCCGAGATCGACCCGATTCACGGGCGGCTCTTCATCGGGACGGCGGACCACGGTCTCTACGCGCTGCGCACCGACGACGGCAGCACGATTTGGCGCTTCGAGACGCTCGCCGCCGTGCAGAGCGAGCCGCTGTACGACCCCGACCTCGACCTCGTGTACTTCGGGTCGAACGACGGCGCGCTCTACGCGGTCCACGCGTTCGACGGCAAGCTCGCCTGGCGCTTCGCGAGCGGCGCCGAGATCGGCCGGCGGCCGGTCGTCGTCGGCGAGATGCTCTATTTCGCGAACGGCGCAGACAACCTGTTCGCGGTCGACCGCCGCACCGGCAAGAGCGTGTGGCACGTGCACCGTACTCCGGCGCTCGGGATGGAGGTCAGCGGCTACGGCGGACCGGCCTACGACAACGGCATGGTGTTCTTCCCGTACTCGGACGGCCACGTCGGCGCGTACGACGCGCGCGACGGCAACGAGCGCTGGATCCCGGTCGATCTGTCCGCCGAGGCCGAGCAAGCGCAGGGCGGGCAGACCGTCCGCTACCTCGACGTCGACACCACGCCCGTGCCGCATGACCTGGGTCCTGCCGGCAAAGTCGTGTACGTGGCGAGCTACGCCGGCGGCGTATACGCCCTCGACCAGGAGCGAGGGGCGCCGGTCTGGAAGAACGACCGCGCGGTCGGCGTGACGGAGCTCACGCTCTGGCGCGAGCCGGACCACATGCCGCGCCCGGGCACGCCCGAATACGCCCCGGGCGGTCCACCGCTGCCGGCGCGCGAGATTCTGTTCGCGTCGAGCGGCTCGACGGGACTCTGGGCGCTCGATCCCGCCAGCGGAAAGGTGCTCTGGCGGCTGCCGTTGCCGGACGGCGGAATCACGGCGCCGGTGACGATCGCCGGGGCGCTGCTCGTCGGAACGACCCGATACGGCGCGTTCCTTTTGTCGCCGCGCAACGGTGGTGCAATCGACGGGTTCGACCTCGGGACCGGGTTCTCGCAGACGCCGGCGGCCTATGGCCATCGGGGGTTTCTGATGAGCAACGCGGGGACGCTGCTCGCGGTCCAGGCCGAGCTTCCACGCGCGGCCGATTCGACGGCGTCCGCCGGGCCCTAAAAAGGGTCGCGACCCGAGCGACGACACGACGACGGCGTGCGCGGGGCCCTAAAAGGGTCGCGACGCGAGCGACGACAAGGCGCCTCCCCTACGTGTAGGTCTTTTGCCGCTAAGGGGCATTATGTGAAGTCGTCGTTCGGCGCGCCCGGGTCCGGGCGCGGGCCGACGGCCTGCGCGACCAGCTTCGAGGGTTCCTCGCTCGCCACGCACCAGAGCTGATGCGACGCGCGCGTCGCCGCGACGTACAGCGCGTGCCGCGCCTGCGGCGTCTCCGGGTAGCTCGACGCGGTCGTCTCCAGCAGCACCACCTCGTCGAACTCCAGGCCCTTCGTCTGCCGCACGTCCGTCACGTCCACCCCGGGCTCCCACGAGAAGTCCTGCTTCGCCACCCGCCGCACGTTCGGCACCTCCGCGCGGGTCAGCCCCTCGAAGTACACGTCCGCCTGCTGCGGGAACCTCGCCACGAGGGCCACGTTCGCGTCTCGCTCGTCGCCCGCCAGCTGCCGCAGCACCTCCGCCAGCCAGGCCACCGCCTCGCCCGAAGACGCGAACTCGAAGAGCTCCACAGGCGGCCCGTTCCGCGTCGTCTGCGGCACGTCCGGGTGCGCGAGCGGTCCGAGGACGTCGCGCGCGAACCGGGTGATCTCCGCGGTCGACCGGTAGCTCACCTTCAGCGGCTCGAGCTTCGTGTGCGGCACCCCGAGTCGGTCGAGCAGCGCGTTCCAATCGAGCTCGCCCCGCTCGTCGCCATCCTCGAGCATGCGCTGCGCCACGTCTCCCGCCAGCGTGATGCACCGCTCCGGTCCTGCGAGCTCGAGCAGCACACGCAGCTCCACTGGACTCGCGTCCTGCACCTCGTCGACGAAGACGTGCGCCAGCCGGATCGGCTTCGCCTGCGAATCCACCAGCGGCCCGCGAAGCACCTGCCAGCACCGCAGCAGCAGCGCGCAGTCCTCCGTGTCGATCGCCGGCTCCTCCCCGTCGCGCTCCCCCTCCGCCCGGACGCGCGCCTGTCGCACGCACCACGCGTGCACCTGGTCGAGCTGCCCCGGCCCGAACCCGGGCTCGCCGGCGAACGCCTCGCCCAGAAGCTCGCGCGACGTCAGCAGCTCGTCCCAGGCGCCCGCGACCGACCGCGTCTGCGTGCGCAGCCGCGCGACCAGAGGATCCAGCGCGCCTCGCGTCACGTCCGGCAGTCGCCCAGCTTCTGTCACGCCGGAGAGCTGCCGCTTCCCCGCCAGCCACGCTCCGAGGAGACTCACCCGCACGTCCGGCGGCGTCGCGTCGCGATCCACGCGCGTCGCCTCCCACGCAGCGATCACCTCCGCGACCGCGGGCCACTTCGACGCGGCCTCGCGGATCTTCGCGTCCGCGTCCTGCCCGATGCGCGCCACGATGCGGTCGATCCCCCGCAGCATCGCGGGGTGCGACTTGGCGCGCGACACGACGACGGGCGTCTCCTCGCTCGTTTGCGTCGGCAGCTTCGGGAACATCTGGGCGACCAGGCGCGCGGCGAAGCGCGCGAACGTCGTCACGTTGACGCCCTCGACGCCCAGCGACGGAAGCACCCGCGACACGTAATGACTGAGGGCCTCGTTCGGGACGACGACGAGGATCTTCTCGGGACGGAACCGCTGGGGCTCCTGGAACGCGAGGTACGCCACCCGGTGCAGCCCAACCGTCGTCTTGCCGCTGCCCGCGCTTCCCTGGATTGCGACGAGCCCCGAGCTATGCCGCGCGATGAGGTCGAACTGCTTCTCGTCGAGCAGCGCCGCGATCGCCGGCAGGTGCTTGTCCTGCCGCAGCTGCCCGTCCGCCGCTACGCCGAGCCGCGCCTCGCTGGCGATGCCGTGCCGCGCCGCCCACTTGCTCTCCGTTTCGAGCCGCGCTTGCCTCACCGCGACGCGCTTCCAGACCCCGTCCTTCCCTCGCACGAACGTCCCCTGCGGAGCCGACAC
The DNA here is from genome assembly GCA_937998045.1 of uncultured Myxococcales bacterium. Classification (GTDB taxonomy): domain Bacteria; phylum Myxococcota_A; class Polyangia; order Polyangiales; family Polyangiaceae; genus Palsa-1150. The sequence continues at coordinate 4,340 of CALKVG010000268.1, forward strand.
GCGGACCAGCTCGCCCCCCGCGATCGTGACGCCGCGCCGGACGACCATCGCGCCTTCGACGACGCGGTCGCCCAGGAGCTCCTCGTAATCGTCGCCCTCCCCGTACCGGTAATAGATGCGGCTCACCGGCGCGTGCCGCCAGTCGACGATGCGGATCCCCTCGCCCGAGTCGACGTACGACCGCGCCCCGATGAGCACGTCGCGCCGGCGCTTCGGCGGAGCGCCCGGACGGCGCTCCCGCGCGGGCACGGGCTCCTCCAGCCGCATGTGCCCGAAGTACGGCGTTCCCCGGTCGACGCTGCCGCTGATGCTGCGGCCCCGGTGGGCGCGCAGCGCGCCGAGGTGGTGCATCTGCTCGAAGAGCGCCGGCAGATCCTCGGGCTTCGCCACGGCCACTTCGTCGCGGAGCTCGAGCAGGCGCCCGTCGTCGAGCACCCTACCCTGCGCGGCCGAGACGTCCGCCCCGACGGCGCGGTCCAGCGCGCGCTGGACCGTCCTCAGCAGCTTGAGCTCTTCGCCGACGATGCGAGTGCCCTCGGCGTCGTCTTCCAGGCCGCGCGGCGGCTCGGTCGACGGATCGGGACGGGCTGGGATCGGGTGTTGCGCCACGGGGAAGCGATCTATCTAGATTCGCCCAGCGGTAGCGCGCAAGTCCCCGAGCTCACGATTCCGACCGGCTCAGAGAATGTACTGGTCGCCCAGTCCGCAGACGTGCAGGTTGAGCCCGCGCAGGCGGGCGCACTCCTTCTCCACCGCCGCCTGGAAGCTCGGCTTGATATGGTAGAGGAGCGTGGGCAGCTCCTTCGCGCGGCCGTTCGTGAGCTTGCGCATGTCGCGGGCGAGCGTCTCGGGCGTGTGGTGGCCGCTCACGCGGGCGAGGCGCGCCTCCGCGTTCGGGAAGCTCACCTCCATCAGGATGGCGCGCAGGTCCTCGGTCTCGCTCAGGACTTCCCAGAGCCGATCGGTCGGGCCGGTGTCCCCGCTGTACGCGAGCGTGCCGCTCTTGCCGCGCACGACGAACGCGCAGCAGTCGATCGTGTGACTCACCCGGACGGCGCACACGCGGTAACCGGCGATCGTGATCGGCTCCTCCGGCTCGAGCTGCAGGTAGCGGATGGCCGGGCGGCGCGCGTTCGGGATGCGCGAGAAATCCGGCCAGAGCAGGTTGTTGAAGAAGTGCTTTTTCAGGATGCCGAGGGTGCGCTTCGTCCCCGCAACGATGAGCGGCGCCGCGCCGCGCTGGTTTCTGTTGTCGGCGATCGTCGCCAGGTCGCGCACGTGGTCGAGGTGCGCATGGCTCACAAGCACCGCCTCGAGCTGGGTCTGCGCGGCGAGCTCCATCCCGCTCGTCAGCGAGCCGGCGTCGATCGCGATGACGTCGTCCAGCACGAACGCGCTCGTCCGGTGCTTGGGCGTCTCGCCCCCGTGACAGCCAATGACGCGGAGTTCCACGGCGGCCCGGCCTACCCTTCGAACCGTCGCGGCATGTCGAGGAACTCCATGAACTCCAGCAGCCGGGGCACCTCCATGATTACGATCCCGCCCATCTCGTCGTCGACGGCGATGCGCAGGCGGTGCAGCCTCCCCAGCACGTCGTCGACCTGCGCGGGGTCCACCCCCACCTCGAGCGCGAGATCGGCGCGCGACACGCGCACGCGCACGCCGAGGCCGGTCTCCTCGCCGAAGGTTTCCGCATGGCGCTTCAACCCGTGGAGGACCCTCGCCTTCGGATCGGGGTTGAGCAGGATCTGGATCAATTCATCGGCCGAATCGAGCCGGCGCGCCAGCTTCTTCACCAGGCGCAGCGCGATCTCGGCGTTGTTTGCGATCATCTGCTCGAGGGTCGCGGCGCCGAGCACGAGGCACCGCGCGTCCTCGAGTACTACGGCCGTCGCCGTCCGTGGCTTCCCATTGAGAATCGCCATCTCGCCGAGGAACTCGCCGCGCCCGAGCGTCGCCAGCGGGCGCTGGTCATCCCCCACGCGCTTGAGAATCTGAACGAGCCCCGACTGGATGACGTACATGTCCTCTCCGCGCTCGCCCTCGCGAAAGAGGACGTCGCCGGCTCGGAATTCGCGACCGAAGCGCGAAAATAGCGGGTCTGTCATGAAGGATTGGCTCGCCCGAGACAAAGTCTACGGCCACGCGATCGAGCAAGTCAAAACGGTTGAGGCACCCGGATCGCCCGGTCCCCAGGTCCTCGTGCGGTCCGTGTGCGAGGTCGGCGTGGCGGCACCCAGCCCCGTTGCGCAGCGCATCCGTGGACGCGCCCGCGATGGTGCCGTTCGTGCTCATCGCCGCACGCATGAGCAACCCCCGAATCTTGGGAATCTTGGCATCTTCCTCGGGGCGCTGTGGCTGTTCGATCGCCGTCCTCGCGGCGGCGTGCGGCGGAAACGGCGCACCGACGTCGTCGCATCTGACCGCCGACGCCGGCATCGCCGACGGGCAAGCCCGCGACCACGCCGCCGCCCCGCTCGCCGACGCAGCGGGCGACGTGGCGGATTCGATGGGCCAGCCCGCCGACGGCGCGGCCGCCGCCGAGGCCGGATCTCCCGGCGCTCCGGACGGCGCGGCGGGGTCCGTCCAGCCCGGCGCCGACGGCGGCCCGCGGGGAAGCGTCCTACGCTTCGCCGACTGGGCGCCCGACGCCGCCTCCGCCGGCTATGACCTCTGCATCGCCGCCCCCGGCGACCTCTCCTGGATGGGGCCTCTCCTGGGAACGGGTGTGCCCTTCCCGCGTGTCAGCCAGTATGTCCAGGTGCCGGCCGGCATCTACGACGTCCGCGTCATCGCCGCCGGGGGCAGCTGCATGACGCCGATCGCCTCGTCGGTCGGGCTGCCGATGATCACGTCGACCACCCGCATGACGTTCGCGCTGGTCGGCGCCGTCACGCCGCGCGGCGACGACTCGCCCGCGAAGATCGCCGCGTTTGCCGACGACTTCGCGGCCGCCAGCAGCCGGGCGGCCGTCCGCTTCATCAACGCGAGCGGCGCCGCCGCAGCCGTCGACTTCGGAACGGGCTCCTTGGCCGCGGGCAACTTCCAGCCGCTCGCCACCGATGTCCTCTTCGGCGAGGCCTCCAGCGAGGCCCCGGACGGAGGCGCGCCGGACACGAACGGTTACCTGCTCATCGCTCCGCGATCCGCGGTCACCGTGAGCGCCCGCGTCATCGACGGCACGATGGACCTCGCCACCGGCACGAACGCCACCTGGGCCGCCGGGAGCGTCGACACGATCGCCCTCGTCAACGGCGGCAGCAACGACGCGATGCCGCAGCTCGTCTCGTGCCGCGACGACGCGCCGGCGGTCGAGGGCTTCTCCGTGTGCGCGCTCCTCGGGCGCTAGGCGGGCCATATCCTCTCGATGGCGCCGAGAGGACCGCGCGGCGC
>CALKVG010000269.1 GCA_937998045.1 uncultured Myxococcales bacterium
TACACGCGTAAGATCGTCGGCAGCGTCAGATGTGTATAAGAGACAGGGGGTGTTGTCCTCGATGCGGATCCGCCCGCCGTGCGCCTCGACCAGGCGCTTGACGATCGAGAGCCCCAGGCCGGTGCCGCCGTACTCGCGCGTGCTCGAGGAGTCCACCTGGTAGAACGGGTCGAAGACCTTCTCGCGCTCGCGCGGCGCAATGCCGATGCCCGTGTCCAGGACGCGCACCTCGAGGCGAGCGCGCATCGGCGCGAGCACCGCGAGCCCTCCGTCGTCGCCGTCTCCGTCGCCGCCGTCGTCCTCGACCATGCGCGCGCGCAGCGTGACGGAACCGGCGGCCGGGGTGAACTTGATCGCGTTCTCGACGAGGTTGAGGAAGATCTGGCGAAGGCGCTCGGGATCGCCGCGCAGCTCCGAGAGCTCGTCGGCGGCGTCGAGCTCCAGCACGACGGCCTTCTTGCGCGCCGTCGGCGTGAGGGTCGAGACCACCTCGCGGAGGACGTTCTCGAGCCGGACCTGGCGGACCGACATCCGCATCGTGCCGCTCTCGAGCTTGCTCAGGTCGAGGAGGCCCATGATGAGCGACAGGAGCTGCTCGCCCTTGTCGTGGATCGTCTTCACGAACTCGAGCTGCTCGGGCCTGAGCTCGCCCCCCAGCCCTTCGGACAGCATCTCGCTATATCCGATGATCGAGGTGAGCGGCGTGCGAAGCTCGTGGCTGACGGTCGCGAGGAAGTTCGACTTCAAGCGATCGAGCTCGCGCAGGCGATCGAACGCCTCCTGCAAGCGCGCCGTCTTCTCCTCGAGCTGGCGGAAGCTCTCGCGCACGCTCGCGAGGTGCATCTTGCTCGTGACGTGCGCCTTGTGGCCCGAGAAGAGGATGAGGTCGAGCGTCCCTTTGAGGTGGGAGGCGATGCGCGTCACCGTGTCCGACTTGGCGCGCGGCATCTTGAGGAGGAGCGGCTGAGCCTTCTCTTTGCTGAGCGCCGGGTCCACCTTGAAGAGCGTCGGCGGAGCCTCGTTCAGGCTGGACGGAAGGAACGGGCCGACGATGAGACGTCCGACCCGATGGCCGTCGTATTCGAGCGCGATGATGCGGTACACGGCGCCGGTGAAGCACGGATGCACGACGTCGCCGCTGTGGCCGGGCTCGCGCGACTTGACGGCGCCCACCGTGGCCGCGCAGGCGTTGCGGCCCTCGTTGGTGGTGTTCACGTACGCGCACAGCTCCTGCTCGCGCGCGGCGTCGGCGAGCATCGCCCCCTCGGTCGAGTAGATGCGCACGGGAATGCCGAAGAGCGCGTGGAACGTACGGCAAAGCTCCTCGAGCCCCTCGCGGTCGACGAGGTCCTCGATCCGCACGCGCTCGGCGAGGATCAAATCGTCCACGGCAACGTGGGGAGCGTCGGTGGTCACTCTGGCACCTGCGTGTGTCGATTGAGGTCGCCGCCGACGCAGGCCGAGAGCAGCTTGCCCAGATCGGCCCGGACCCCCAGCTGGCGGGCGGCCATCGGGACGAACTGGTTCGAGGCGACACCGATCATCTTGTGGAGATTGTGCTCGGTGTCGAGCCGGGTCCACGTGATGTGGAGGAGCGCGAAGAACGTCTCGAGCACGCCCATCCCGCTCACCGCGGCTGCCTTGAACACCGGCTCCCGGCCGCGGCGCGCGAGGGCCACGAGCTCGTCGTCGGTGCGGATCTTGTCCAGGTCCCGCTTGTTGTACTGAATGACGAGCGGCAGCTGCTTCGTGTTGACGCCGAGCTCCTTCAGGTTCTGCCGCAGGTCGAGGAACGACGCCGCGTTGTGCTCGGTCTCGCTCGTCTGCGAGTCGGCGATGAAGGCGACGCCGTCGGCCCCCTGGAGGACGAGGCGCCTCGTCGAGGCGTGGAGCACCTGCCCCGGCACGGTGAACACCTTGAGACGCAGCGTCATCCCGGTGCCGTTCGGGGACTCCGACTTGAAGGTGACCGGCAGCATGTCGAAAAAGAGCGTTCGATCGTCCTTCGTCTCGAGCGTCATCAGGCGCCCGCGCGACTGCTCGGCGGTCAGCTGGTGGAGCGATCGCAGGTTCGTCGTCTTCCCGCTGAGGGCCGGGCCGTAGTAGACGAGCTTGATCGCGATCTCGCGACCGCCGAAATTAACCTGCACGGCGTTCGCCCCCGATCGAGCTTATCAGTCCACCCGACTCGTCTAGAATCGCCGCCCCATGCCCCAGAACAGCCCCGCGACTCGCGGCAAATCCTCCAAGACCTCTCGAGCCACTCCAGCCTCCGCCGGCCCTGCGCGCTCGCCCGAAAAGGCGACCAAGACCCCCGCGACACCGGCGCGCGCACCCGCCTTCGATCTCGAGAGCGACGGCGGTGACCGGTTGAAGCTGCGCGACTTCGCCGGCAAGTGGACGATTCTCTACTTCTACCCGAAGGACAACACGCCGGGGTGCACCCGCGAGGCGCAGGACTTCACCAGGGCCGTCCCCAGGCTGAAGAAGCTCGGAGCGGAGGTGGTCGGCGTCTCGAAGGATTCCGTGAAGAGCCATTGCGGGTTCAAAGAGAAAATCGGGATCGGCTTCACTCTTCTAAGCGACCCGGATCTGAACGCGCATAAGGCCTACGGAGCGTGGGGCACGAAGACGATGTACGGAAAGAAGGTCGAAGGTGTTATCCGGTCGACCTTCCTCGTGTCTCCCGAAGGCAAGATCGTGCGCTCGTGGAGCGGGGTGAAGGTCGACGGGCACGCCGACAAGGTGCTCGCGGCGCTGGAAGAGGCGAAGGGCGCCTCGTAGGATCGCCTCGAGCGCGGCTTCCTCGGCCCAGCACCGAGGGATGGCGTTTGCGCTCCCGGACTCATGGATACCGCGGCGACACTCGTGTGGATCGCGCCCGCGCCGCCGGACGACACGCAGGCGCGGTCGATCGCCAGCTGGGCGCAAGCCCATAGCCGTTCCCTGAGCGCGCCGCGCGAGGAATCCCCCCCGGCGCTGCGCGTCGATCCGTCCGTGGCCGACGACGTCGAGCGTTGGCTCGATCGCGCGCGGGACGCGCTGGCGGCCCAGGAGGGGGACACGGTGGACGCGAGCCTCGGTGCGGCCGAGAAGGCGCTGCGCGCGCACCCGGAGCTCCCCCAGGCCCCCTGGCTCCTCGCGGAGGTGGAGCGTACGCGCTCGACTCGCTGGCGCCGCGTGCCTCCGGTGGACCCGGAAGCCGCCGAGCACGCCTGGATGCGCGCCGACGCGCTCGACGGCGGGCGCGTGCCGGGGATCGGCGAGCAGCCGGCGGGGCGGCAGCCCGAGGCCGCGTCGGTTCGGCTCGAGCTGTCGCCCGAAGGCGCCGAGGCGGCGCTCGACGGCGAAGCGATCGGTCCGGCGCAACGGCAAGGGCCGGGCGACGCCTCGGCAACGGCGACCCTCTCGACGCGCGCCGGGCCTCACGTCCTCGTCGTGAGCTGGCACGGCGTTCCCATCTGGGCCGGCTGGCTCGAGACGCCGGCGGGCACCTCGAGCGTGCGCGTCACCGCTCCCTCCCCGCCGCCGTGCTCGGCGGGGGACCTGGCTCGCGTGCGAATCGATCCCTCCTCCGGCGCCATCGCCGCGGCCGATGCGCGCTGCGGGCAGTGGACGGCCGCGCTACCCGGCTCGACCCCCGCGGAGATCCGCGTCGCCGCCTGCGAGGCGAACCGATGCGGTCCCCTGCTCTCCTGGCGCGCGGCGGTCGAGATCCCCTGGTCCCCTCCGCCCGAGCGCGCCGCTGCGTCGTGGCCGGCGTGGGCCACCTGGGGCCTCGTCGGCGCCGGCGCGGCCATCGCCGCCGGGGTCGTCATCGTCGCCTCCGGCGCGCTCCAGTCTCCCGCGCCCGAGACGCGCTTCGTCAGCGGAGGCGTCCGCACGCAGTAACGCGACGTGGCCGGCTTGGCGTCTTGCCGTTCGGTGCTTACGCTCAGCAGGACATACAAAGGCGGCACAACGATGGCGCAAGCACCCCGACTGGACTTCGAGGCGTTCGTCGCACGCAAAAAGGCGGAACGGGCCGGCGGCGGCGACCAGACCACCGGGCACGAGTACACTTACACGTTCGACCGCCAGTCGCGCGTCGCCTTCGAGAACACGAAGCCGGTGGCCCTGGCCGTCGAAGCCAGCGTGCGTCTCTTCAAGCAGATGGGCAAGCACCAGCTGCTCGGGCACGCCGTGAAGGTGAGCGACCGCCAGTTTCCGCGCATCTACGGCATCACCAAGCGCGCGTGCGACACGCTGCAGATCACGATGCCGCACGTCTTCGTCGTCAACAACCCGGTATTCAACGCCGGCACGCTGGGCACGAACGACGACTCTTTCATCGTCGTTCACTCGGCGCTCGTCGATCAGTACTCCGACGAGGAGCTCCTCACCGTGATCGGCCACGAGTGCGGCCACGTCCACAACTCGCACGTCGCGTACCTCACGGCGCTTCATTACCTCACGTACATGGCGGGCATGTTCCTCCCCTGGATCCTCCAGCCCGCCCTCGTCGCGCTGCGCACGTGGTCGCGCCGCGCGGAGATCACCTGCGACCGGGCGGGCATGCTCGTCGCTCGCGACCAGCAAGCCGCCGAGCGGGCGATCACGAAGCTCGCCGTGGGGTCGCGCAAGCTCTACGAGGAGTTCAACCTCGACGCTTTCCTCGAGCAACACGAGGAGGGCAGCCAGGGCATCGGCAAGTACATGGAGGTGTTCGCGACGCACCCGTGGCTGCCCAAGCGAGTCCTCGCGATGCGCGTCTTCGGCCAGAGCCAGCTCTACCAGAAGTCCGTGGGCCAGCCCGCGACGGGCCTCACGATGAGCGAGGTCGACAGCCGGGTCGCCGCCCTTCTGAAGGGGGACGCGTGAGATGAGCACCAACGGCACCGGCAACCCGACCGGCACCGGCGGCGAGGCCGTGACACCCAGCCTCGACGCGTTCTTCGCCCGCCGCGACGAGGTCGTCAACGCGCTGCGCGGCCTGGGAGACGTGGCGACCGCGCTCGGCACGAAGAGCCTGCGCGAGCGCGTGCAGCGCGAGCTCGTCCGAAAGCTCGAGGAGGACCGGTTCCACCTCGTCGTGGTCGGCGAGTTCAATCACGGCAAGACCACGTTCGTGAACGCGCTCCTCGGCGAGCAGGCGCTGCCGGTCGGCGTGACCCCCACGACCGCCGCCATCCACCACATCCGCTGGGCCGACCAGCCCGAGGCGATCGTCGTCACGACGAGCGGCGAGCGACGCGCCATCCCGTTCGAGGACGCCAAGCGCTTCGCGGTCGGCGGGGGCGCGGGGATGGAGGACGTCGATTACCTCGAGATCGGCTATCCGGCGCCCCTCCTGAAGGAGCGCATCCTGCTGGTCGACACGCCAGGCGTGAACGACCTCTCGCTGCAGCGAGCCGACATCACCTACAGCTACATCCCGCGCGCAGACGCCGTCCTCTTTCTGCTCGACGCGGGGCAGATCCTCAAGGAGAGCGAGCGCGTCTTCCTGAACGACAAGCTCCTCAAGGCCTCGCGCGACAAGATCGTCTTCGTCATCACCAAGTGGGATCTCCTCTCGACGGAGGAGCAGCGCGAGGCGCTCGCCTACGCGAAGAACCACCTGTCCACGCTGGTCAAGGAGCCGGTGGTCTTCCCGGTCAGCGCGGAGTCCGCGCTCGGCGGGGGAGTCGCCGGGAGCGGGCTGCCGGAGCTCGTGTCGCACCTCACGCGGTTCCTCGCGGAGGAGCGCGGCCGCATCCTGCTCGACAACGCGCTCGGCGAGGGGCTCGGCGTCGGCAGCCTGCTGGGCAAGGGCGTCGACGCCCGGCGCCGCAGCATCCAGATGAAGACCGACGAGATCGAGCGCCGGATCGCCGCCCTCGAAAAGGACCTCGCGGGTAAGGCGGGGACGATCGAGCAGCGGCGCATCCAGATCCGCGAGGACGTCGCCGCCATCAAGACGGGCGCCCGCAAGGACCTCGACCGCTTCGTCGAGGACGTGTGCCGGCAGCTGCCCAACGTGATCGACGCCGCGAAGCCGGGTGAGCTCAAGCAGTACCTCCCGGCGTTCCTCGAGGACGCCTACAAGCAGTGGGCCGAGGAGCAGACGAAAGAAGTGGCGATGGAGCTCGAGCGCCTGGCCGAGAAGACCGTCGCGCTCGTCCGGGAAGACGCCCACGAGAGCGCCAAGCGCGTGGCCGCAGTGATGGGCTCCGACGCGCGCCGGCTCGACGTTCAGGTGGACACCATCAAGTACGACGTCGGCGTCGTCGCACTGATGTTCGGCGGCGTCGCGCTCATGGCGGTGAACCTGATGGCGGGCGGCGTCCTGGCCATCGCGGGACCTGCCATTTTCGCCATGTTCGCGCGCGGCAAGATCCACGAGGAGCTGAAGAAGCGCGCCAAGGAGCTGGGGCCGGAGGTGATGCG
>CALKVG010000270.1 GCA_937998045.1 uncultured Myxococcales bacterium
GGACGGGGGCGCCGTTGGGGAAGGGACGCTGCCACGAACGTGCCGCCGCCGGCGCGGGTCACTGCCCACCCCTCGGCCACGAGCTCACCGTAGGCAGCCACGACGGTGTTGCGGTTCACGCCGATCGACTCGGCGAGGGCGCGGGTCCCTGGCAGGGCCTCTCCGGGTCGCAGGCGGCCACGCCGCACGTCGTCGGCGATCCCGCGCGCGATGCGCACGAACACCGGAAAGTCGCCCTCGTCGACGGTCAGGACAGCGCGCGCTCGCGTTCCCACTGGACCAGTACATTTCTCCAAACCGGACCTTTTGGCTAGTCCGCGGACGCATCACTCTCCCGGTGCAATGAATCCGTACTCCCCGACCGCCCGCACGACGATCCATCGCATCCCGGCGCGAGGCAGCTACGATCGGGCGATAGTCCATGCCATCCTCGACGAGGCGCTCTTCTGCCACATCGGCTTCGTGACCGACGGCCATCCGTTCGTGATCCCGACCGCGTTCGTGCGCGACGGCGAGCTGCTCTACGTCCACGGCGCCGCCGCGAGCCGGATGATGCGCGTGCTCGCCGGCGGCGTCCGCCTGTGCCTGACGGTGACGCTCCTGGACGGGCTCGTCCTCGCTCGCTCGGCCTTTCATCACTCGATGAATTACCGGTCCGCGGTCGTCCTCGGTACTGCGCGAGAGGTGACGGAGCGTCACGAGAAAGGGCGGGCCGTGGAGCTCCTGGTCGAGAAATTGAGCCGGGGGCGCTCGGCGCAGGTGAGGACGCCGAACGACAAGGAGCTGAAGGCGACGAAGCTCCTCGCGATCGCGCTGGAGGAGGTCTCGGCGAAGGCGAGGAGCGGCCCGCCGCTCGATGACGCGGAAGACTCCGGCGTCCCCGTCTGGGCTGGCGTCATACCGCTCGCGCTTTCGCCGAGCGCTGCGCAACCGGACGGAGTGGCCGCGGCCCGGTTCGAGGCGCCGCGCGTCGAGCTCTTGCGCACCCCGAGGAAGTGATCCCCGTTGGTCGCGTGGACCGGACCCAGGTCCGCCGACCGTCCCAAGGTCGAAGCCGCCGTCCAGCTCGACTTCCTCGCCGAGCACCGCAACGTCGTCCTCGTCGCGCCACAAGGATTGGGCAAAACGATGATCGCCCAAAACATCGCGCACCAGGCAGTGCTTCTCCGAGCGCCCGGCGGCGATCTCCATCGAGGGGACGCTCGCCGTGCGCGAGGAGACGACCGATGAGCATTCTCTCGATGGGCATCTCACCGGGCCCGCGCCACACCCGGGTGATCGCGATGGCCGGGCCGAGCGACACGATCTTGAAGGCGCGGCTCGCCCGGCAGCCGTCGCACCCGCGGGCGCTGCCGACGCTGCTGGAGGCGATCGCGCTCTGGCAGGGGGCCCAGGTCCACGCTGCGCTGCGTGCGGCCGGGATGGGGCGTCCGACTCGAGCCTCTATCGCGATGCGTTCGCCGACTTCGGCGGACTTCTGTACACGCTCGAATGGATCCCCGCCGCCGCGCTCGACCGCCGCCGCCGTCGCGATATCCGCGGCGACGGTGACTTCGCCGACCTGCGACGACTGCTCATCGGGGAGGGAGCGCGATGATCTCCCCGGAGCTGCGCGCTCGCATTCGGCGGCTGTTCTTCGCCGAGCACTGGAAGATCGGCACCATCGCCGCGGAGCTCGGCTTGCACCGCGACACCGTCGCTCTCGCCGTCGAGGTGGAGCGGTTCACCAACGTCGCCTTTCGCCCCGCCGCCCTCTTGCTCGACCCGTACAAGGACTTCGTCCGCGCGACGCTCGAGCAGCATCCGCGCCTTCGGGCCACACGGCTGCTTCAGATGATCCAGGGCCGCGGGTACACGGGCTCGGTCTGGCCTCTCCGCCGCTTCATTCGCCAGGTACGCCCCGTCGGCGCGCACGAGGCGTTCTTCCGACTCTCGATGCTCCCCGGCGAGCAGGGGCAGGTTGACTGGGGCAGCTTCGGCTCCATCGCCATCGGCAATACGCGCCGATGGCTGTGGTGCTTCGTGATGGTGCTGTCGTTCTCGCGGGCGCTCTTCGCCCGCTTCGTTCTCGACCAGACGCTCGAGAGCTTTCTGCGCTGCCACCACACGGCGTTCGTCGCATTTCAAGGGGTGCCGCGCGGCATTCTCTACGACAACCTGAAAGCCGCCGTGCTCGAGCGCGTCGGCGACGTGATCCGCTTCAATCCGCGTCTTCTCGAGTTCGCCGGCCACTACCACTTTGCTCCGCGGCCCGTCGCTCGCGCCCGCGGCAACGAGAAGGGGCGCGTCGAGCGCGCCATCCGCTACCTGCGCGATTCCTTCTTCGCCGCACGCGCGTTCCGCTCGATCGACGATCTCAACGCCCAGCTCGAGGACTGGATCGATCGCCTTGCCCACGCCCGGCTCGTCCCCGGCGACGCCGACAAACGCTCCGTCGCCATCGCCCTGGCCGAAGAGAGACCGCGCCTCTTGCCACTGCCCGCGCATCCGTTCGACTGCGACGCCGCCCAGACCCTGCGCTCCGGAAAGACGCCGTCCGTCCGATGCTCGCTGTCTCCCGCGGCAGGCTCGTGCTCATGTCGACGCCAAACGGGAAGCGCGGCCATTTTTTCGTCGAATGGAGCGGCACCGACGATGATGGGTGGGAGCGCTAACGGATCACCGCTCGCGAGGTGCCGCGCATCACGCCGGAGTTTCTCGAGGAGGAACGCCGCAGCCTCGGCGACTGGCGCTTCCGTCAAGAATACGAAGGCATATTTGTCGAAGGGGAGGACGCGCTCTTTCGGTACGAAGACGTGATGGCGGCCGTTTCGGCCGACGTTGCTCCGCTCTTCGTGGAGTCGACCCATGGGTGAGTTTTTCGTTGGACTGGACCTCGGACAAGCGCGCGACCGCACCGCTGTCGTGGTCATGGAACGGGTCGAGTACTTTCCTCCGGTCCCCCCTCCGCCCTCTTTCCCTCGGCGCCGGGGGGCGTACTTGCTCGAACCGCCGCGTCGGTCCGCTCCGCCTCCTCCGCCCCCTCCGCCCCTGCCGGAACGGCACTACCACGTCAGACATGGCGAGCGGCTTCGGCCCGGAACGCCGTACCCTGCCGTTGTCGAGCGTGTCAGGAGCATCCTCGATGTGCTCGTGGGCGAGAGGTGTCTGCTCGTCGACGCAACGGGGGTAGGTCGACCGGTCGTTGACCTGTTCGAGGCGGCACGGATCTATCCGCTCGCCATCACCTTGACCGCAGGCGAGAGCGCCGTTCAGGAGGGTTCGCGGTACCGGGTGCCGAAGCGCGACCTCGTGACCGCCGTCGAGGTGCTTCTCCAAGAACACAGACTGAAGATCGGACGCGACGTCCGCGACCGTGAGGCGCTCGTGGACGAGCTCCTCAGCTTTCGCGCCAGCGTGTCAGCGGCCGGGCGCGATAGCTACGCGGCGGAGGGCTCCGGGCATGATGACCTCGTGATCGCCCTCGCCTTGGCCTGCTGGCGGGGGCTGGACACCGAGAGTCAACCCCCGCGTTTGCCGACAATCGGAATCTCCGAGCAGTACCAAGACCGCGACGAAGCCGATGCACGTTGGATCGGCGATCCAGACAATCGTTACCGGCACGGATACGAGGGTCGAGGGAGTCGCTTCATCCCCGGCTGCCGCGGGATATCGGGCCCCACGTACATGCCGTTTCGCTTCCGGTAAGCATACGGTTCAGATGGTTCCCTTATCGGCGGTGCTTCGAAACCTCTTCGGCGTCACCCCGACACGCGGCGCTGACGCTCGCTCCGTGGCAGCAGTGTCGGCTGAGAGAGTGGGTGAGGTCAGGGAGGGTCAGAAGCTCGTACCTTCGTTGCGCGCTGCCCTCGACGTCTCTCGCGCTGGCAATGGGGTGCTCATCTTCTCGACGATGCCAGCCGAGGTGCTCGCGACCCTGGTACTTCTCGCCATGTCGACCGTCACGAAAGAGAACGGCGATCCGCTGGCGAGAGCAGAGAGGCAGCACCTCGACGCCGCCGCCGGTCAGGCCGTGGACCTGGCGATCTGGTTCGATGACATGCCGCTGACTATCCACGAGCTTGCTGCGAGAATCCGGCGCTTGGCCGCAGAGTGGGAGAGGTTCAGGAAGTCAGGCGAACCCTTGCGACGGCTCGCCCTCGTAGTCTTCGACGACTCGTCGCGGGGCGCACCTCACGAGGACCAAAGCGGTCGCTCGTTGAAGCGGGTCGCGGCGGAACTGGGGGTCTCTATTGTTGTCGTGCAGGACGCGAAGCACGCCGAGTAGACGCAAGGATGTCCGGGTCCGTCCGGCGAATCGCGTCCGGGTGCCCCGTCCAGAACTCCCACCGCCTGGGCGGCGGTCGGCGCTAGCCGTTCCGGACTGCCGTGGAAGGCCGCGGGGCACGCTCGCAATCGATCGCCGACGCGAGTGAGCCCCGCGCGCGGTAAGTATTAAGTCCAACGACTTGAGTGCGTGCGTCTGGCCCCAAATGAAGTGGACCCCACTCTTCGGACCACAGACGTCGGCGGATAAGGTGGAGCCT
>CALKVG010000271.1 GCA_937998045.1 uncultured Myxococcales bacterium
CGCCTGGGCGATGGGGAGGGATCGCCGCGCGGCCGCGGGGCGGTGCGCGGCGGGGGAGCCGGAGGGCAGCTCGCAGGGGACGCCGGCGAGCGAGTGCTTGTTCGCGCGCACGATGTCGACGTCCGCGAAGGTGCCGACGAGCGCCGCCGCGCCAGGAGCTTCGATGTGCACGATCTCGTTGCGCTCGGTGCGGCCCTGGACCCGAGCGGTCGCGCCCGGGGCACGCTCGCGATGCGGTCCCTCGCCGCGTTCGCTCTTGCTCGCGCCCTCGACGAGGACGCGCTGCCGCGTGCCGACGAGCGACGCGAGGTGCGCCGCACCCTGCTCTTCGGCGACCTCGAAGAGACGCGCGAGGCGTTCGCTCTTCACCTCCTCGGGCACGTCGTCCTTCAGGCGCAGGGCAGGCGTGTACGGCCGCGGCGAGTACTTGAAGCCGAAGAGGGATACGAAGCCCGCAGCACGCACGAGCGAGAGCGTCTGCGCGAAGTCGTCTTCGGTCTCGCCGGGGAAGCCGACGATGATGTCGGTGGAGAGGGTGAGCCCCGCGCGGGCGCCCTTCAGGCGCTCGGCGCGGGCGACGAACTCGGCGCGCGTGTAGCGGCGAATCATGCGACGAAGGACGCGGTCGCTCCCCGACTGGACCGGCAGGTGAACGTGTCGCGCGAGGACGTCGAGCTCGGCGTGGGCGCGCGCGAGGGACGCGGTGGCGTGGCGCGGATGCGGGCTCGTATAACGCAGGCGCCCGAGGCCGGGCGCTTCGCGCGCGATGAGGCGCAAGAGGTGCGGGAACTGCGTCTCGTCGGGGTCGTCGCCCTCGGGCGGGGGGAGGGAAGGGTCGCGGAAGCTGTCGACGGTCTGCCCGAGGAGGAGCACCTCGCGAGCGCCGGCGTCGACGAAGCGGCGGACCTCTGCGACGACCTCGCGCGCGGGGCGGTAGCGCTCGGGCCCGCGCGTGTAGGGGACGACGCAGAAGCTGCAGCGCTCGTCGCAGCCCTTCATCGTCGTCACGAAGGCGACCACCGGCGCGCGGCCCGGCTCGGGGTCGGCCGTGAAAAAGCGCGGCGCCGCGACGTCGAAGACGGTGCGCGCGACGGGCGGCGCGCCGGCCATCTGCTCGACGAGGAGCGCGGGCAGCTCGGCCACGTTGTCGGGACCGAGGACGAGGTCGATGTGACGGACGCGCTCGAGCAGCTTCTCGCCCTCCTGCTGCGCCACGCAGCCGGCGACGGCGACCACGAGGTCGGGCCGAGCGCGCTTGAGCGACGCGAGCTTGCCGACCTCGCTCCGGAGCTTCTGCTCGGCCTTCTCCCGCACGCTGCACGTGTTGAAGACGACGAGGTCCGCCTCGTCCGGCTCGGCGACCGCCACGCCTCCCGCGGCGCGGAGCACGCCCTCCATGCGATCGGAGTCGTGCGCGTTCATCTGGCAGCCGAAAGTGCGGACGAGGTAGCGAAACTGCACGATTCACCCGGTCGGAAAGGTGCGCGAGCATAGCGCGGCCGCCGCGCGTCCCCAAACGCCGGTCGTGGCGGTCGCGGCGGGCGCGCCGCGGCCAGGGCCATCGGCGCGCGCCGCGCACCACGCGCCACGCGACCAGTTGCCCCGTTTGCGTCTCGGCGGGGTGAGCTTCCCTTGTACGGGGTTTCTGCCGGCCGTACCCTCGCCGGTGATGCAATTCGAGCCCCGCTTCCGGACCCTCGTCGACATCCTGGAGCATTCCACCTCCGCCTACCGGGGGCGCGACCTCTTCGGGACGAAGAAACACGGGTACCGCACGTGGACGACGTACGGCGAGTTCGGCTCGCTCGTGACACGCTTTCGCGGCGGCCTGGCGTCGATCGGCGTGACGCGCGGGGACAGCGTGGCCATCGTCTCGAACAACCGCGTCGAATGGGCGGTGGCCGCCTACGCCTGTTACAGCATGGGCGCGGCGTTCGTGCCGATGTACGAGGCGCAGAACCCGAAGGAGTGGGAGTTCATCGTCCGCGACTGCGACGCGAAGGTCCTCCTCGTCGCCAACGAAACGATCCTCGCCAAGGCCAAGGGGATGCTCGACAGCGTCCCTTCGCTGAAGAACGTCGTCCTCCTCGACGGGACGACGAACGGCGACGGTCGCATCACCACGTACGCGGCGATCCTCGCCTCGGGGCACACGATGGATTCGCTGCATCCCGCGCCGGACGACTCGGCCGCCCTCATCTACACGAGCGGCACGACGGGCAACCCGAAGGGCGTCGTCCTCACGCACTCGAACCTCGCGTCGAACGTCAGCGCCATCCACGAGATCGTGCCCCTCGAGCGGACGGATCGTTCGCTCTCGTTTTTGCCGTGGGCGCACTCCTTCGGGCAGACCGGTGAGCTCCATTGCCTCTTCTCCCTGGGAGCGTCGATGGCGATCTGCGAGAGCGTCGACAAGATCCTCGACGAGCTCGTCGAGGTGAAGCCCACGCTCCTCTTCTCGGTCCCGCGCATCTTCAACCGCATCTACACGGCGGTGCAGCAGCAGATGGCGAGCAAGCCGCGGCCGGTGCAGGAGCTCGTGAAGATTGCGCTGACGATCACGGCGAAGGAGCGCCGCGGCGAGCGGCTGCGCCTGCGCGAGCTCGCCCTCCTCGAGGCGGTCGACAAGATCGTCTTCGAGAAGGTGCGCGCGCGCTTCGGTGGCCACCTCCGCTACGCGATCAGCGGCGGGGCGGCGCTCTCGCCGAACGTGGCGGAGTTCATCGACTCGCTGGGCATCATGGTCTACGAGGGCTACGGCCTCACCGAGACGAGCCCCATCGCGACGGTGAACGTGCCGGGCGCCCGCAAGATTGGAAGCGTGGGCCGGGCCATTCCGGGCGTTCGCGTCGAGATCGACCCGGCGACCGGGGAGCGCAAACCCGCCGACGGCGGCAAGCCGGCGCGCTTCGAGGGCGAGATCGTCGTCTACGGCCACAACGTGATGAAGGGGTACTTCAAGCGGCCCGAAGAGACCGCGGCGGTCTTCACGAAGGACGGCGGCTTCCGCACCGGCGACATGGGGTACGTCGACCCGCACGGGTTCCTCTACATCACCGGGCGCATCAAGGAGCAGTACAAGCTCGAGAACGGCAAGTACGTCGTCCCCACGCCGCTCGAGGAGCAGCTCAAGCTGAGCCCCTACATCGCGAACGTGATGGTCTACGGCGACAACAAGCCGTTCAACGTCGCGCTCGTCGTCGCGAACGTGCCAGCCATCAAGACGTGGGCGGAGCAGCAGACTTTCGCCCAGTCGCTGCCCAGCGACGCCGACGCGCTCCTCAAGGACGATCGGGTGATCTCGCTCGTGAAGGGGGAGATCGAGAAGTACGGCGCGGCGTTCAAGGGCTTCGAGTCGATCCAGGATTTCGCGCTCATCGCGTCGGATTTCACGACCGACAACGGCATGCTCACGCCGAGTCTGAAGCTGAAGCGGCGCAAGGTCCTCGAGACGTACGGCAGCACGATCGAGCAGCTCTACGCGCGGCGCCGCGGAGAGAAGACCCGCGCCGCGAGCGCGACCGCCGCGTGACGGTATCGCGGGGGGCTGGCGCGGCTGGCGCCCCTCGGCGCACGCGGCGACTACGGCGGAAAACGACCGTGGGAGCGTTCCGCGCACCAACGGATGACCTGTTTGCGCGGGGCGCGCCTGGTTCCAGATCAAGCAAAGGTACGAAAGATATGGCGACGCAGCCGCGTCCTACCGCATGCTCCGCGCGCCCAACCCAGGGTAGGAAGCACGCCGCGGGGCGGCCGTGCCGTCGGAGGGAGTCGCGATGCGCAAATTCGGCCTTGGTCTAGCGCTCGTTGCGGGCGCTCAGCTCACAGTTCTCTCGTCGCCCGCGCTGGCCGACGACGCGGCGACCTCCTCCGTCGAGCCGTCGCCGCCTCCCGCCAAGGACACCCGCAAGCACACGACCGGCTGGATACTGCTCGGCGCCGGCGGGGCGGTCGCCATCGGCGGCATCGTCCTCGACGTCATTGGGGCGGGGAAGAATCAGGTCTCCGGGCAGGGCGGCGCCAGCGATACGTCGACCACGCAGAACACGAAGACCGACCTCCTCTTCGCCGGCTCGACGATGATCATCGCGGGCGTCGTCGCCGGAATCTACGGCGGCTCGCTCCTCGTGGCCTCGAGCCACCAGGCCGACCCGGACGCCGCGCGCGAGGTGCCACCGGCCACCGGGAGCGTTGACGGCGTCACGAAGACGGTGCAGGCGTCGCTCGCGAGCTCGCCTTCGTTCGTCCTACCGGTCGTCGGCGCTCGCTTCTGAATTCAAGCAGAGGAGCCGTCGCCAGTCGAGCAGCTGCGCTCCGCGGCTGGCGGCCCGGTACTCGATCGACTGCCGCATGCCGTGGGCGTCGCCCCCGATCTGCAGCGCGACCGGCCGTGAGAAGGTCATGCGGACGTGCGTGGCGAACCAGTCGTGCATTCCACGAAGCGGGTGCGCTCCCCGCCAGAGCATCGGGATCGATTGGACCGCGCCGAGCGCGCCGCGGTTGTAGACGCGGACGTTGATGAAGCCGGGCATGCGCTCGGCGAAGGGGAACGCTCGGAAGCGGTAACCGAACTCGGGGCACGTCCCCACGGAGGCGACACCGGCCGGTCCCTCGTAGAGAACGCGCCCGCGCGGGTCGCCGGCGATCGGCTGCAGCGCGCCGCCTTCGCCGAGGGAGTACGCCTCGGCGCCGAGGTTCTCGACGACGACGCGTGGGTTGCCGAAGGCGGCGACCTTCGGAGCCGTTCGCAAGAGCGCCGCGGAGACGTAGCCGTACACGCTCTTCGAGAAGCGGCGCAAGGGTACGCGGCTGGTCTCGAGCTGGTGCTTGTAGTCGTTGAGGATCATCGCGTCCCACCCGGAGCCCGCGAAGTGCGCGAGGGTGCCTTCGACCTCGACGAGGCTGCAGCGGCGGGTCGGCAGCCGGCCCCAGGTGCGGCCGAGGAGATCGAGGCACATGTGCAGCTTGGGAGCACCCAGCGCGTGGGCCCACCCGTTGCCCGTGCCCAGCGGAAGAACTCCCACGGTCGGAAGGCGCTCTCCGTCCGGAGTGACGCGGGCGAGCGCGTTGAGGAGCGCGACCGCGGTTCCGTCGCCGCCGGCGGCGAGGACGGCGCGGGGAGGCGGCAGCATCCGCAGCCAGGCGTCGATCTCCTGCGTCGCCTTGGTGAGGCGCACGCCCGCGCCGGGCAACGTACGAGCGATCTGCACGGCGACGCGGCGGCCCCCGCGTTTCGCGTTGGCGTTGACCAGGATGGCCAGCCCCGATCCGGGCGCGCCTTCGGCGCTTGGTGCGGGCCAGCGGGAGGCGATCGCTTGGCGCGCCGGCGTCACAGCCCGCTCTCCATGGCGCGCCGTACTTCCGCCATGAGGTCGTCCCGGCCGCGCTTTCCGCGCGCGACGAAGGGAGCCGGGTTGATGCTCGCGTGGATGGTCACGTCGACGTGCGCTCCCGCTCGCGAGCGAACACCCTCGGCGGGCAGGGCGTCGCGCGTCCCGCGGAGCGTGACGGGGAGGATGGGCAGGAGCGCCTCGAACGCGAGATAGAAGGCTCCCTTCTTGAATGGGAGGAGCTTGCCGGTGCGGCTCCGCGTTCCTTCGGGCGCGATCCAGACGTGCGTGCCGCTGGCCAGGAGATCGCGCGCGCGGTCCAGGCTGCGAATGGCCTCGCGCCGATCGCTCCGGTCGATCGAGATGAACCCACCCGCGGCGAGCGCATTGCCGAATATCGGAACACGGAAGAGCTCTCGCTTGGTGATCATGCGGATGTTGGGACCGACGACCTCGAAGAGCACCGGGACGTCATAGAGCGACTGGTGATTGCTCATCACCAGGTAGGTCTGTCCGCGACTCAGGTGCTCACGTCCCTTCACGCTCACCTCGATGTGCGCGTTGCGGACGACCGCCCGCGCCCACTTCGCGAGGCGCCGGTCGCACACGTCCTTGGTGACGCGCCCGTGTACGGCGTCCACGACGGTCGAGACGCTGATGTCGAGCGTCTCGTAGATGTTCCGGAGGGACAGGGCCAGAGACTTGCCGCCCGCACGCGCCATCTCGAGGAGCCTGGGGTATCACGAACCGCCGAAAAGCGCCTCTCGCGTCGCGCATTTGGGCGTCAGCTGGCTCGTCATCGCCTCGTCATCCGGAGTCGCGACCGGCTCGAGTCGCCGCCCTGCACCAACCCTTGCTATCGCGGGGTCGGCTCCGTAGCATGGCAAAGCCTTTGGACGCGATTTCCTCGCAGGATTTCGCGCGGTTTGCTTTTGCCGTCGCTTTTGGTCGTGAGGCGTAGGTCGGCGCCTCGGTGTCGTGAGGCATCGGGACGCGGGTGGGGTTTGTGGTTCGAGGTGTTGCGCCTCGAGCCTCGCAGGTGAGGGATGAGCGCGAAGACCATCAAGAGCGCACTCGGACTGCTCCAGGACGATCCGGAGAACGGCCAGGCCTGGCAGCAGCTGCGGGAGGAGGTCGCCAGTGACCACGGCATGGCCCGCGAGGAACTGGCCAAGCTCCTCGAGGCCGCGCGGCGAGCGCACGACGCCCGCCGCGAGGCCGAGGCCGTCGCCAAGCTGCTCGAAGTCGAGGTAGACGTCGCGCGGGGAACCGACCGCGAGGCCGACCTTCTGGCCGAGCTCGCACGGACGCTCGACGAGGATCTGCTCGACGACGAACGCGCCCGCGCCGCGTACGAGCGGCTCCTGTCGGTCCGCCCCTCGGACACGCAGGCCACCGAGGCGATCGAGCGCAGCGACGCCAAGCGCTCCAAGTGGCGCGACCTGGCCGATCGGTACGTCGAGGAGGCGCACGGGACCGGCGACCCGGCCTTCCGCAGCTCGCTCCTGGTCAGCGCAGCCGAGGTGACGTACCGCTACGGGCGCATCGGGGGCAGCCGCGAGCAGAACGCCGCGCGCGTCGAGAAGATCGTCTCGCTCTTGCGCGAGGCGTTGCAGCTGGACGCGAGAAACCGTCGCGCCGAGATGCTCCTCGAGCGCGTGCTCCGGGAGGAGGGTCGGTACGAAGAGCTCACGAAGACGCTGGAGAGCTTCGCGGATCTGGCCCCTCAGAAGGACGAGCGCGTCGCCGGGTGGGTGCGGCTGGCGCGCGTCTTCGCGAAGAAGCTGAAGGCGCCCGACCGGGCCGCCGGCTGCTACGAGCGGGTCATCGATCTGGCACCGGGCCACCCGGAGGCCTCGAACTTTCTGGCCGAACATTTCATGTCCCACGAGATGTGGGATCATCTGGTCGCGCTCTACGAAGGGCAGATCGCCACCGGCGCGCTCCGCGGGAAAGAGGAGCTCGGGGCGGTCCTTCAGGTCGCGATGGTGCACTGGCGCATGCGCGCCAAGCCGGAGGCGGCCGAGCCCTGGTTCGACCGCGTCCGCAAGCTGGAGCCGGCGCACCCGGGGATGCTCGCGTTCTTCCGCGAGTACTGCGCCGCGCGGGGCGAGGCCGCCAAGCTCGCGACGGTGTTGACCGAGGCGCAGCGCGCGATGCCCGAGGGACCGGAGCGATCCGCGGTCGTGGGCGAGATCGCGAAGCTGGCCGAGGAAGGGGCGAACGCGCAGAAGGCCATCGAGCAATGGCGCAACCTGCTGCGGCAGGACTCGCGCAACAAGGAGGCGCGCGACGCGCTCAAGCGCCTTTACCGGCAGACGGCGAGCTGGAACGCGCTCACGGACTTGCTCCGTCAGGAGCTCGACCGCCTCGGCGCCGACGACGCAGCGGCCCGCCTCGCGGTGCTGCGCGATATCGCGGAGATTTACCGGAACCACGTCAAGAGCGACTCGGCCCTCGTGACCGTGCTGACGCAGATCGTGCAGCTCGATCCCGGCGACCTTTCGAGCGTGCGCGAGCTCGTGCGGGTCTACGAGGCGCTCCAGCGGTGGCGCGATCTGCTCACGATGCAGGCCCGCCAGGCGGAGCTCGAGCCCGAGCCGACGGTCAAGGCGGAGCTTTGGCGCGCGATCGCGCGCCGCTGGATCGAGCAGTTCTCGAACGTGCAGAACGCCGTCGACTCGTACGAGAAGCTGCGTGCGGTCGATCCGCGCGACCGCGAGGCGATCGACCGCCTGAAGGAGCTCTACGTCAAGCGGCGATCCTACAAGCCGCTCTACGAGCTCCTCGTGCAGGAGGCGAAGGTCGCGGAGCCCGGGCCCGCGCGACGCGAGATCTGGATGGAGACCGCGAAGCTCGCCGCGGAGCGCCTCGACATGGGCGCGCAGGCGATCGCCCTCTACCGCAGCGTCCTCGAGGAGGACCCGAGCTCCTCCGTCGCGCTCGACCTCCTCGAGAAGCAGGCGGAGCGCGACAAGGACTTCTCCACCGTGGCCGAGGCGCTGGAGCGGCGGACCGCGATCGCCGGCGACGACGCCACGCGGCTGAACGTCCTGCAGAAGCTCGGCGGCATCTACTCGGACAGGTTGCACGACCACCCGAAGGCGATGAGCGCGTGGCGCAGGGTGCTCGCGATCCAGCCCGGGCACGCGAAGGGGCTCCGCGTGCTCCGCGACAGCCACCTGGCCATCGGCGACTACGACGGCCTGGCCGAGCTGTACGCCCAGAACAACGACTGGGAGGGCCTGGTCGAGGTCCTCTCCGGGGCGGCCGACAAGGCGAACGACCCGCGTCTGAAGGTCGACTTGAGCTTCCGTTGCGCCGACATCTACGTCGGCAAGCTGGACGCGCCGGAGCGCGCCTTCCGGGCCTACGAGCGCGTCCTGTCCGTCCAGCCCGACGACGCGCGCGCGGCGTCTGCGCTGGTCCCCCTCTACGAGAAGGACGAGAAGTGGGGACGGCTCCCGGCGCTGTACGAGATCCTGCTCGGCCAAGCGCGCGACGTCGACGATAGGCTCGAGCTCCTGGGGAAGCTCGTCCGCGTGTACGGGCACCAACTGCAGGAGCGAGACGCGGCCTTCGAGTGGGCGCGCAAGGCCTACGAGCTCGCGCCCGAACGCGAGGGCGCGCTCGACGCGTTCGAGCGGGCCGCACGACCGGCGGGGCAGTGGCAGGGCTTCGTCGACGCGGTGGGCGCGCGCCTGGCGATCCTCGAGGCGTCGCTCGAGGGCACGCGGGCCGGCAAGAAAAAGAAGAAGAAGGAGAAAGACAACGGAGAGCACGGCCGCCGCGAGGAGATGCGGCTGCTCCGCGCCAAGCTGGCGGAGGTCTACGCGCGCGAGATGGGGCGCGTCGACGAGGCGGTGGCGACGTACCGCGCGCTCGTCGAGGAAGACGAGGGCGACGAGCACGCCATTCAGACGCTCGATCGGATCCTGCGCGAGTCCGACCGGCGCGACGACCTGCGCTGGCTGTTCGACCTTCGCATCGAGCGCGCCAACACCGCCCTCAAGCTCGATCTTCTGGCCGAGCTGGCGATGTTCGAGGAGGAAGCCTTCGGCGCGCCCGAGCGCGCGGTGACCCTCTACCGCCGCATCTTGCAGATCGTCCCCCACCACGGCGCCGCCCTCCGCGCGCTCGCGCGCCTGCTGCGCGCGCAGGGAGACGCGCAGGGCGCCGCCGAGGTCATCGCGCTCGACCGCGATCAGCGGGAGGGCGCGGAGCGCGCCGCCCGTGAGATCGAGCTGGCGCGCTTGCTGGTCGAGCCGCTCCATCGGCACTCGGAGGCGCTCGAGGCCTGCGAGAGGGCGCTTCTTCTCGCGCCGAACGACGCGCGTGCCATCCAGGTGGTCGAGCAGCTGCTACAGGTTCCGCAGACGCGCGCGCGGGCGGCGGCCATCCTCGAACGTGCTTACGACGAAACCGGCGCCGCCCGCCGGCAGGCGGAGGTCCTCGAGGTCCTCATCGCGACGACGGCGTCGCGCGACGACCGCATGGCCCTCTACGGTCGCGTGGCCGAGGTGCTCGAGCGAAAGCTCGACGACGCCGGCGGAGCGTTCGACGCGATCGCGAGGGCGGCGAGCGAGTTTCCCCAGGAGCTGACGCTCTGGGACCGGCTGGCCGTCCTCTCGCTGAAGACCGGTCGCTCCCAGGCCTTCGTCGATGCGATCGTCGCGGTGCTCCCGCCCGACGGTCCGGCGACTCTCCCGGAGCACGTCGAGCTCGATCTCGCCGAGCGTGCGGCGACGCTGTTCGACGAGAAGCTCGGAGACGTCGACCGGGCCCGCCCGTATCTCGAGCGGATGCTCGCCCGGCAGCCGGCGAACGAGCGGGCGTTCCAGCGCCTGAAGCAGATCCTCACGACGCGCGAGCAGTGGGACGATCTCGCGGCCCTCTACGAGCGCGTGCAGGGCGCGACGGGCGATCCGGCGCGCCGCGCGGAGCTGCTGGCGGAGGTGGCGCTCGTCGCCGAGGAGATCATCGGGAACCGGCCGCAGGCCATCGTCTACTACGAGCGCATCCTCGAAATCGATCCGGTGCACGAGCAGGCGATCCGCGCGCTCGACTCACTCTACGGCGCCGAGCAAAGGTGGGACAGGCTGGCGCAGCTCCTCGAGCAGAGATTGCGGGGCGCCGGCGGCGACGAGAGGCTCGACCTGCAGCAGCGCCTGGGGACGCTCCTCTTCGCCCGGCTCGGCGACGCGGCCGGGGCGCTGTCCTACCTCGAGGAGGTGCTGCGCGAGCGGCCGGCGGCCGGCGAGGCCCGGGCGCTCGTGGAGAAGATCCTCGACATCCCGGAGCTGCGCTCCCGCGCGGCGATCGTCCTCGAGGCGGTGTACGCCGAGCGCGACGAGGTCCCGGACCTGGTGCGCGTGCTCGAGATTCACCTCGAGTTCGCGTCGGCAACGGACGAGCGTCGCGACATCCTCCGCCGCGTCGCCGAGCTGCGCGACGAGCGCTTGCGCGACGACCCGGGGGCCCTCGACGCCTTCGCCCGCCTTCTGCCGCTTGATCCCGAGGACGCCCGCGCGCGTCAGCGGATGCTCGAGATCGCTCGACGGATGAACGCCCAGGAACGCGCGGCGGGAGTGCTCACGGCGACCGCGGCCGCGGCGGCGGCGCCCGTCCCGCGGGCGGAGATCCTGATGGACCTCGCGCGCCTCTACGAGAGCCAGCTCGGCGACGTGTCGCGCGCCGACGCGGTGTACCGGCAAGTGGTGCAGCTCGCGCCGGACGACGCGGCGATCGCGCTCCCGGCGTGCCGGGCGCTCGAGCGCATCTACGCGTCCTCGGGGGACAACCGCCGGCTGTGCGACATTCTGCGGGCGGAGGTGCGCCTCGAAGACGACTCGGAGGCACGGCGCGAGCTCCGGGGTCGCCTGGGAGAGCTGTGCGAGACCGTCCTCGACGATCCGCCGGGCGCGATCGATGCGTGGCGGGCCCGCCTCGAGGACGATCCGGGCGACGCCCAGGCGCTGTCCGCGCTCGACCGCCTCTACGAGCGGACGCAGAGCTGGCGCGAGCTGGTCGAAGTCCTGCGCGCGCGCGAACGCCTCACCGAGGACAAGGCCCAGCGCCGGTCGCTGCTCGTCCGGATCTCGACGACGCTGGCGGACAAGCTCACCGACGTCACCGAGGCGATCGCCGCGTACCGGACGGTGGTCGACGACTTCGGGGCGGATCGCGGTTCGCTCGCGGCGCTCGCGACGCTCTACGAGCTGGCGGATCGCTGGCAGGACCTCGCCGACACGCTCGAAGCGGACCTCGCGCTCGCGGAGTCGGGCCCGGACAAGATCGCCATCCTCGCGCGACTGGGCGACATCCGGCAGAAGAGGCTCGGCAACGTGGCGGCGGCCATCGAGGCCTATCGGCAGGCGCTCCTGCTCGATCCCGGGCACGCCCGGTGCCGCGCGGCGCTCGAGGGGCTCCTCGACGACGCGGACGCCCGGCGCGAGGCCGCGAGCATCCTGCGCCCGCTGTACGAGGCGGACGCGCTGCACCAGAAGCTGCTGCGCGTGCTCGAGATCGAGGCGGAGTACGCCGACTCGGTCTCGGACAAGCTCGCGACGATCGCTCAGGCGACGCAGGTCGCCGAAGGCCCGCTGGGCGACCCGTCGCTGGCGCTCGCGTATGCGGCGCGCGGTCTGCGCGAGTCGGTCGCCGAGCCGGAGCTGCCGAGGTGGATCGAGCGCGCGGAGCGTCTCGCGCAGATCACGGGCAAGCACGCGGACCTGGTCGCGTTGCTCGGATCGGTGGTCGGCGAGATCTTGGACGGCTCGCTGCAGCTCGAGGTGACGCTGCGGATCGCGGACATCGCGCGCAGCCGGCTCGGCGATCTGGGGCTGGCGAAGGAGCACTATGCGCGGGCGCTCGAGCTTCAGGCCGACGACCGGAGGGCGCTCATCGCGCTCGAGAGCCTGTACCAGGAGACCGGAGATCACGCGGCGCTGCTCGACGTTCTGAAGCGGCGCGCGGAGGCGGCGGAAGGGGAGGGGGAGCGCAGGGAGCTCCTCTTCAAGCAGGCGCGCCTCTGCGACGAGAAGCTGGGGGACGCCGGGGCTGCGATCGGCGTGTACGAGCAGATCCTCGACATGAGCCTGGAGCCGGAGGCGATCACGGCGCTCGAGCGCCTCTACACCCGGGCGGAGCGATGGGACGATCTCGTGGCGCTCTACGAGCGGCAGATCGGCGCAGCGGGTGTCTCGAACGAGCGGAAGGCGGCGCTGCATCACGCCCTCGGCGACGTCCTCGAGAAGCGCACCAACGAGATCGACCGCGCCTTCGACGAGTACGCAGCGGCCCTCGCGATCGACCCGAAGCATCCGCACACCGTGGCCTCGCTCGAGGCGCTCATGTCCCACCGTGAGCATGGCGCGCGAGCCGCGGAGATGCTCGAGCCGGTGTACCTGGCGCGCCTCGACTGGCGGCGCGTCATGGCGACGCTCGAGGCCCGCCTCCGCGCGAGCCAGGACCCCGAAGAACGCCGCCAGCTGCTTCGCCGCCTGGCCAAGATGCACGAGGAGCAGGAGGAGAACTACGGGGCCGCGCTGGAGACGATGGCGCTGCTCCTCGCCGAAGATGCCACCGAGGAAGAGACCTGGGGCGAGCTGGAGCGCCTCGCGCGCGTGGCGAACGCGGAGGCTCGGCTGGCGGAGATCTTCGCCGTCGAGCTCGAGAAGATCACGGCCGACGAGCCCTCGACGGCGCGGCTCTCGAAGCGCACCGGAGAGCTCTTCGAGCAGCAGCGCGACATCGAGCGGGCGCTGACGTTCTATCGGCGTGCGCACGCCTTCGACCCCGAGGCCGACGACGGCACGTTCCAGGCGATCGACCGCCTGCTGCGCGGGGCAGGCCGGCCGCGCGATCGCGTGCAGCTCTATCGGGATGCGCTCGATTACAAGAACGATCCCCGCGAGCGGCTCGAGATCCTGCACACGATCGCGGCGCTCGAAGAGTCGGAGCTGCACGACGACGCGGCGGCGGTCGATACCTACCGCGCCGCCCTCGAGGTGGACGACGCGGACCTCCACTCGCTCGAGGCGCTGTCGCGTCTGTATCGACGCATGGCGCGCTGGCGCGACCTCGCCGAGCTCACACGGCGGCGGGCCGAGCAGAGCGCGTTGCCGGACGACGAGGCGCGCTTCCGCATGGAGCTCGCGAGGCTGCTCTTGACGCAGCTCGACGAGCCGCAGTCGGGGATCGACGAACTGCAGGCGGTCGTCGAGCTGCTCCCTCCCGGGACGCGCGGAACCCGGGCCGAGGCCATCGAGGTCCTCGAGGGTCTGCTTCAGTCCGACCACAAGGCGCGCGTCGTCGACATCCTGCGGCCGATCTACGAGGCGGCCGACGACTGGCGCCGGCTCGTCGCCGTCAACGAGGAGCGGCTCGCGCTCGCCAACGACGCGGGCGAGAAGGTCTCGATCCTCCGCGAGAGCGCCAGGCTCTGGGAGGAGCGAGGACGCAATCAGGGCAAAGCGTTCGAAGCGGTGCGCGAGGCGTGGACGCTCGATCCGGAGGACGGCGAGGCTCGCGAGCAGCTCGAACGTCTCGCGGCCGTCACGGCCCGCTGGGACGAGCTCGCCTCTGCGTACGAGGCGGCGATCAGGAAGGTCGACGGCTTCGCCAAGCGCGAGCTCCTTTCGGCGCTCGCGCAGCTGCACGACAAGAGGCGCGACGACCCGCGCAAGGCGCTGGACGCGTGGGAGCGCCTCTTCTCCCTGGACGAGACGGAGCTGCAGCCGCTCGAGGAGATGGACTCGCTCGCCACGCTCCTCAGCGACTGGCCGACGCTGGTGCGCGTGCTTACGCGGAAAGCGGAGCTCGTACCGGACGACGAGACGCGCGCGAGCACGTGGCGTCGGGTCGGCGAGGCCAAGCGCGACATGCTCGACGATCCCGACGGCGCGATCGAAGCGTACGAGCGAGCGCTCGAGATCGAGCCTACGTCGCCCTTCACGATGGACAACCTCATCGCGCTCTACGAGCAGAAAAACGACGGCGCGCGCCTCGTCGACCTGTACCGCCGGCGCGTCGAGCAATGCGGCGAGGACGACGAGGGCCTGAAGTTCCAGCTGCTCGTCGACGCGGCGAATCGATACGAGACGGACCTCTCCGACCGTCGCGAGGCCATCGAGTCGCTGACGCAGGCTCTCGCGGTGCGCCCGGGCGACGCCGAGGTGCTGCGCAAGCTGGACTCGCTCTATACGCAGGAGCGGCTGTGGCCGGAGCTCCTCGACAATCTGAAGGTGCAGGCCGGGGCGGCGACCGACGAGGGCGTCCGACGCACGCTGAACAAGCGGATCGCAGCCCTCTTAGCGGTGGAGCTGCAGGACGCGCCCGCGGCGCTCGACGCCTACCGCGAGGTCCTCGTCGCGGGCTTCGACGAAGAGGCTGCGGCGGCGATCCGCGCCATCGGGGAGACCAACGACGAGCTGCGGGGGGACGCTGCCGACGCGCTCGAACCCGTGCTGCGCGCAGCCGGGCGGAGCGCCGAGCTGGCGGCCGTGCTCGAGTTGCGGCTGCGAGCCCAGGCCGAACCGGACGACCGCGCGCGAACGTTGCGAGCGCTGGCCGAGGTGTACGAGACGTCGCTCGGCGACATCGACCGCGCGCAGGCGGCCCTGCTGCGCGCGCTCGCCGAGGAGCCGCAGGACGCGTCGCTCCACACGGACATCGAGCGCCTCGCTCTGCGGGCGGGACCGGATGGCTGGCGCCGGTACGCGGACGCGCTGCAGGATCGCGCCGGCGCGATCTTCGACGCGAACGTCGCGGCCGATCTCTTCGTTCGCCTCGGGCGGGTCGGCGAGGAGCGGCTCGACGATCCATCTCGCGCGGTGAAGGCGTACGTCGCCGCCGCCGAGCGAACGGGCGACGACCCCGGGGTGCTCGGGGCGCTCGATCGTCTGAACGTTCGGCTCGGAGACACCCGGGCCCTCGCCGAGATCCTCGAGCGCCGCATCGCCGTGGAGGCGACGGCCTCGATGCAGGCCGACCTGATGTTTCGCCTTGCGACACTGCAGATCGGCGAGTTCGGTGAGCGCTCGCAGGGGCTCGCGACCCTCAGGCAGGCGCTCGAGCGCGTACCGGACCACCTGGCCAGCCGGCAAGCGCTGGAGCGGCTCCTGGAGGACGACGCGCTCTTCGAGGACGCCTTCGAGGCGCTCGAGTTCGTGCTGCGCGCGTTGGCGATGAGCGAGGACCTCGCCCGTCTCTACGAGCGCCGCGTGACGCGGTCGCACTCGACCACCGAGCGCACGCGCGCGCGCCTCGATCTGGCCCAGGTTTACGAGGAGAGGGTCGGCGATCGGAAGCGGGCGCAGCGCGCGGTCGAGGCGGCGATCGCGGACGACCCCGCGGACGAAGACGCCTTGCGCGAGCTCGAGCGACTGGCGGGGACCAACGAGGAGTGGGCCGCCGCCGCCGACGTCCTGGGCGAGGCGCTCGAGCAGGTGCACGACCTGCCGGCGGCGACGCGCACGGAGCTGTGGGTCCGTCTCGCGATCTGGCGGAGCATCCGACTGCAAGACCCGCGGCGTGCGGAGGAAGCCTACGCGAAGGCGCTGGCGATCGATCCGGAGAACCTCGACGTCCTCCGGGCGCTCGAGGCCATTCGACGCGCCCCCGGTCGCGAGCGAGAGCTCGTGCACACGCTGCGAACGCGGGCGCGACTCGAGATCGATCTCTCGACGAAACGCGCGCTCTTGCGCGAGGCCAAGACGATCGCCGAGGGCCCGGTCGGGGATCCGGAGCTCACGGAGGCGACGCTGCGGGATCTTGTCGCCGAGGACGAGGGCGATCTCTGGGCCCTGGAGGAGCTCACGAACCTCCGCGCGGCGGCGGGCGACGACGGCGAGGTGGTGAAGCTTCTCCTGCGGCGCGCGGAGCTCGTAGCGGACGGGCCGATGTCGCTCACGTTGAAGCACGACGCGGCGCATGTGCTCGTCGATCGGCTGCGGGACGTCCCTCGCGCCACGTCGCTCTACGAAGAGATCCTCGACTCCGAGCCAACCGACGCGCAGGCGGCCGCTGCGCTGCGCCGGCTTTACGAGGAGACCGGGCGTGACCGCGATCTGGGGCGGCTGCTCATGCGCCTCGTCGACGTCGCGACCACCGCGGAGCAGCGGAGCGCGCTGCGCCTCGAGCTCTCGCGGCTGCAGAACGAGCGGTTCCGCTCGGGGGAGGACGCCATCGAGACGCTGCGGGCCATCCTGGACGAGGAGCCGAACCATCCGCAGGCCGTCCTGATGCTCTCGGAGCTGTACGAGCTGACGGGCCGCGACGCAGAGCTCGCGGACCTGCTGCGTGCGCAGCTCGATTCTTCTCGAGAGCGAGGCGACGTCGCGTCGGAGCTGGGGCTGCTCGTGCGCCTCGGGGAGGTCCAGGAGCGGCGCCTCGACGACGTCACCGCCGCGCAGGAGACCTACGAGCAAGTGCTCGAGCGCGACGCCGCGAACCGGGGCGCGCTCGAGGCGATCGCGCGCATGAGCGAGAAGCGCGCCGACTGGGAGCGCGCCGCCGGGGCGCTCACGAAGCTCGTCGACCTGTCGAGCGACTCGACCGGTGTCGCATGGGCGCTGCGACTGGCCGAGGCACGCGAGAAGATGGGCGACGCCCCGGGAGTGGAGGACGCTCTCCAGCGCGGCCTGAGCTTCGAACCGGCGAACGCCGGCCTGCGCGCGATGTTGCGCATGCGGTGGGAGAAGGCGGAGAAGTGGTCGGAGCTCGCGGATCTCCTCGTCGGCGATGCGGACCTGGTCGCCGCCGCGAACCCGGACGCGAGGGTCACCCCCGCGGACGTCTCTCCGAGGAACGCGTCGATCGCCCCGGGGCGCAGCATCCCCCCGACGGGTTCGTTGCCGCCGCCGCCCGCCGTTCCTGCGGCCATCGCCGATCAAGTGAAGCTGCTGCGTATGGCCGCCGAGATCCACCTCTCCAGGCGCGGTCGCCCCGACGACGCCATTCCGGTGCTCGAGCGGGCGGCGCAGCTCGTGCCGCACGACCGCGACCTACTCCTCATGCTATGCGAGGCGTACAACTCGGCGCAGCGCGGGCGCGAGGCGGCGCAGGTGCTCGAGAAGGTCATCGCCTCGTTCGGCAACCGGCGGACGAAGGAGCTGGCGCTCTACCACCATCGTCTCGCGCGCGCGCTCGCGCAGCTCGGGGACAAGGACGTGGCCCTGGCGCAGCTCGACATGGCGTTCAAGATCGACCCTGGCTCGGTGGGCGTGCTCCGCGACCTCGGCGTCCTGGCGTTCGAGACGAACGATCTCGATCGGGCGCAGAAGACGTTCCGGGCGCTCCTGCTCCAGCGCCTGGATCCGAACTCGGGCATCTCGAAGGGCGAGGTATTCTACTACCTGGGAGAGATCAGCGCGAAGCAGGGCGACCGGGCGAAGGCCGTGCAGATGTTCGAGCGCGCGATCGAGAACGACCCGGCGCTCGACCGCGCGCGCGTGAAGCTGACGGAGCTGAAGGGTTGAGCCGGGCCCTGCTCGGGCTCCTCCTCGGCTTCGTCGCGAGAGTCTGGCTGGCGACTCTTCGCGTGACGGTCGTCGTGGACCCCTCGCTCGAGGGCGTGCGCGATCGTCCGTGGGTGCTCGCCTTCTGGCACGGCACCCAGTGGCCGCTGCTCGCCTGGCGCCGCCGTCGAAGGACCGTAGTCCTTGTGAGCCACTCGCGCGACGGCGCGATGCAGGCCCGGGCGCTCGCAGTCCAGGGCCTGCGCGTCGTGCGCGGCTCGAGCTCGAAGGGAGGCGCGCGCGGCCTCGTCGCGCTGGTCCGCGCGATGAAGCGAGAGGGCGCGGACGCCGCGTTCGCTGTCGACGGACCGCGAGGACCGCGCGGCGTCGTCAAGGGCGGCGCGGTCGTCGCCGCGCGCCTCGCGGGAGGCGTGCTCGTGCCCATGGGCGGCGCCGTGCGCCGGGGCATCGTCCTCCGGCGCGCGTGGGACCGCTTCGCCATCGCCTGGCCCTTCACCCGCGTGGACGTCGTCCTCGGCCCGCCGGTGGACCCGCTCGGCTCTCGCGACGCGCTCCGCGACGTCGAACGCGCGCTCGAGACGCTCAACGCGAGCCTCGCCCCCCCATGAGCCGCGTCGTCATGATCGACGGCGCCATCGTCCCGCCGGAGCACGCCACCGTCAGCGTCTTCGACCGCGGCTTTCTCTACGGCGACGCCGTCTTCGAAGTCCTGCGCACCTACCGCGGGACTCCGTTCGCGCTCGACGAGCACATCGCGCGCTTGCGGCGGTCCGCCGAGCGCGTCTTCATCGCGCTGCCCGTGGACGACGCGGCGCTGCGCGCCGAGGTGGAGCGCGCGGTCTCCGCGTCGGGCAACGACGAGTCGTACGTGCGCATCGTCGTCACCCGCGGGACCGGCCCCTTGTCGCTCGACCCCGACACGGCGACGCACCCTCTCCGCGTCGTGCTCGTCGAGCGCGTCGCCCCGCCGCCGCCCGACGCGTACGCGAAGGGAATCGCTGCGATCCTCGTAACCACACGACGGGCCGTCGACGAGACGCCGGCGGCCGGCGCGAAGGTGACCAATTACCTCGCGAACCTCCTGGCGGTGCGCGACGCGAAGGCGCGCGGCGCGCAGGAGGCGCTGGTCGTCGACGCCCGCGGGCACGTCGTCGAGGGAGCGTCGTCGAACGTGTTCGTCGTGCACGGCGGTCGGGTGGCGACGCCGCCGGAGGAGGCGGGCATCCTCGCCGGGATCACGCGGGCCCGCATGCTCGAGGCCGCGGCCGACCTGGGCATCCCGGTGGAGCAGCGCGAGCTCTCGGTGCAGGACGTCCTCGGCGCCGACGAAGTGTTCATCACGTCGAGCATCCGCGAGCTCTTGCCGGTCGTACGCGTGGACGACCGCGCGATTGGCAGCGGCGTGCCGGGCCCGATCGCGCGCGCGTTGCACGCCCGCTTCCGCACAGCGCTGGGCCTGCCGCTTCCGGCCTGAGGGCCGGCCTACGGGCGAGAGCACACGGCAACGGCGTCGATCTCGACGAGCCCGCCGCGCGGGAGCGCCGCCACCTGCACCGTCGCGCGCGCCGGGAACGGCGGCGCGAGGAACCGCCCGTACACGTCGTTCACCTTCGCGAAGTCCGCCAGATCGACCAGATAGATCGTCGTCCGCACGACGTCCGCGAACCCGCACCCCGCCGCCGCGAGCACCGCCGCCAGGTTCTTCATCACCCGCTCGGTCTGCGCGACCACGTCGCCTTCCACCATCTGGCCCGTCGCAGGATCGAGCGCGATCTGCCCGCTCAGGAATACGAGGCCCCCAGCCGTCACCGCCTGCGAGTACGGCCCGATCGCTGCCGGTGCACCCTTCGTCGATACCTCGTCCTTCATGGCGTGGGCATTCTACAACCGCTGCCGCCCGGCGAGCGCGCGTCCCATCGTGATCGGGTCTGCGAACTCGAGGTCCCCCCCGTGCGGGACGCCGCTGGCGATGCGCGTCACCGCCACACCGAGCGAGCCCATCTCGCGCTTGAGGAGGAGCGCCGTCGCCTCGCCGTCCACGCTGGGCGGCGTGGCGACGATCACCTCCGCCACCCCGTCCGCGCGGATTCGCTCCAGCAGCCTCCCGATCGGCAGGTCCTCCGGGCCGATCCCCTCGAGCGGCGACAGCAGCCGCCCGAGCACGAAGTACCGTCCGCGCATGACGCCGGCCCGCTCGATCGCCATCAGATCGTGCACCCGCGCCACCACGCAAAGCACCTTCGCGTCGCGCTTGCCGTCCGCGCACACGTCGCACATCGCGTGGCCCTCGCGGATCTCGGCCACGTTGCCGCACCGCTCGCACGGACCCAGGTTGTCGCGAAGCGTGGCCAGCTCTGCGCCCAGATCGCGCGGCAGCGCCTCATCCGCGGTAAGCAACCACAGGACGTAGCGCTGCGCCGTCTTCTCGCCGACTCCCGGGAGGCGTGACAGCAGTTTTACGAGTCGCCGGACCTTCGGGCTCACCGCCCACGCCCCTCCCGGTAAATCGCCTCAGACCATCCCGGGGATCTTCACCCCGCCGGTGACCTTCTCGAGCTCCGCCTCCATCTGCTTGTCGGCCTGCTCGATGCCCTGGTTGATGGCGGCGCAGACGCCGTCGAGCACGAGCTCGATGTCTTCCGACTTGAGCGTCTCGCCGTCGATCTCGATGTGTTTCACGCTGCGGCCGAGCGTCACCACGACCTTCACCTTCCCGCCGAGGCCTTCGATGGTAAGTTCCCGCTCCTTCAGTTCGGTCTTCGCCTGGTCGATCTTGCGCTGCATGCGCGCAGCCTGGCGCATCAGCTCGTTCATCCCGCCGCGGAATTGCATGATGGTTTTTTAGCTCAAGCCTCGCCGTTCGGCAGCTTCACGTCGCGCACCGTCGCACCGAAGAGGCGGACGGCCTCCTGCACGACCGGGTGATCCTCGATCCGAGCGCGCGCGGCCGCGAGCTCGGCCGCCCGCTTCTCCGCCTCGACCGACGCGACCGTGCGAGCGCCGTCCGTGGGTTTCGCGGAAAGGTCGAGCGCCACGTGGGTAGGAGCGCCGAAGTGCGCGCGAACCTCGCGCGTCAGCGCGTCCAGGGAGTCCGGCTCGCTCGCGCGCGCGCCAAGGAACGCGGCGCCCGCTTCGAAGCCGACGACGACGCGCGCCGCGCCGACCTCGAGCGGAATCGCGCGATCGAAGATCGACGCGAGCGCCGGACGACTCGCGCGCAGCCGGTCGAGGAT
>CALKVG010000272.1 GCA_937998045.1 uncultured Myxococcales bacterium
GTCTGCGGAGGCGTGCACATCCCGCACGACTGAATGAGACCGCCGCACCCGTCGCCCGCAGGACCGCAGCTGATGTTCTGCTGCTGGCAGGTCTTGGGTGTGCAGCTTCCACCGTCCGGCGCGCCGCACTGGCCAGGCACCCCACCGCCGCCGCACGTCTGCGGAGGCGTGCACATCCCGCACGACTGAATGAGACCGCCGCACCCGTCGCTGGCAGGCCCGCACGTGATGTTCTGCTGCTGGCACGTGATGGGAGTGCACTTGGGCGGCGGCGGCGCGCCCACGCACGACGAGAGATTCCAGATGAGATACTCGAGAACCTTCTCCTGCGCAGTGAGCGGCTGGGTGCTGCACTCGGCGGGGAATGTAACCCCGGCGTTCGTGGAGCCGTCGTTCACATGGAAGTCGCTGAAGATCACGTGCCCGCACTGGCTCGGAGAGGAGACCGGCGTATCGAACGTATAATGGAGGACCATCCCGGAGCCGTCCCCGGGATCGGTGCCGTCGATCCAGTCGACGGAGTTGCCCGCCACGGAGTCGAGGTCATGCCGGGCCGTGCTGATGTTCAACTGCGGCGGGTTCGCAGTCGAGAGCGCGCCGACCAGTCCGAGCCACTCCGAGAAGACCGTCCCCTGGGGGTTGTTCGGGGCCGGAGACGGCGCCGGCAACCGGACGTTCCCGGTCATCGCGTTGATGTTGCCGTTGTGGTTTACGTCCCACGCCCCGGTCGTGTTGAAGGGGTTGTTGTTGTAGAGCCAGGTGTAGCTGAAGTGCGTGGCGAAGAAGCGTCCGCCGCCGTTCGCATAGGTGACCAGGTTCCCGAGCTCGGAGGGCGACTTTTGCCGTTCGCCTCCCCAGCAGGGAAGCAAGATCTGGTCGTAGTTCATATACGTGCCGCCGTTGCCCATCAGCGCTTCCTCGCACTGAGAGCCACCGGGCGCCGACGCGCCCGGGTTGCCCGGGCCGTTGTTGCGGCTGGAATTGTCAGCCGCGCACGAATAGATGTGGATACGGCCGGTGCTGGCGTTCGAGGTGAATTCTCCAGCGTCTACGCCCATCTTCAGCAAAACGCACTCGAGGAAGTCGACCGAGCCCGTCGAGATGGCGGTAAGCGGGATGTCGGCGGTATTGTTGTAACCGTCCGTCTTGTTGCGCGGCATCCGGATGGTCGTCGAACCGACGCCGTCGCTCACGGCGGTGGTCGCGCACGCCGGGATGTTCACGCGAATCTCACGCCGCCAACGCCCCAGCTGAATGACGAGCGGGATGTTGTTGCCCGCCGGCACGTTCGCGAGAGTAAAGGTGCCGTCGAAAGCCGTCGTCGTGCTGACGAGCGGATTGCCGCTCACGTCGGCGCCGCACTGGCTGCACTGCGCGCCTTGCGTGAACGACAGGAGGGGTCCGTTCGGGACGTAGACGAGGACGTTCGGAACGGGGTCGGGGGTCCCATAGATGGGCAACGTTCCGGCGACGACCTTGCCGGTGATCGTCGTGACGGCGCCGCCGTCGCACTTAGGTTGCTGCTGGCACAGGCCCGTACACGACGTGCCGCACTGGCCGGGGATGCCGCCGCCACCGCAGCTCGTGTTGCCGGCGCAAGCGCCTCCGTCGTTCGGGTAGCAATTGAGGATGTTGCCGCACCCGTCACCCGCGGGGCCGCAGGTGAACCCGAGATCGGCGCACGTGAGCGGCGTACACGGCGGCGGCCCGCCGTCGGGTCCGGCGCCGCTGTTTCCGCCGCACTGGTTGAACCCGTTACCGCCGCAGAACTGCGGGGCGGGACAGGAGCCGCCGTCGGGGTTGCAGTTGAGCAGATTGCCGCAGCCGTCATTGCCGTAGCCGCAGGTGTACCCGAGGTCCTGGCACGTCTTCGGCGTGCACGGCACGCCGCCATCGGGCGCGAGGCCCGTGTTTCCGCCGCACTGGTTGAACCCCTTGCCGCCGCAATACTCGGGCGGCGTGCATGCGCCACCGTCTTGGTTGCAGTCGATGACGCCTCCGCAGCCGTCGCCTGTATACCCGCACGTATACCCGAGCGACTGGCAGGACGCTGTCTTCGGCACGCACGTCATCGGCGGCCCGGCATCGGTCATCGACGGACCGCCGTCGCTGGTGCCCGTTCCGCACTTGTTGGAGCCGCCGCCGCCGCAGAAACCGACGCTGCACGTGCCGCAGTTGAGCACCCCGTTGCAGCCGTCGGGCTGCATGCCGCATTCGGCGGCTAGGTCCTGGCAGGTCTTCGGCTTGCAGCCGCCACCATCGAAGGTAAAGCCGGACCCGTCGGGCATCACTCCGACGGAGCGATCGTCCATGCCTCCCGTCGAGGCATCGCTGGGCCCCGTAGTGGTCGAGCTTCCCCCCGAGCCGCCGCAGGACACCGCCACGCTACCGGTCGCTCCTGCGATCGCAAGCGTACACAGCCACCGGCCCCAACCACGCGTCGACATCGGGTCGCTCCTCCTCCTTCCTGTCGCTCCGTGCGCCAGGGCAGGATCATTTCATTATGAAGGCAAGCTACGGCGCAATCAATGGCACTTGAGATGAAATAGGTGCACCAGCAACAAACGGCCACTCACCCCCCGCGCGCCCCCGCGCGAGCCAGGACGCGACTCCTAAAACATCGCGCGCACAACGGGGCAGGCCGATCGCCCAATGACCAAGACTCGCGCATTCCGTCATGATAAAGGCGCGTTTGGCGCGTGAGCCAGACTGAAACGCGGCGGTAGCGTGGCGTCTGGCGTGTGGCGTCCGCATCTCGCGGATCCCCTCCGCCGCGAGCGACGAGGCGAGCTCGCGCACATCGGGGCTCCACATGGGCGGACTGGCTTGCCTCGCTACCGCAGGATTGGCGCTCGACAGCTCGAGGGGGCTCCGGCGCGTTCCAGTGTGAACGGCATCAGCGAGCACCGGCATCGGCAGTGGCATCGGCTGCGCACCGCAGGCCCAGCATCGGTATCCGGAACCGCCCAGGATGGTGGACGCGGTTGGTCGCGCGAAGGCCGTGGGGGTCATAGTTGTAGGCGCCGCCACGAATCGCGTGTTCGCACTCCGTCGGGATGGGATTTGAACCCGTATAGCCTTGCTTGCCCTGGCGCCGGAGCTCGTCCTGTGCGGCCAGGATCTCGGGACAGCTGGCGGGAACTCCCTGCGACGCCGTCGGTCGACGGTATGCGTAGGGGTCGTACTCGTCCTGCATCCACTCCCAGACGTTCCCGGCGAGGTCGTCGTGGCCATACGGTCCGCCACCCGCGTGATGTGTGCCCACGTCTTCCGGGTGGCCGCTCGAGAAGACCGCCCGATCGTGCGTAGGGGCTTCGTTGCCCCAGGGGAAACGGCGCTCGTCGCTGTCGCGAACGGCCTTCTCGAATTCGGCCTCGCGAGGGAGGCGCTTGCCTCGCCACGCGCAATAACCACGCGCGTCGTCCCACGACACGCCGCTGACGGGCTGGTCCGGACCGTTGAAGTCGGGGTGCTCGGCGCGAACCGACTCGGACTTTGGCCGGCAGGCACCCGCGCGGACGCACTCCCCCCATTGCCCGTTCGTCACCTCCGTCTTGTCCAGGTAGAAGGCAGGCAGCGTGACCGTGTGCGCCGGATGCTCGTCCTCCTCTCCTCCGCCATCGGCTCCCATCGTGAAGGGACCGGCCGGGACGGCGAGCATGTCGGGGGGAATAAGAGGCTGCGGCGCGCCCGCAGCGGGAGCACGGACCGAAGCGGCCGCAGAGGCGGCAGAAGCCGAGACGGACGCAGTCGCCGACGGAGGCGGCGCAAGAGCGGCATCGATGGCCGGCGGAGCGAGCCCCGGAGCCGAGGCCGGAGAAGCGGTGCTCGGCGCGCCTGTCCGACTGCAGGCGAGGGTGACGAGAGGAGCGAGTACGAGGGCTCGGCGGACCATAGCGGGCTCGGGACCGGGGCGGCCCGTCGCTCAATCCCCCGGCGGGGGCGTCGCCGCGAGGTTACCACCATAGCCCGAGACGAGCGATCGGAGGTGCCTCTTCCGCGCGAGCGCACCGGGCAAAAACTCGCAGCGTCCGCTCGTGCGATTCCCGCAGCCCGAGGTAAATAGGCAGCCCATTGATCACGGCAGTACACCTCACGAAGCGCTACGGTGCGCGCCTTGCCGTCGACGACCTGTCGTTCTCCGTCGGCAAGGGCGAGGTCGTCGGCTTTCTCGGGCCGAACGGCGCCGGCAAGAGCACCACATTGCGAATTCTGGCCGGGTTTCTTGGCCCGACCGAGGGCTCGGTCGACATCGCGGGGCATGACGTCGTAAGCGACTCGTTCGAGGCCCGCAGGTGCATCGGCTACATGCCCGAGTCCGCGCCCCTTTACCCGGAGATGCGCGTGGTCGAGTACCTGCGTTTCCGCGCCGAGCTGAAGCGCGTACCTCGCGCGTCCCGAGCGGGATACGTGGACGACGCGATGCATAAGGCAGGCGTCGTCGAGGTCGCGCACAAGCGCGTCGACCATCTCTCGAAGGGATATCGGCAGCGGGTGGGTCTCGCCGATGCCATCCTCGCGCGCCCTCCTATCGTCGTCCTCGACGAGCCTACGGCGGGCCTCGATCCCAACCAGATCCGCGAAGCGCGCGCGCTCGTGCGGGACCTCGGACGCGAGCATACGGTCGTGCTGTCGACGCACATCCTGAGTGAGGTAGAGGCATGCGCCACGCGGGTCTTGCTGATTCACCACGGCAAGCTCGTGGCGCAGGGGCGGACGGAAGACATTCGCGGCATGCAGACCGCAACGGCCGTAGACTTCGTCGTGCGCGGCGACGCGCAAGTGGCGACCGGCGCGGTGCGCGCCGTTGAGGACATCGCTGAGGCGCGCATCGTGGCAAGCGGCGAACGGGAGCTCACGCGGGTGCGAGCGACCTTCGCGAAGAACGTGCGGGCCGAGAGCAGTGGCGGTACGGCAGAGCGGTGCGTCGCCGCGCTGGTGGCGGCCGGGGTGGGAGTGCGAGAAGTGCGACCGGCCGGGGGATCGCTGGAAGAGGTGTTCGCCGCGTTGACCGCGGACGAGGGCGAAAAGGAAGGGACGATCGCACGCGCGGGTTCGCGCGGAGGGGACACGGACCGGGGATGACCGGATTCTGGGCGATCTTCAAGCGGGAGCTCTTTGCATTCTTCGTGACCCCGCTGGCGTGGGTTCTCATCGTCGTGTTCCTCGTCGTGCAGGGGATGCACTTCTTCCTGCTCGTCGATCATTTCGCGACGGCCGTCGACGTCGCAAGCGACGAAACGCCTCTCAGCGCGTTCTTCGGGAACACCGTCCTCCTCTACTTGGTTCTCTTTGTGCTCGTGCCCCCAACGACCATGCGTGTTTTCGCCGAGGAGCGCAGAAGCGGAACCATCGAGTCGCTCATGACAGCGCCGGTCGCGAACGCCGCTGTCGTACTCGCCAAGTACGCCGCGGCGCTCGTTGCATACGTCGCGATGTGGCTACCGACCGTGCTTTACCTGGTCATCCTGGGGCGGACTGGCGATCTCGATTGGCACACGGCAGCGAGCGCGTACGCGGGGGTCTTGCTGGTCGGCGCTGCGTACCTGTCGCTCGGGCTATGCGCCAGCGCCCTGACCCGCTCGCAGTTTCTCGCGATGGTCTGGACGGCGCTCGTGCTCCTCGTGCTCTTCATCCTGGGAGTCGGCGAGTTCGTCACGCGCGAGGGCACAACGATGCACGACGTCTGCGCGCACGTCTCGGTCTGGGGGCATATGAACGACTTCGCGAGCGGAATCGTCGACTCGCGGCACCTCGTCTTTTACGGGACGCTCATCGTCCTCCCACTCTTCGTCGCGACGCGCGCGGTCGACGCCTGGAGATGGGGATGAAGCGAGCCGATCAGGCGCTTCAGGTAACCGGCATCGTCGCGGCGGTCGTGCTGGCTGCGATCGTCAACGTACTCGGGGCGCGCCACTTCAAGCGCTGGGACTGGACCCAGGGCAAGCGGTGGTCGCTGAGCCCGGCAACCGTCGAGACTCTTCACACGCTAGAGCAGCCGGTCGACGTCTGGGCGATCGCCGGCCCGGGGGACCCATTCGAGCAGAGCCTACGCCAGATGCTCGCATCCTACGTGGCCGAGTCGTCCCGTCTCACCGTCCACTGGATCGACCCGGATCGCGACGCGGTGCAGCTCGTCGATCTGCAGGGGCGATTCGGGCTCGAGGCGGGGCGGACGGAGGACGGGCGCGTCGCAACCGACGCTATCGTGATCGTCGCTTCCGGCGACAAGCACTGGTTTCTGACGCCGAGCGATATGCTCGACAGCTCGGACGATGTGCGGGTGAAGCCGCGCGAGGAGCGCGCGCTCACGCAGGCGATTCGCAGCATTCAGGGCGCCGAGAAGGCGAAGCTCTGCTTCACGGTGGGGCACGGCGAGCTCGCGCTCGAGCCGGCGCGCGACGAGAGGGAAGCCCTCGGTGCCGTACGCGATCTTCTCGAGAAGAACAACTACCAGCTCACCAGCATCGACCCCGGCGCGCCCGACGCCCACGAGCCCTTCAAGGGCTGCTCGGTCGTCGTCATCGCCGGGATGCACGCGCCATTCGCGCCCGTCGAGGCCAACCGGCTGCGCACGTGGTTGCTCGAGGGGGGTAGCATGCTGGCCGCGGTGGGGCCGGTCGACGGGAAGACCGACTCCGGGATGGCGCCGGCGGGCCTGGACGACGCCCTCTCGCCTTTCGGCATCGCGCTCGACGACCAGCTCGTGCACGACCTCGACCCAGCGGTCTCGATTCCCGACACCCATGGCGAGGGCTTCTTTGCCACACCGCAGCCGCACGCCGTGACCGCTTCGCTCGTTCCCGGCGGCCCCGACGTGCGGCCGCCCCGGGTCGCCGTCTTCTTCTCGCGGTCGATGCACCATGCCGCGAACCCGGACGCCCCCTGGGCGGCGGAGCTCCTCGTCTCGACCGAGGGCGCGTTCGCGAAGCGCAACATCGTCGGCGCGAGCGCGTGGACCGACGCCCCGCCGCGCGATCCCGGCGACCCCCACGGTCCGTTCGTCCTCGCGATGGCCAGCGAGCGTTCTCCGCCTGCGCACAGCGCGCCTCACGGTCCGCGCGTCGTCGTCGTCGGCAGCCGCTTCGCGCTGCTCGAGGACAACTGGCGCCAACCGAGGCCGCTGCATGGCACCGCCTTTCTCGTCGACAGCGCCCTTTCGTGGTTGTCCGCCCGGCCCGGCGTCGTGGACGTGCCCGACAAGCCCGAGGTCCCCGCCGGCGTTCGTGTCTCCGAAGAAGGGCGCGCCGAGGTGCGCCGCTACGTCCTTCTTTTCATGCCCCTCGCGGCCGTTCTGCTCGGGATCGCGGTATGGGCCTGGCGCCGCTCCTCGGAGGACAAGCCCTACGAG
This sequence comes from uncultured Myxococcales bacterium, assembly GCA_937998045.1. Lineage (GTDB taxonomy): Bacteria > Myxococcota_A > Polyangia > Polyangiales > Polyangiaceae > Palsa-1150. Next base: position 7,352 of record CALKVG010000272.1, read on the forward strand.
TCGCCGGCACGAACTGGAGACCGTGGCCGGTGAGAGCGCGAGATGCCGTCACGCCGGTATCGCTCGTCGTCCTGGCCGCGGGCGCTGCCGCGTATGCATACACGATCGACCGCAGAGCGATCTCGGACGCCGACCGCGCGGCCCGGCGGGGCGAAGCGTTCCCGAGCTTCCGCGTCGATCGGGTCGCGCGGATCGAGCTCGATCAGGCCGGGCAATCGCTCGTGCTCGAGCGCGATCGGGACGGCGGCTCGGCGGGCGCCTCGGGGTGGCTCATCACTTCGCCGCGGAGAGAACGCGCCGACCCCGCCGAGGTGGACACGCTCTTGCGAGAGCTCGAGCTCGCAAGACGCGTGCGCGAAGTCGCAGAGGACGACGCGGCCGGGCTGGCCCAGCCGCGCATCGTCGGGTGCGTCACGGTCGGCTCGATCGAGTATCGCTTCGAGCTCGGCGACGACGCGACCCGACCAGAGGGTGCCGCGTACATGCGCCTCGATGGCGAGAACCCTTTCGTGATCGGGCGCTCGCTCAAGGTTCAGCTGCTGCGCGGATTCGACGCCTATCGCGACCGCGTGCTGTTCCCGTACGGAGCCAGCGATACGGCACGCGTCGACGTGGCGACGACGGGAGGCTCCGCCGCGGGCTTCTCGATCGAGCGTCGTGGCGCGACGTTTCGCGTCGTGGGGCCCGGTCTGCGCGCGTCGCGCGCGGCGGTTGACCAGCTGTTCGCCGCGATGGGCGACACCCGCGCCGAATCGTTCATCGACGACGGGCAGGCAGACGCGGCGATGACTGGGCCTTCGTGGAAGGTGTCTCTCGTGCCGCGTTCGGGCGAGCGGGCGCCCATCGCGTTGCGCATCGGCGGGAAGTGTCCGACCGAGTCGGAGGGTGTCGTCGTCGTGCGGGACGGGTCGCCGCGAATCTCGGCATGCGCTCCGAACCCCCTCGCGCTGGCGCTCCAGTCCGTCCCCGGCGCGCTGGTGGATATGTCTCCGCTCTTCGCGCGTGCCGACGAGATCGAAGAGCTCCGCCTCGAGGCACTGGCTACCGGAGGACGCCGGCTCGACCTGGCGCGAAAGGACCGCGGCTGGCACGAGCGATCGCCCGAGGAGCGCGACCTCGACCCCGGCGAGAGCGAGTCGGTCAACGCGCTGGCCAGCGCCCTGGCGGATGCGCGAGCGACGCAGGCGCGCCCGGCCGCCGGCGAAGACGCCTTTGCGGCTGTCTCTTATACACATCTCCGAG
>CALKVG010000273.1 GCA_937998045.1 uncultured Myxococcales bacterium
CACCACACGTGGCCTTTGGCTAGCGCTTCGGCGCCGGCGCCACGGGGCAGCGCCTCGGCGCCCTCCTCGAGCGCGTCGCACGGGGCTCCACCCGCTCCTTTGGCGCCGGCCTCCGCCAGCGCAGCGCCCCCATCCGCGGCGCCTCCTCCCGCCGTGAGCGAAGACGACCCGAACAACCCTTACAACGCCCCCCGCCCGTCGAGCGAGGCCCCGCCGCTCTGAGCCGTTACGCCATGCTAAGAGCACGGCTGCCATGACGGTTCGTTCGGCAGCCGAAGTCCGCAGCGCCTTCCTCGACTATTTCCGCGGCAAGGGGCACGAGGTCGTCGCGAGCTCCCCGCTCGTACCCCAGAACGACCCGACGCTCATGTTCACGAACGCCGGGATGGTGCAGTTCAAGGACGTCTTCGTCGGCAAGGACGTCCGGCCCTTCAAGCGCGCGAGCTCAAGCCAGAAGTGCATCCGCATCAGCGGCAAGCACAACGACCTCGAGAACGTCGGCGTGACGGCGCGCCATCACACGTTCTTCGAGATGCTCGGCAACTTCTCTTTCGGCGACTATTTCAAGGAGGAGGCCATCGCCTACGCGTGGGAGCTGCTCACCGGCGTCTACGGGTTGCCGCGCGAGCGGCTGATCATCACCGTCTTCGGCGGCGCCGACGGGGTGCCCGCCGACGACGAGGCGCGCGCCCTCTGGCGCAAGGTCACCGGCTTTCCTGACGAGCGCATCCTCGGCGTCCCGGGCATCCCGGGAGACAACTTCTGGCAGATGGGGGAGACGGGCCCGTGCGGTCCGTGCACCGAGATTCATTGGTTCAACGGCGCCGCGCCGAACGGCGTCCCGTACGCCTCCTTCGGCGAGGAGCCGTCGGCCGACGGCATGGGCTGGATGGAGGTGTGGAACCTCGTCTTCATGCAGTTCGAGCGGTCGATCGATGGCTCGGGCCGGGCGCATCTCGCCCCCCTGCCCAAGCCGTGCGTCGACACGGGCATGGGCCTCGAGCGCGTCACGAGCGTCCTCCAAGGCGTGACGAGCAACTACGAGACCGACCTCCTGCGCGCCTTCGTCGCGAAGGCCAGCGAGATCAGCGGCAAGCGCTACCACGGGTCCCGAGGGGACGACGACGTCTCGATGCGCGTCATCGCCGACCACGCGCGCACCACCGCGTTTCTCATCGCGGAGGGCGTGTTCCCCGACCGCGCCGGCAGGGAGTACGTCCTGCGGCGGGTCATGCGGCGGGCGATCCGCCACGGCCACCGCCTCGGCATCCGCGAGCCCTTCCTCCACGAAGTCGCGCTCGACGTGACTCGCCTGATGGGTGACGTTTACCCCGAGCTCGTTGCGCGCCGCGACCTGATCGCGAACGTCGCCCGCCAGGAGGAAGTCCGCTTCCGCGAGACGATCGAACGCGGGCTGAAGATTCTCGAGGACGAGATCGAAGGTGTCCGCCGCGCGGGCGGGAGCGTCATCCGAGGCGAGACCGCGTTCAAGCTGTACGATACCTACGGTTTCCCGCTCGACCTCACTCAGGTCATCGCGCAGGAGCGTGGCCTCACCGTCGACGAGGCGGCCTACGGTCGGGCCCTCGACGAGCAGCGCTCGCGCAGCGAAGGATCGAAGCTCGGCGAGGAGGCGATCGAGCACGTCTGGCGCGAAGTGGCCGATGCCCTCCAGAAGAAGTCCGCAGCCGGGGTGAAATTCGTCGGCTACGAGCGCGAGGAGGGGGAGGGGAAGGTCGTCGCCATCGTCAAGGACGGGCAGCTTGTCATTCGCGCGATGCAGGGCGAAGAGGCCGTGATCGTAACCGATCTCACGCCCTTCTACGGGGAGGCCGGCGGGCAGGTCGGCGACAAGGGCGCCATCGAGCGGCGCGGCGCGGAGCCGATGCGCTTCGAGGTCAGCGACACGCAGAAGCCCGTGCCCGGGGTCTTCGCGCACCACGGCAAGATCACCAAGGGCGGCGTCGCCGTGGGCGACACCGTGCACCTGCTCGTCGACCACGGTCTTCGTACCGCGACGCGGCGCAACCACTCGGCCACGCACCTCCTGCACTGGGCGCTGCGGACGGTCCTCGGCGAGCAGGCCACGCAGAAGGGGTCGCTCGTCGGGCCGGACCGCCTCCGCTTCGACTTCGCGCACGGCAAGGCCCTCACGCGCGACGAGATCGTGCGAATCGAGGATCTGGTCAACGACAAGGTGCTCGGCGACGCACCGGTCGTCACCGAGGTGCTCCCCATCGACGAGGCGCGAAAGCGTGGCGCCGTCGCGATCTTCGAGGAGAAGTACGGCGACGTCGTCCGGATGCTCACGATGACGAAAGACTCCGTCGAGCTGTGCGGCGGGACGCACGCGCGATCCCTCGGCGAGATCGGCCTGTTCAAGATCAAGAGCGAGCAGGGACTCGCCGCGGGGGTGCGCCGCATCGAGGCGGCGACCGGGATGAACTCGCTCCAGTACGTCCAGCAGATCGAGCAGGTCGGCGCGGAGGCCGCGCGCGCGATCGGGACGGGGTTCGACCGCTTGCCGGCGCAGCTCGAACGCCTTGTCGCGGACAAGAAGCAGCTCGAAAAGCAGGTCGCCGACCTGAAGCGGCAGCTCGCGATGGGCGGCGGCGGCTCTGGCGGCGGTGGAATCGAGGACTGGGTCAAGGGCGCCCGCGAGATCCCCGGCGGCAAGGCGCTGTCGGCGAAGGTGTCGGTCGGCGATCCGGCAACGCTGCGCGAGGTTGCCGAGAAGCTGCGCGACAGGCTCGGTGAGGCCGTCGTCCTCGTCGGTGCGCCGGGCAAGGACAAGGCGATGCTGGTCCTGACGGTGTCGAAGGGGCTGACCGATCGTTATCGGGCGGGCGATCTGATCAAGGGGATCGCGCAGATGCTCGGCGGCTCCGGGGGAGGACGTCCGGACCTCGCGCAGGCCGGCGGTCCGGAGCTCGAGAAGCTCGACGAAGCGCTCGAAAGCCTGTACGCCCGCCTGACGTGAGGCTATGTCGCTTTCGGACGAGTCCGCGCGAGCCCGGGTTTCGCCGCGGAAGGAGGAGAGGAATCCGCCCGGCCTACGTCGAGGACGCGTTGCCCTTCGCGCGCTGCGTCGATGAGCGCTCGCACGGCGGGCGCGACCTGCAGCTCGTCGAGCTCGAACTGGGCGAGCGCGGCGGCGAGGAGCGGGATCCGGTCCACCGTGGCCAGCGCTGCGTCCATCACGACCAGCGGTTGCCCGTGCACCCAGCACAGACCGCCACGCCCGTGGAGCAGCTTCGTACCAAAAGGCTCCGCCCGCACGGTCACGCCGAGCCTCGCCGCGATGGCTTCGAGCTCGCCAAGGACGCGCGCCGGCGTCACCCGCGCAATGCTAGCGCCCCCGGTTCAAGCGCGAAAGTACCCCTTTGTGACAAGCCGCAATTCCTGCGAGCTCGGGGGGAGAGGCCCGAAAAGGCAAAGGAGGTCATGGACGTGGGAGGCGCCGGTGTGACACCCTGTCATGCAGTTTCCCAACAGGCCGTCGGAATCGTGACAAAATGGTCGTTCGCCTCCCTTATGCTAGTTGCGTGGGCGCGGCGGGAGCCGTGATGGAATGACTTCCGGGGACAGGGCGGTGTCGAGGCGAGGATGACCGACGGGTCCCGGAGCGGCCTGCCGCCGCTGACGCCAGGCGCGGTCGTCAACGACCGGTACGAAATTCGTCAGAGCCTCGGAAAGGGCGGGATGGGCGAGGTCTTCCTCGCGTACGACCGCACCACCCAGCAGGCCGTGGCGCTCAAGATCGTGCGCGAGGAGACGCGCATGCCGGGCGACGACGAGGCGCTGCGTCAGGAGCTGAATTTCGCCCGCTCCGTCAGCCACCCGAACGTGTGCCGCGTGCACGACCTCTCGCCGAGCGGGTACGGGCCCATCCTCGTGATGGAGTACATCACGGGCCAGACACTCCACACGCACATCCGGCGCAAGAAAGCCCAGGGCGGGTACACGGCCGATGAGTTCCGCCGCATCGCGCACGACATCGCGTCGGGGGTCGCCGCGATCCACGCGCAGGGGCTCGTGCACGGTGACCTCAAGCCGGGCAACGTCATGGTCACGACCAACCCGGACGGCTCGTTCGGCAAGGCGATTGTCCTGGACTTCGGCTTTGCGAAGGAGCGCGCCCGAGCCTCCGCCCGCCGCCCCGGCGCACCCCCGGACGGAGGCACGCCCAACTACATGAGCCCGGAGCGCATTCGATCCGGTGGCGCGAGCCCCGAGGACGACGTCTACGCGCTCGGACTGACGTTGCTCGAGATGTGGACCTGCCGCGTTCCGGAGCCGGGCTACAAGCCGCGCGCCAAGACGATGCGGCAGCAGATCATGTTCGACGTCCCGGCCGGGCTGTCGATCGACGAGATCAAGCAGGTGTTCCGCGGCTTCTCGGAGGACCCGCAGCAGCGCCTGCCGGCCCGCCACCTGCGCTTCTTCAACCCCGTCACCCTCACGACGAACCCCATCCAGGTGCCGCGCGAGCGGCTCGACCCCGGGCCGCCGCCCGGCCGCAACGCCGCCCAGTCGTTCGTCCCCGGGTCGCAGTCGCTCCTCGCAACGTTCGCCACCAACTCGCCCGAGTTCGTCGGGGAGCTCGTCGGTCTCGACAAGCCCGTCGTGACCATCGGGCGTCGGACCGACAACGAGATGTGCGTTCCCGAGGCGACGGTCAGCGGGCAGCATGCGCAGCTCAAGTGGCAGAACGCGACGTGGATCGTCGAGGACATGGGGTCGACCAACGGCACCTACGTCGACCATACGTACGAGCGCCGCAAGACCGTGAACCTGATGCACGGCGGCGAGGTTCAGCTCGGGGAGCTGCGCTTCAAGCTGGTGAGCTTTGGCAAGGATACGCCGAGCCACAAGCGCGCCCGCGCCTACCTCGCCAAGCGCGACGGACTGACAGGCCTCCTCTCGCGCGAGCAGGTCCTGCGCGCCCTGGACGAAGAAGCCGGCTTCGCCGACTGGGTCGAAGCCCCGTTGACGATCGCCCGCTACGAGTTGCGCGGCCCGAACCGCCTGGTGAGCGATCGGCCCACCATCCTCGAGATGCTCGCGCTGCGGCGGGCGGCGACGCGCGTCGTCGAGCTCACGGACATGCTGCTCCTCTCGCTCATCGCCGTAACCGCGGGCCGAACGGGGCCGCTGCGCTTCTGTGTGGCGATGGTAGGCCCCGGGCCCCAGGAGGCGCGCAACCTGGTCGAGCAAGTCGTCGGTCAGGTGCAGGGGATGCTTCCGGAGGGGCTCGAGCTTGCGGCGACCATCGCGCGCTACGAGCCGTCCGGAGGGGTTCGCGCCCTGGTCGACACATGAGGCGTGTGCTCGTAGGCCTTTCTCGTTGCGTGCCCGCGCGCTAGCCTGCGCGCGCCCCGATGAGCGGCAGTCGCGAGCCGTCCCAGCCTCCGTCCGATCCGCATGTCCTGGGGCGCTCTGCCGCTGGCAACCTGTTCGCGCACGATGGCGGCTCTTTGCGCTGGCGGTTGGGCGCGGCCCTCCTCGTCGGTCTGGTCCTCGTGGCGACGGGCCTTTACCTCTGGCGTCGCCCTCACTCGTTCGCCGAGCGGCCGGCCGAAGAGTCGACCTCGGCGACCGCCGCCGCCATCGAGCCGCCGCCCCCGCCTCCTTCGCCGGACGCCGGCGCATCTCCCCTGACACTGACCGACGCCCGCGTCCTCGGCTGCCACGACCGGGGACCGCGGGTAACCCCGCCCGAACAGTGCGACCACGTCGCTCCCATCGAGAAGGCGCTCTCGGTGGCGGTCGAGCAGGCCGCCGCCTGCGTTCCCCCGAGCGCCGGCGGGGGCACGATCGAATACGTCGCCGAAGTGAGCTTCCTCCATCGCAAAGTCAACGTGATGCTCCCGCACGCGGGGCGCTCGGTGCGGGACCGGAAAGTCCTCCGCGCCTGCGCCGCGGCCGTGCGTGGCGCCATGCAGCTCACCCAACTCGACGGCGTGGATCACCAGCACGCGCAGTACAAGATCGCGGTGACCGCCACCTACAAGCAGCAGCTGTAGCAATCGACGCTGGCAAAACGGCTCATCGCGGCTACCTTCAGCGTCGCGTAATGCCATCGCCACAGCGCCGTCACCTGCCGCTCGTTCCCGTCGTCGATGACGACGACCATTTTCACGACGAATGCGGCGTGTTCGGGGTCTACGGACACGTCGAAGCCGCCAACATGACGTACCTCGGGCTGCATGCCCTGCAGCACCGGGGTCAGGAGTCGGCCGGCATCGTCACGAGCGACGGCGAACAGCTGTACGCCCACCGCGCCATGGGCCTGGTTCAGGACGCTTTCACGCAGGAGCAGCTGGGGCGCCTGCCCGGTCGCATCGGCATCGGCCACGTGCGCTACTCCACCGCGGGCGGGTCGCACATCAAGAATGCGCAGCCCATCGCCGTCGACTACGCGCACGGATCCCTCGCGGTTTGCCACAACGGCAATCTCACGAACGCCGAGGATCTGCGCGCCGAGCTCGAAGCGCGCGGCTCGATCTTCCAGAGCGACAGCGACACCGAGGTCTTCGTGCACCTTGTGGCGGTCAGCAAGGAGGTCGCCACCGAGGACCGAATCGCCGACGCGCTCACCCGCGTGAAGGGCGCGTACTCCCTTCTCTTCATGACGGAGGACACGGTCATCGGCGTGCGCGATCCGATGGGCATTCGTCCGCTCTGCCTGGGCCTCCTGCCGGGAAAGAAGGAGGCCCACGTCCTCGCCAGCGAACCGTGCGCGTTCGACCTCATCGGCGCCGAGTACGTACGCGACGTCGACCCGGGCGAGATGATCGTCATCGACGCGACGGGCATCCGGTCGATGCGCCCCCTGCCCCCGGCGGAGCCCCGTATGTGCGTCTTCGAGTACGTGTACTTCGCACGACCCGACTCGAAGCTCGGCGGAAAGAGCGTCTACGACGTGCGCAAGTCGTTCGGCCGGTCGCTCGCTCGCGAGCACCCCATCGACGCCGACGTCGTCATCCCCGTGCCCGACTCCGGCGTGCCCGCCGCGATCGGCTACGCGTCCGAACGCAAGCTGCCCTTCGAGATGGGGCTCATCCGCTCGCACTACGTCGGGCGCACCTTCATCGAGCCGCAGCAGAGCATCCGCCACTTCGGCGTTCGCCTGAAGCTCAACCCGGTGGAGCCGGTACTGCGGGGTAGGCGCGTCGTCGTCATCGACGACTCGATCGTCCGCGGCACGACGTCGCGCAAGATTGTCAAGATGGTCCGCGACGCCGGCGCGCGCGAGGTCCACCTGCGCATCTCGAGTCCGCCGACGCAGTGGCCTTGCTACTACGGCATCGACACGCCGACCCGCCGCGAGCTCATCGCGTCGAGCCACTCCGTGGAGGAGATCGCCCGCTACGTGACGGCCGACTCGCTGGGGTATCTCTCGATCGAGGGGATGCTCGCGGCCGTCGGCGGGGAAGACGCCTTCTGCCACGCGTGCTTTTCTGGGCGCTACGCGATCCCGTTCACGCCCACCGCGAGGCGACAGATGCGCCTCGTCGGGGTGTAGCGCGAGAAGCGGCCCCCGGCGTTCAGAACGTCAGGGCCACGCGCAGCGACGCGCCGTGAGGGGTCGTGTCGACCCCGACCGACGCCGCCCCGGGCGCCCCCGGAGCGCGCGTATCGCGCGGGCGCAGCAGCCACGCGGCCACACCCGAGGCGATGCCGACCGCGAGGAGCAGGTCGCCGGTGACCAAGCGCCATTGCACTTCCGCGCGCTCGTGCGAACCGCTGCACGATGCCTCGCCGTCGCATTGCTGCAGAAACACGTAGCCCGAGACGTCGAGAGCGGCGCCCGCTGCGAGCGCGGCGAGGCCCAGCGCCCCCACTGCGTAGAAGGCGCTCGACGGCCGCGCGGCGGGGGCGAGGGGCGGGGATGGCTGCGGCGCCTGCGCCTGCGCAGGTTCGGGGCCGAACCGGACGGCGAGGACACGTTCCTTCTCGCCGGCTCGAAGGACCACGGTC
>CALKVG010000274.1 GCA_937998045.1 uncultured Myxococcales bacterium
GCGACAGCAACACGAGCTCGACCGATCGCAGCCAGGTCCCCCGGACCGTCACCGACGTGTGCAACGACCCTGCGTCGGCGGCGCAGGACGCCTGCAACAAGAGCAACGACGCCAAGTCGGTGTCCACGCGCGGCTGGATCTTCGCGGGCGCCGGCGCCGTGCTCGTCGGGACGGGCATCGTCCTCGTCGCGACCGATCACGGATCCTCGGAGACGACCGGGGCCGCGCCGTCGCGCTCGCCGGCGAGCACGGCGACCGCCGTTCGTCTGCTCCCGTCGTTCGGACCCCGCGCCGGCTCGCTCCAGGTCCGCTTCGACTTCTGACGGCGGGCTCACCGCGCGGGCGGCGCCACCACGTCCCCGAGCGAGTAGCGACCCGGAGGTCGCCCGGCGATCCAACGCGCGGCCCGGAGCGCTCCGTGCGCGAACACGTCGCGACTCGTCGCGCGATGCGCGAGCTCGAGGCGCTCCCCGCCTCCCGCCAGGCAGACGACGTGATCGCCGATGACGTCGCCGCCGCGCAGCGCGTGGATGCCGATCTCCTCGCGTCCTCGCGCGCCCCGAGCGCCTTGCCGCCCGTGAACGAGGTGCGTCGGCGAGGTCCGCGCGTTCTGCGCCGCCTCGGCCAGACGCAACGCCGTGCCGCTCGGCGCGTCGACCTTCGCGCGGTGATGCATCTCGACGATCTCGATGTCGAAGTCCGCGAGAGCGCTCACGGCCTGGGCCACGAGGCGGGTCAGGACGTGAATCCCCAGGCTGGTGTTGGGCTCCCAGAGGACGGCGACGCGCAGCGCGGCGCGGTCCAGAGCCTCTCGCGCGCCCTCGTCCAGGCCGGTGGTGCCGGACACGATCGCGGTCCCGGCAGCCGCGGCGATGGGCGCGAGCGCGCGGGTCGCGCCCGGCGCGGAGAAGTCGACGACGACATCGGCGCGCGCGTGCTCGATGGCGGCCAGGCCGTCGACGACGCATGTCCCGATGGCGCCGATCCCCGCGAGCTCGCCGGCGTCGCGGCCCACGTCGGTGGCGCCGACGGCGCACACGACCGCCAGTCCGTCGGCGTGCGCCAGGCGAACGACTGCGCGGCCCATCCTGCCGCTCGCGCCCACCACGGCGAGGCGCATCAAGCCTTGCCTTTCGAGCTGGCGTCGAGCGCTGCGGCGATGATCTTGCGCGTCGCCTCGGTGCAGGTCACCAGCGGCGACCGCACCACGTCGCGGATCGCCCCGCGCAGCGCGAGCGCGGCCTTCGCCGGCGCCGGGTTGGGCTCGACGAACATCGCTTCGTGGAGAGGGAGCAGCGCGAGGTGCGCGCGCAAAGCCTCGTCCGAGTTCCGACCACGCTCCGGCGGAGCCGGAGACGCACCGTCCCCGCGCCCTTCGATCGCCAGGCGCGTCGCGCGGCTCACTTCGGCGGGCACCACGTTGGAGGTGACGCTGATCACGCCGCGCGCGCCCACGGCGACCATCGCGAGCGTCAGCGCGTCGTCCCCGCTGAGCACCGCCATGCGCGACCCGAACGTCTGGACGAGCTTCTGCGCGCGAAGAACGTTGCCCGTCGCCTCCTTCGTCGCGACGACGTTCGGCGCGGCCTCGGCGATGCGCGCGAGCGTCTCGGGCGCGAGGTCGGTACCCGAGCGGCCGGGGATGTTGTAGACGACGACCGGCAGGCGCACGCTGCGAGCCACCTCCACGAAGTGGCGGTACAGCCCCTCCTGCGACGGCTTGTTGTAATAGGGGACGACGAGCATCACGGCGTCCGCGCCGACCCGTTCGGCGTGCTGCGACATCGCGAGCGCCTCCCGCGTCGAGTTCGATCCGGTGCCCGCGACGACCTGCACCCGGCCCTTGGCGCGCTTGACCGTTCGCTCGATCACCTGCCCGTGCTCCTCGTGGGAGAGGGTCGGGCTCTCGCCGGTCGTCCCGCACGGGACGAGCCCCGCCACGCCGCCGGCGATCTGCGCATCGATCAGCGCGTCGAGCGCGTCCCAATCGATCGGCTGCCCCGGCTCGTCGCGGAAGGGTGTGACGAGCGCCGTGTACGTTCCTTCGAACCGCATACCGCGACGCTAGCGCGCGCTCGCCCGTCGGTCACGCTCGCGCTCCGTCCGCGGAGGCACCCGCAGAGCGAACCGGCGCCCGGGGTCCCGGCTCAGACCTCGAAGGGCGCTCGCAGCTCCGCCCCGTGCAGCTCGGCAAGGAAGTTGTCCCGCCTGCAGAGGTCCTCGAGCCAGGCTGCGTCGGGGCCGTCGATCGTTCCCTTCTCGACCAGATGCCCGAGGTGCCGGAGTCGATGCACGTGCGCGCGGATCCTCGCCTCGGCGTAGCGGGTGGCGGTCCCGGTCTTCAGGATGAACGGCCAGTCGCTCGACTGGAGGAGCAGGAGCTCGCGGACGACCTGGTCGAGGGCCTCCCCCTGCTTTCCCGACGCGTCGCGGTGCTTGTCGACGAGCCACTTGGCGTAACGCGTGGCGTGGTGGACGTGGCGCCAGGTCCAGGCGGCCTCGTGACCGACCCATACTTCGCCGTAGCCTCCGGCCCCCCAGGAGCTCGCGCTCGGCGTGGCCTGCGCGCAGACCGGGTGCGCCTCGAGGTAGCCGCGCAGCGTGATGGGCTCGAGCTCGCCGCGCGTCGGCAGGAGGCTCCGGAACACCGCCTCGAGGAACATGGGCCCCTCGAACCACCAGTGCCCGTAGAGCTCTGCGTCGTACGGGGCAACCACGACGGGCGGCACCGGCATGGCCGAGGACAGCTGGCGCACCTGCGAGACGCGGTTCGACACGAAGTTCGCCGCGTGCTCCCGCGCCTTCTGCGCGGCCACGCCGGGCTGGTACGCCTGCTTCTCGACGTCCTTCCCGGTGATGCGGAAGTACTTGAGCCCCGTCATGACGCGCGAGCCGTCGGCGGCGACTTCGCCGAGGAGCTCGGACTCGGGCAAGTCGAAGCCGATGTCCCGGTAAAACTCGCGGTAATAGGCGTCTCCCGGGTACCCCTCGTCGCGCGACCACACCTGCCTGCTCGACTCGACGTCCCGCCCGAAGAAGGCCACGCCCGAGGGGCTGACAATCGGCGCGTGCACGCCGAACGGGGGCCGGGGGCGCGCGTGCAGGACGCCGTGGGTATCGACGATGGTGAAGCGAATGCCGGCGCGCGCGATTTCGTCGTCGAAGCTCGGGTGGTACGCGCACTCGGCGAGCCAGGCGCCCTGCGGCCTGCGCCCGACGAGGCGCTCGAAGCCACGGACGCCGAGCTCGAGCTGCGGACGGATGCCTTCGCGGGCCGCGAGCATGCCGGGCAAGTAGCAATGCGTCGCGGAGCACGTGATGAGCTCGAGCCGCCCGGCGTCCCAGTGGCGGACGAGCGCCCCGACGACGTCCCCGCGGTGCCGGTCCCAGACGGCGCGCATGCGCGCCATGTGGTCTCGATAGAACGCGGCGACGGGGCGAAAACGGTCGTCACCGGCGAGGCGCAGCGTCTCTCTCTCCGCGAGCGCCTGCACCCGTTCGAGGTGCTCGTGAAAGCGCTGCCGGAGAAGGGGGTCCTTCATCATGGCGGCGAGCGGCGGCGTGACGCTCATCGTCAGCGCGAAGGGCACCCCCTCGTCGGCCATCCGGTCGAAGGCCTCGACGAGGGGCAGGTAACACTCGATGAGCGCCTCGTAAAACCACCGCTCCTCGAGGTGCCGCGCGTGCTCGGGGTGGCGGACGAAGGGGAGGTGCGCGTGAAGGACGAGTGCGAGATAGCCCTGCGGCATAGGACCTGCCCTTTACAAAGGGTCCCGGGCGCCTATACTCCGCGCCCCATCAAAAGCCCCGCCGCATTCCCGCGTGATGAGCGCGTGTGTGCGGCTCCTGAAGAGGGAGTTACCATGTACGCGGTGTTCAAGACGGGCGGCAAGCAGTACCGGGTCGAAAAGGGCGACAAGCTCCGGGTCGAGAAGGTGCCTGGAAATGTCGGCGACGCGGTGACCTTCGATCAGGTCCTCCTCGTGAGCGGCGAAAAGCTCGCGCTCGGGCGGCCGCTGGTCGGCGGCGCAAAGGTCGAGGCGAAGATCGTCGGCCAGGGGCTCGGTCCCAAGGTGACCATCTTCAAATTCCGTCGAAGGAAGAACTACCGGCGCCACACCGGCCATCGGCAGCCTTTCACGGCGCTCGAGATCACCAACATCGTCGCCTGATCCATGAAGGAACCGTAGAGAACCATGGCTCACAAAAAAGGTGCAGGCAGCACGCGCAACGGTCGCGACTCGAACTCGCAGCGGCGTGGGGTGAAGGTGTACGGCGGGGAGCGAGTCACCGCGGGCAGCATCCTCGTTCGCCAGGTCGGGTCGAGCATTCACGCGGGGCGCAACGTCGGGGTGGCCAAGGACTACTCGCTGTTCGCGCTGGTCGACGGCGTCGTGAAGTACGAGTGGCGCTCGCGCACGCAGCGCAAAGTCTCGGTTTATCCCGAGGCTTCCGCCTCCTGAATGCCGGCGCGTGACGGCGGGTCCCAAGCTCCTGGCCGTAGACCTCGACGGCACGCTGCTCGACACGCAGGGAATTCCTCACGACCGTGACGCCCGAGCGATCCGGGCAGCGATCGAGGCCGGCGTCCGCGTAACGATCGTCACGGGGCGCCTCTATTCGGGCACCCGGGCTTTCGTGGAAACGCTGGGGCTCCGAGGGGCGGTGGCGTGCGCCGACGGTAGCCACCTCGTGCACGCCCGGGACCACGCAACGCTGCTGCACCACGGGATGCAGGGCGAGGCCGCGGCGCGCCTGCGGGACGCGGTCGCCCGCGCGAAGCTCGCGACGTTCGTCTTCGCGCGAGACGCGATCGGACACGACGCGATGGGGGCCCCTTTCGTGGAGTACGTGGCGACGTGGTCGCGCGACATCCGCGTGGCCCACGACGCGTACGGGCACGAGCTGTGGAAGTCCGAAGACGGCGTGACCGCCGTCGTGGCGCTGGGCACGCGCGAGCAGGTTTCGAGCGCGGTCGAGGACCTCGCGCGCGACCTCCCCGGCGCCGTGCTGGTGGCGATGTTCCCGGTGCGGCGCGGATTGCACGTCGGGACCTGGGCCATGGTGGTGCGCGCGGCGGGGACGACCAAGGGAACCGCCATTCGCTGGATTGCAGACCACGAGAAGGTGACCCTCGAAGAGACGGTGTGCGTCGGGGACTGGATCAACGACGTTCCGATGTTCGAGGTCGCCGGGCGGTCCTTCGCGATGGGCCAGGCGCCGGACGAAGTGAAGGCGAAGGCGAGCGACGTTTTGCCGCACACGGTCGAGGCCGGCGGGGGTGTGGCCTACGCCCTCGAGCTCGCCTTCGGTGTGCGCGTCGATTGAGCCGTTCGCGGGGGGATTTCACCGCCTTTGTGACGGAAACACGCCGGCGCGCTTGAAAGCGGAGCCGTTCTCGGTCATTCTTGAGCCATTGAATATGACTTTCAACTTCGACGCCCTGGGCGAACCCGCGCCCTCCTCTCGCCAAGGGGCGACGAACGTGCCTGCCGCAGCACGAGATCCCGGCGCAGGGGTGGAGGAATCGCGCCCACGCCGGCGCGCGCTGCTCGTCGGCCAGCCCAACGTGGGCAAGAGTGTTCTCTTCGGCGCGCTGACCGGCACCTACGTGACCGTCAGCAATTACCCGGGAACCACCGTCGAAGTGACCCGCGGGCGGGCGCGCTTCGGCGAGCACGCGTGGGAAGTGGTCGATACCCCCGGCACGCACAACCTCGTGCCGATGAGCGAGGACGAGGCGGTCGCGCGCGACCTGCTCGTCAGCGAACCGTACGACGCTCTCGTCCAGGTGGGCGACGCGAAGAACCTCACGCGCACGCTGCTGCTCACGCTGCAGATCGCCGAGCTCGGCGTCCCCTTCTGCCTCGACCTGAACATGCTCGACGAGGCGCGAGCGCGCGGGTTGCGCATCGACATGGAGGCGCTCGGGCGCGAGCTCGCGAGCGTCCAGGTCAATGCCTCCACGGCGACCGAGGGCGAAGGACTCGACGGGGTGCGCGCGTACCTCACTGCGGCCGGCGCGCAGAGCCCGACGGTGCGCGCGGCTTCGTCGCTCCCGTGCGCGCTGCGATTTCCGGACGACGTCGAGGCGGCCATCGCCGCCGTGGTCGAGGCCCTCCCTGAGGCGGCCTTTTCCGTGGACCGGCGGGCGATCGCGACGATGCTGCTCGGAGGCGAGCGGGGCGTCGGCAGTGCGCTGGAGGGGCGCGTCGGCCAGGAGGCCGCGCGCGTCGCGCGGGACCGAGCAGGCGCGCTCGCTCGGGCGCACGGTGTCCCCGTGTTCGCGCTGCTCAGCAAGCTCCGGCTGGCGCGCGCTCAAGCGATCGCGCGCGCGGTGCAGCGCCGTGAGGACGCGCTCGGGAGCCGAGCGCACGCGGGAGCCTTGCCCTGGCCGAACGCCGTCGCCCTCGCCGGGAGCGCAGCCCTCGTCGCCGCGCTCGTGTACGACGGCGCCCTGGGCCTCGCGGGCGGAGGGGCCACCGCGGCCGATCCGCTCGAGAGCTACGGCTTCTTCGACGTCGCCGGCCGTTTCTTCTCGAAGGGGCTCTTTTCGGGATGGCACCCGTCGGCGCTCGCGCTGCTGGCGGCGACGAGCGCGCTCGGCGTGGCGTTGGCGCGCGGTCATGCGCGAGCCCGCGCGAGCGCGTGGAAGCTCACGGGGGCGTTCGTCGGAGGCTGGATGGCCTACGCGCTGGCCGCGTGGCTCGAGGGGGCCACGCGCCACGTCTGGTCCGCTCTGCCGCTGCACCTCGGCGCCGCGACCGGCGTTGCGTGCCTGGCCTTGCTGGTGCGCGCGGGAGAGCGCCGCGACGCGTGGGCTTCCGCCGCCGTCGGCCGCGCCGCGACGCACCCCGTCTGGGGCTTGCCCCTCCTCGGGCTGGTGCTTCTGCTCGCGTACAAGGTCGTCGGCGTCTTCGGGGCCGGGACCGCGGTCGACTTCGTCGAGAACCGCGTCTTCGGCAACGTGACTGCGTACGCTGCGCTGGACGTACCGCAGGGGCCGGATGCGCTGAACGCGACCGACACGGCGGACGACGGCAGCGAGCGCCTGGTCGTTCTCGGCGACGGGCCCTCGCGCGCCCGTGTGGTGGCCCAAATCAAGAAGAACGGCGCGTATGCGCTCGATCCGGCGGCGCGCATCGACCTGTCCGGAGGGCTCACCCGTCGGGCGTCGACGCCGGAGGGTCTGTCGGTCGAGGGCGATCTGCGCGGGGCCGAAGCGCGCGTCTGGAGCGGGCACCTGAACCGCTGGGCCTACGGCTTCTTCGCCTGGTTGGGGATCCCGATCGTCACGGCGTTCTTCGTCGGGCCTTACGGGCTGCTCACGATGGGCGTCACGTACGCCGTGGCCATCGTCCTGCCGGTCGTCGCGACGTTCTTCTTCGTGTTCTCGATGCTCGAGGACTCCGGGTACTTGCCTCGCCTCGCCGTCATGTCCAATCGCCTCCTCCGGGGTATGGGCCTCAACGGCAAGGCGGTCCTGCCGATGATCCTGGGCCTGGGTTGCGACACGATGGCCACGCTCACGGCGCGCATCATGGAGACGCGCAAGGAGCGCATGCTCGTGACGCTGCTCCTGGCGCTCGGGATCCCGTGCTCGTCGCAGCTCAGCGTCATCTTCGCGCTCATGCAGCGGACGTCCGGAACGGCGACGCTCGTGTGGATCGCGGTGGTCGCCTGCACGCTGCTGGGTGTCGGCTGGGTCGCCGCGCGCGTCCTGCCCGGCGACAAGAGCGACTTCTTGCTGGAGATGCCGCCCATCCGACAGCCGATGGTCTCCAACATCCTCGCGAAGACGATGGCGCGCATCGAGTGGTACCTCAAGGAGGCTGTGCCGCTCTTCCTCGTGGGGACGGCGCTGCTCTTCGTGCTCGACGCGGCGCACCTGCTCACGTTCGTCCACCGCGCGGGAGAGCCCATCGTGCACCACGTGCTCGGTTTCCCGCGCGACGGCGGCGTGAGCGACCGGGTGAGCGAGGCGCTGCTCGTCGGCTTCTTGCGGCGCGACTTCGGCGCAGCGGGGCTGCTCGACCTGGCGCGCGCGGGGCGGCTGTCGCCCGCGGACGTCGCCGTCTCGATGGTGACGATCACCCTCTTTATTCCGTGCGTGGCGAACGTCTTCATGATCGCCAAGGAGCGCGGGTGGAAGACGGCGGGCGCGATGAGCGCGTTCATCTTTCCGTACGCGGTCGCCGTCGGCGCCGTCGTACGCCTCGGGTTCAAGGCTTTCGGAGGATAGGGATGGTCGACTGCGGGATGTGCGGGCACTCGTTCACGCGGCAAGAGGGCGCAGCATGCCGGAGCGGCTGTCCCATGGCGACCGGATGCGGGATGGTGACGTGCCCGTCGTGCGGCTACGAGTTTCCCCCGGAATCGAAGATCGTCAGCCTGATCGCGAACCTGGTCCGCCGAAAGCCACGTCCCGTGACCGAGGGCCTGGGATGACGCGAACGCTGGTCGCGTGTCGTGCGGGTGAGCGCGTGGTCGTCGGCGCGGTTCAGGGCGGAGCGGCGCGGGTCGACAAGCTCGCGTCGGTGGGGATCCTGCCGGGCGTGGAGCTCCGCGTCCAGCAGACGCGGCCCGTCGTGATCGTCGAGGCCGACGAGACCGTGCTCGCGCTCGAACGCGACCTCGCGTCGCAGGTGGTTGTCGTGCAGGCGACGCACTGAGGCACGGCGAGGCGTCCGCCGGGAAGGCTGCAGGATTTTTGCGGAGACTCGATGAAAACGATTATCAACTTCCTCGTGACGGCGAGCTTGCTCGTGACGGCGAGCGTCGCGCGGGCGACACCGCGCCCCCTTCCGTTCTCGTACCCGTACGAGACCCTCTCGCAGGGCGAGCTGGAGCTCGAGCTCTACGGCGACATGACGCCCCTCCGTGTCGCGTCGGGCGTCCCTGGCCACGGCAACCTGTGGGAGCCCGCTTACGTGCTTCAGAACGAATTCGAGTACGGCATAAGCGACCGACTGGAGCTCGGCCTCTATCAGGTCTTCGAAGCAAACCCGAACGACGGCGGCTCGAACACGATGCAGTTCGACGGCTTCAAGTGGCGGATCCGAGGCCGGCTCGCCGAAGCCGGCGAGTGGCCCGTGGACGTGTCGCTCTACCTCGAGCTCGAGACGATGCACGACGAGCTCTCCCTCGAGGAGAAGGTCAATCTCGCCAAGCGGTTCGGCCGATGGCACTGGATGGCGAACCTCTGGGTCGAGGAGACCGAGAGCCGCCCTTACGACGACGACACCAGGTCCTTTCACTTCGTGCTGAACCCGACGACCGGCATCGAATACGAGGTCACCCCCACGGTACATCCGGGCGTGGAGTACTGGGCTCGCGGCGAAATCGGTACGAGCGACGTCAACGACAAGCTTCACCATTTCGTCGGGCCGACCATGCACCTGAATTTCGGGAAGCTCTGGTGGACCTTCGGCCTTTACGCGGACCTGACGAACTTCAACAAGCCGCTGCCCGGAGAGCAATACGGCCCGGTGTGGGCCCGCAGCGTGATCGGGCTCAACCTGTGAAGCGCCTCGGCCTGCTCCTTTTGACGCTCGCGCTGGGCGCTTGCTCGCCGGCGGCGGCGCCCGAGAACCCGCGCGTCGCGAAGATCCACCGGACCCAGTGCGGGCGGTGCCATAGCCCGCCGGAGCCGGGCAAGCGCAGCCGCGCGGAGGTCGAGGCAGCCGCCACGCGCCACTCGACGCGCGTGCGACTCACGCGCGAGGAGTGGACGGCGATGGTCGACTACCTCGCGCCCGCCGCGAACTGAACGCGAAGTGGAATGCGAACTGGAATGGATGTGAGCCTCCCGGCTTTTCGCTAGCGTTTGGGGGTGGCTCGCGCGACGGCTCCCGGGCTGAGGCTGCAGATCGTCCTGTCGCTCGCGGGCCTGATGCTCCTCGCTTTCGTGCCGCTGTTCTATGCGGTGGCCAGCCTCACGCAGGCGACGGTCCTCGGAGCACGCCAGCAGCAGGCCCGCGCGCTCTCGCGGTCGCTCGCGGCCAGCGCCGACGACGCCGCGATCGCGGGCCGCGCGGACGCGATCGAGCGCGCGATCGACCGGCTCATCGCGTCTTCCGCGCTGCGCGCGGCCTGCGTCTTCGCGCGCGACGGCGCGCAGCTCGCGTGCCGGGGGCCTCGGGCGGACCTCGACGCCATGCGCGCGCCGTCGCCGGCGCCGGACGGCGCGTCTCCGGATTCGCCGGAGCGGGGCGACGACTCGGTGATCCGAGGCATCGCCGGCCGCGAGCTTCAAGTCGTCGTGGCCGGCTCCAGCGTGAACGTGGTCACGCGCGTCGGCCTCGACGACGGCGGAGATCGCGGCACGGCGCTCGTCCGGCTCGTCGCTCTCTACATGTCGACGTTCGGCCTCGCCCTCCTCGTGTTCGCGTATTTCGCGCTCACGCGCCTCATCGTGCGACCGATCGAGCAGCTCGTCCGCGCGGCGGATCGCGTGGCCGGGGGGGCGCGAACGATCCCCGTCGCGCGGACGGGCGCGCGGGAGCTCGTCGAGCTGGCGACGAGCGTCCGGTCGATGACCGAGAAGCTCATCTCCGAGGAGGCGACGTTGATCCTGAAAATCGAGGAACTGACGCACACTCAGGCTCAGCTCGTACGGAGCGAGCGCATGGCCAGCGTCGGCCGCCTTGCGGCGGGGGTCGCGCACGAGATCGGCAACCCGATCGCTGCCGTCATGGGCATGCAGGACCTGCTGCTCGAAGGGGACCTCCCCCCCGAAACCCAGCGCGACTTCCTGCAACGGATGCGGCGGGAGACCGAGAGGATCCACTCGATACTCCGCGACCTGCTCGATTTCGCACGGCCGGAGGAGAAGCCGACACAAGCCGGGAGCGCGCCTCCCCCTGCCGACGTCCGATCCGCCATCGACGACGTGACGTCGCTGGTCAAGACGCAGAAAGAATTCCGCGACGTGCGCGTCGACGTGGACGTCACCGGAACGCTGCATGTGCGTCTCCCCGCCGCCCGGTTGACGCAAGTCCTCCTCAACCTCGTGCTCAACGCCGGCGCCGCCACGGTGACGAAGCCAGGAGCCGCCCGCGTGACCGTACGAGCGTTCGCCCAGCCGGACCGAGGCCAGGTGCGAATCGAGGTGGAAGACGACGGGCCCGGTGTGGCCCCTGGCGTGCGCGAGCGCCTGTTCGAGCCGTTCGTCACCACCAAGGAGGTCGGAGAGGGCACCGGACTGGGGCTCGCCGTCTGCCGCGGCGTCGTCGAGTCCGCCGGTGGGGACATCGGCCTCGACGCGAGCTACCAGGGCGGAGCGCGGTTTTACGTCGTCCTGCCGGCAGCCTCGTAGTCGACCTCCATCCACTCGCCGAGCGGCACCGCGTCGAGACCCTCCGCGGCGATCGCGTCGAGGATCGCCGGCAAGGCGGTCACCGCCGCGGGCTCGCGATCGCCGCGCTCCGGCGCATCGTGAAGGAGGACGATGACCCCGTCGCGCAGGTCGCGACGGACGCGCGCCACGACGTCGGGCGGCCTGGCGGAGGCGATGCCGTCGCGACCGCCGATGGTCCATCCGACGATGGTGAGATCCAGCGCATCGGCCACACGGACGATCGTCGGGTTGGTGTGGCCGATGGGCGGACGAAAGAGCAAAGGCCGGCGGCCGGTGATCTGCTCGATGGCGGCGATCCCTCGCTCGAGATCGGCCCGGACGCGCCGCGGACCGCGTAGCGCGAAGAGGCGGTCGTGTTCGAACGAGTGCAGGGCGACGGAATGACCCGCGTCGACGATGGCGCGAACGACGTCGGGGTGCTCCTGCGCTTTCCGACCGACCACGAAGAACGTCGCCTTGACCCCGCTCGCCGCGAGGAGCTCGAGGATGCGTCGCGTCCAGCGGGGATGGGGGCCGTCGTCGAACGTGAGCGCCACCCCGCGCGCGTCCCGAGGCCCCCTCACGACGGCGTCCGCGAAGATCCGCAGGCGCAGGACGAACACCCCTCCGAGCAGAAGGGCCAGGTACGCGGCGAACGCGAGGACGGCCGTCGCCAGCGCCGGCGGGCCCACGACGAGCGCTCGCGCCGCCATCACCAGCAGGCCGACCGTGGCTGCGTAGAGCGCCAGGCGGGCGGGCGGCATCAGCGCTTGGCGCGCCGCGAGACCACTTCCGCCTCCTCGCCCTCTGCGCTGTCCGCCGCCTCGAGCACGCGAGCTCTGGAGCTGCCGTTCGTCGAAGAGGCGCCCACGCGCTTGCGCTCTCGCGCTTCCTTGCCCGTGCTCTCGGCTTTGCTGTCGCCCGTGTTGTCGAGCTCGAAGAATGCCCCCAGCACGGCCGCGAGGAGGGGGAGCGAGGCGGCCGGGAGCTCGCCGATCGGCGCGTGTCCGGCGCCGATGAAGCTGAGATCCGGCTCGAGAGCGCCGGCCCACTGGCGCATCGCGAACATCAACCCGGCGCCGAGGAGCGCGCCGAAGAGGGCCTTGAGCCCCGCTTCGATCTTCGCGCCCGACGCCCATATGGGCTTGCCTGCGACCAGCCCGGTCAGGACCCCGGTGACGGCGGCGGCGAGGTAGCCAAGGACGGCCCCTCCCGCGCCAACGCCCTGGAAGTCGGGGACCTTGAGGCCGGCGACCAGCGCGGCCGCAACGGCGGCACCGACGAGAAGCCCCAGGATCAAGCCAACGAAGAGACGCCGTACCATGCGCCCTCACAGCGTGGCCATGTGGCGGTCGGACGTCAACGATGCCGAGCGGAACCGCCTCAAGCCGGCCTCTCGAAGGCCTGCGCAAGCCTTGGGGCGAGGCGGGTGCGACGATCCTCTCGGCGGCGCTGGGAGAGCGCGAGCTCGAGGGCCCGGGGGTCGCACACGAGCACGACCAGCCGCTTGCCTCGTGTGACCGCAGTGTAGAGCAGGTTCTTGCTGAGCATGACGAAATGAGCGAAAAGGAGCGGCATCACGACCGCGGGATACTCGCTGCCCTGGGACTTGTGGATGGTACAGGCGTAGGCGAGCACCAGGTCGTCGATCTCCGCGGCGTCGAAGGCGACGTCGCGGTCGTCGAAACGGACGACCATCGTATTCTCTTCCGGATCGATGCTCGCAACGAGGCCCACGTCGCCGTTGAAGACGTTCTTGTCGTAGTCGTTGCGAAGCTGCATGACCTTGTCGCCCTGGCGGTAGGTGCGGCTACCCCGGACGAGGGCGGGCCCGGTTGGATTGAGCGCCGTTTGGAGCGCTTCGTTCAGCGCGACGGCGCCGGCGGCTCCGCGGTTCATCGGCGTCAACACTTGCACGTCGCGCACCGGATCGAGCCCGAACCGATGGGGGATGCGGGAGGTCACGAGCTCGATGATGGTGTCGCGGGTGCGCTCGGGATCGCGGCGTTCGACGACGAAGAAGTCCGACTCGGCACCGGACGCGGCCGGGACGGGCGGCTCGCCGTTGTTGATGCGGTGGGCGTTGGTGACGATGAGACTGCGGGCGGCCTGGCGGAAGATCTGCTGCAGCCGCACGAACGGCACGACCCCCGACTGGATGATGTCACGCAGGACCGCACCCGGCCCGACGCTCGGTAGCTGGTCGACGTCGCCCACGAGGAGCAGGCGCGTCCCCGGCGCGATGGCCTGCGCCAGGGCGTCCGCCGTCGGCAGGTCGAGCATCGAAACTTCGTCGACGACGACGGCTCCGGCCTGGATGGGACGGCGCCGGTCCCTCTTGAAACTGGCCGTCTTCGGGTCGAACTCGAGCAGCCGGTGCAAGGTCGTCGCTTCGCAGCCGGTCGCCTCGCTCATGCGCTTCGCCGCCCGTCCGGTCGGCGCGGCGAGCCGGACATCGACGCGGGCACGCGCCAGGACGGCCAGGATCGCCCGAACGATCGTCGTCTTGCCGACGCCGGGCCCCCCCGTGACGACTAGCAGCTGCCGGCGGGCGGCTTCGTTCACGGCGTGCCGTTGCTCCGGCGCCAGCTCGACGCGCGCGCGCGACTCGAACTCCGCGACGGCGGCGGCGCCGCCGGGAAGCTCCCGCGCTTCGGCGCGCGCGATCTCCGCGAGGCGACCGGCGAGACGCACCTCGGCCGCGTGGATCTCCGCATCGTACGCGGCCCGTTCGCCTTCCGACTCCGGCTCCACGACGGCGCGACCTGCCAGGACGAGCGCCGTCAGCGCGTGCGCGAGGCGCGCGCGCACCTCCCCGTCGTCCCGGTCGAGTGCGAGCATCTGCGCAGCCCGCACGACGAGGTCCTCCTCGAGCGTCCAGGCGTGCCCCGCCTCGGTCAGGTCGTGGATCACCTGCAGGAGTCCCGCTTGCATCCGGTGGGGCGAATCGGCAGGGACGCCGATCGACGCCGCGATCCGGTCCGCCGTCTTGAAGCCCACGCCGTGCACCTCTAGCGCGAGACGGTACGGATCGCGCGAGACGACGTTCATCGCGCCGGCGCCGTACCGGCGTACGATGCGCGCGGCCAGAGCAGGGCTCGCGCCGTGCGCCTGGAGAAACACCATGACGTCGCGCATCGCTCGCTGCTCGCGCCAGGCGCGCACGAGGGCGGTGCGCCGCTTCTCGCCGAGCCCTTCTACCTCGGACAGACGATGGGGCTCCTCCTCCAGCACTCGGAGGGCCTCGAGGCCGAAGGTGGCCACGACTCGCGCCGCCAGCTTCGGTCCGACGCCCTTGATGAGGCCCGACGCCAGGTACTTCTCGAGCCCCGCGAGCGTGTCCGGTGCGAGCTCGATGAGCGACGCGACCCGCAGCTGCTCTCCGTGCTTGGGGTCCACTTCGAGCTGCCCTCGCACTCGCAGACGAGCGCCCGGCGCCGTCGGGGGGAACGTACCCACCACGGCCAGGCGGTCGCTCCGCCCCTGCACCGCGAGCTTCAGGACGCGGAAGCCCGACTCCGGACTCTCGAACGTGATCCGCTCGACGACTCCTTCGACGACGGTCTCGCTCGCCACGGCGCAGTCAACCCTAGTCCGCGCGCCCCGCCGACGCGAGGGTCGACGCCGCGACCACCGATGGGGGAACGAGCCGGGTAGTGCTGGCTACGTGGATGGGCTCGGGCTACTTCCAGCGGAGCTGGCCGTGTCATCGCTGACCTCCTACGCGCTCGTCTCGTTCGGATCCCTCCTTTCGATCGTCGATCCGTTTGCGGCGGTGCCGATTTTCCTTGCGCTGACGGGCGCGATGCCGCGTCCGGCCCAGGCGAAGACGGCGCTTCGAGCTGCGGCGACGTGCTTCGTCGTCCTCACGTGCTTCGCCCTCGCGGGCGGCTTCATCTTCGGCTTTTTCGGCATCACGCTGCCGGCCTTCAAGATCGCCGGCGGAGTCCTCCTCTTCGGAGTCGGCCTCGAGATGATGCGGGCGAAGCGCAGCGAGACGCGCGCCACGCCCGAGGAGGCCATCGAGGCCGAGACCAAGGAGGAGGTGGGGATCATCCCGCTGGGGGTCCCGCTCCTGTCCGGTCCGGGAGCGATCGCCACGGTCATGGTCCTCGTCGGGAAGACGCAAGCGCCGTCGGAGCGCGCCGTTCTCTTTGCGACCATCGCCGCGGTGAGCGGGGTGACGTTCGTGACGCTGTTTTCGGCGGCCTTCCTGGCGCGCGCCCTCGGCCGAACCGGGATCAACGTCATCGGACGCGTGATGGGGCTCATCCTCGCCGCGGTGGCGACGCAGTTCGTGATCGACGGACTGCGCGAGGCATTTCCGAGCGTCCCTCGGTTTTAGGG
>CALKVG010000275.1 GCA_937998045.1 uncultured Myxococcales bacterium
TTTCTGCCTGTCTCGTGGGCTCGGAGATGTGTATAAGAGACAGCATCCCAGGCCACGACGGACGCGACCGCATCCCCGGGATCCGCGCCGGCCATTCCCGCGCTCGTGGCCTGAACGACGACGAGCGTGGTCGCCTCGCTCTCCGGCGAGGGCGTCCAGGCCTGCATCCCCGCTTCGCGCAGCCTTCGAGCGCGAACGACGACGTCCCGGAAGCCGAGGTGTTCGGCGAGCGCGGTCCTGGCGGCCCGCGCGGCACCGCCGGCTCCGAGGACGAGCGCTCGGTGGCCGCCCGGACGGATACCCGAGAGCAGATCGCCGATCTCGTCGGCTAGCGCAGGCGCGTCCGTATTGTAGGCGGTAACGCGGCCCTGCGCGGTGCGCACGAGCGTGTTGGCGGCGCCTGCCGCGCGCGCTCCGGCATCCACGGCGTCGACCAGCGCGAGTACGCGTTCCTTGTGAGGGACGGTGACGTTCAGGCCGGCGAAGTCGCCCGCACGGAGCGCAGTGACGATGCGTCCGAGGTCGCCGTCGGCGACGCGAATGGCTTCGTAGGTGTGAGGCAGTCCGAGCGCGCGGAACGCCGCTGCCTGCATGCGCGGGCTCTTCGAGTGGGCGACCGGGTCGCCGATCAGGGCAAAGCGGAGCGCCTTCACCTGCGCTCTCCCTCGAGGGACTCGACGCGCTGAACGGTCGCCTCCACCCGCGCGTCGCGCACGCGCACGTGCAGCGCATCTCCCGTGCGAACATCGGCGGCGACCCGCACGGCTCGCCCGTCATCGCGGGTGGCGATTGCGTAGCCGCGGGCGAGTACCTTGAGCGGGCTGAGCGCGTCGAGGCGAGCGGTGGCGCGCTGGACATCCGCGGCCCGGCGCTCGAACGACGCGCTCCATGCGTTGGCGAGACGATCGGTCGCGCGAGACAGCTCGGCGCGCTCCCGCGCAATCACGGCCCGTGGATGCAGGTACGCAAGGCGGTGCTGCACGCGCGAGAGCGTCTCGCGGCGGCGGGAGACGAGCGCGCGCGCCCACGCTGCGAGACGCGCCGTGCGGTCGTCGAGGATCTGCTGGTGCGATGCGATCGCGAGGCGCGGATCGCCGAGGCGCCCCGCCATGCGCGCGAGGACGACGCGATGGGAGTTGAAGCGCGAGCGCATCGCCCGGGCCAGGTGCAAGCGCGTATGCAGCAGCTGCTCGCGACGGGCAGCGCCGTCGGGAACGACCATCTCGGCGGCCTGCGACGGCGTCGCGGCGCGCGCATCGGCCGCGAAGTCGACGAGGGTCACGTCGACCTCGTGGCCGACGGCGCTCACGACGGGGACACGGCATCCGGCCACGGCGCGCACGACCGCCTCGTCGTTGAACGCTCCCAGGTCGTCGGCCGAACCTCCCCCGCGCCCAAGCACGATGACGTCCACTGCGCGCACTCTCTGCAGGGTCGACAGCGCGCGGCAGATCGACTCGACCGCGCCGGCGCCCTGCACCTGAGCGGGCGACAGCAGGATGCGCGCGCCGCCGCGCCGGAAAGCCACGCGACATACGTCGTGGATTGCGGCGCCGCTGGGGCTCGTCACGACTCCAATCACGCCGGGCTCCCGTGGCAATGGCCGCTTGCGCTCCGCGGCGAAGAGCCCCTCGGCTGCGAGCTTCGCCTTCAGCCGCTCGAGGGCTTCGAGCAAGGCGCCGCGCCCCACGGCCTGTACGCGATCGGCGACGAACTGCAGCCGCCCTCGAGGCACCCAGAGGGTAGGCTTGCCCCGCAGGCGGACGCGCGCCCCGTCGATGCAGAGCGCGCGGGCGCGCGGGGTGACGTTCGAGCGGTAGACGACGACGTCGATCGAAGCGTCCTCTCGTTCGTCCTTCAAGCAGAGATACAGGTGGCCGCTAGGGGCGGGCCGGCAATCCGCCACCTCGCCCTCCACCCACACCGCATCCGCGAACGCGTCGTCTACGGCGGATCGGATCGCGCGGTCCAGCTCGGCCACGCTCAGGGCGCGCGGCTCCTCCGGGGGTTTCTTCGTAGTGAAGTCGAACGAGAGAGAGTTGTCGTCCGGCACGGGAGGGATTTACTGCCGCGCCCGGGACGTGACAACCGGCGAAACGGGACGCGCTCCCGCCGGCGTAGCCACGCGGATCACGTTCTCCTCGAGGATCTCGCGTAGTTGCGCGAGGTCGGCCCGCTTGCGCCGTTCGGTCTCGAGCGTTCGCCGCTCGAGGGACATGAGTCGCGAAATCGAGGCGTCGAGTTGCTCGAGGGCGATGTCGAGCGCATCGTCGAGAGATGCCCGCAGCTCCTCCACGAACGAGCCATGGCGCCCGGTGACGTGCGCCGCGATCTTCTGCTCCACGTCGTCGAGGCAAGCGTCCAGCCGCCCGATGCATTCCTTCTTGAGCGACTCGAGGCCCCTCAGCAGCCCGGCAAAGACGCCCACGATCGCGCCGACCGCTGTGCCTACCCCGGGTACGATGAGCGTGCCCAGCACGGCGCCGGCGGCCACACCGCCGAGCCCCAGGTTCACGCGCCGGCCCTCGAACTTGTCGAGCGCGCTCGCCAGTGGAGATCGCTGGATCGCGATCAAGTCCATCGCCTCGCCGACGACGGCGGCCGGTGCGCCCTCTTCGATGCGCCTGGCGAGGTGGTAGCGACCACGAATCTCCTCGAGCAGCCAGGTCTGGACGCTCTCCGAGACGCGCTGCAGCTCGAGAACGGCGTGGTGGCCCATGTCGTCGACGAGCGCCTGCATCTGCTCGCCCGCGGTGCGGTTCACTCTCACGACGAACGCTTCCATCTGCTCGCGCGTGGAGCAGGCCTTGAGCTCGGCGTGCCACGCGTCCTTGGTGCGGGCGATCTCCTCGCGCAAGCGGTCGAGCGTCGCGCGTTGAACGTCCCGCGCTCCGTCGTCGATCGCGCGGCGCACGCGAAGCATCTGCTTGGCACGAAAGTCCGCCGGATCGGGGATGCGCTGGCCCTCAAGCGCGGCGATGCGACGCTCGCAGTTGGCCTCCGCCTTCGCTGCCTGCTCGGCGACTCGGCCGATGCACGCCTGCACGGCGGCCGCCGCGCGTGCGGCCGCGACGTAAGGTTGCTCGGCCCGTACGCGCTCCAGCGCACCGGCGAGATCGCCGAGCTTGCGGACGACCTGCACTCGGGCGCTGCGGTGCGACTCGGCCACGGCCGCGAGGCGCTCCGTCTCGTCGTTCCCGCTGGCCGTCGGGACGAAGACGATGGCATCGGCAATCGCCGGCGGTTGGCCCGCGTCGAGGAGGCAGACTCCCGGGGGTAGATGAACCGTGGGGCACGCGACGGAGAGCGACACCACGTCCTTGCCGCGGGCGCCCTCGTCGGTGAGCGAGCGCACGTCCTGAACGAAAGCCTCGGCGCGCTCCTGGTCGTACTTCGGGCGCTCCGTCCTCAGCGCGTCGAGGCGCGCCGTCGCCAGCTGCAGCCGGGCACTCGCCTCGGCGAGAGATTGCTCGAGCGCGGCGACCGCCTCGCCCGCGGCGTGCGCGGCCGCGTCGGCGCTCAACGCCGGCGGCGGGAGGCGGGGGACGCGCGACCAGACGGAGCGCACCGCACGCACGACCGCCCGCCAGAGGCGCACGAACGCCGAGCGAGGTGGCAGCACGAGATCGCTGGTGGGGACGGTCACCGTGTCGTCGGCGCCCTCGCGCTGCGCCTCGTACCGCTCCCGCAGCTCGCGCTCCGCGGCCTCCGCGGATTCTCGCTCCGCCTCGGCGCGCTGCTGCGCCTTTGCGAACGAGTCCTCGCGGGTCGGCATGCGCCAACCGAATTCGACGCTCGTGCCGTCGCGCATCTGCGCCGCGTAGTCGAACGTCCGGTTTCCGCGCAACGTCACGAGCGCGTTGGCTCCGAGACGTGCCTTGGGGTCGAACGCGCGCGCGCCGACGACCGCGTTGAGCAGCGCGCGCTTGGCCGGGGCCTCGCCCACGAGCGCGACCGCGATCTCGTCGCCGTCCAACCGGCGCTCGACCTCCTCCCGGGTCACGCGGATCGCTTCGACGAGGTCCGGGCCCACGGCACCCGCTGGACCCATGAGCTCAGCGAGTCCGTTCGTGGCCAGCCGTACTCGCTCGATGAGCGCTGCGAGCTCGCGACGGGCCTTCACGCTACAAGCGTACTCGACGGAAGACGCCCATGAGGCTGCACCCGCCTCCAGACCGAGTCTCGTTTGCGCCTCGAGGGTGCTTGCTCGCGCGGTCCTCAAGCCGTCCGCGGTGGTAGGGCGCAGGACCTCGTGTCGGCCTCGCATCTTTCCGTTACCGGTTCGGCCCCGTTGGGGTAACGCTTGCGTTCCCACGATGTCCCGAACTTTCCAGAAAGTGCTCGTCGCGAACCGGGGGGAAATTGCCGTGCGCGTCACGCGCACACTGCGCGAGATGGGCATCGGAGCGGTCGCCGTCTACTCGGACGCGGACCGCGCCTCCCTGCACGTGCGAATCGCCGACGAGGCGTACCCCGTCGGTCCGGCCGCGGCGTCGGAGAGCTATCTCCGCGTGGATAGAATCGTCGACGTCGCCAGGCGATCGGGGTGCGACGCAATCCACCCGGGCTACGGCTTTCTGAGCGAGAACCCTGCGCTTCCGGAGGCCTGCGACCGCGCCGGCATCGTCTTCATCGGGCCTCCGGCGAGCGCGATGCGCGCCATGGGAAGCAAGACCGCAGCGCGCGACAAGATGTCTGCGGCGGGCGTGCCCATCGTCCCGGGCGCGCGCTGCGAGACCACCGACGAGGCCAAGGTCGCAGCCAAGAAGATCGGCTACCCGGTCATGCTCAAGGCGGCCTCCGGCGGCGGCGGAAAGGGGATGCGCCACGTCGCCTCCGAATCGGAGATGGACGCCGCCTGGGAGCGTGCGCGCAGCGAGGCGAAGAAGTTCTTCGCCGATGACACGGTCTACCTCGAAAAGGCCATCGTGCGCCCGCGGCACGTCGAGATTCAGGTGCTCGGCGACCGGGAGGGCAACCTGGTGCACGTCTTCGAGCGCGACTGCTCGATCCAGCGGCGAAACCAGAAAGTGGTCGAGGAGACTCCCAGCCCTGCCGCATCGCGCGAGCTCGTGGCGCGCATGGGGGCAATCGCCGTTCAGGGAGCGCGCGCCGTCGGGTACTTCAGCGCCGGCACGTTCGAGTTTCTCCTCGCCCCCGACGGGAGCTTTTACTTTCTCGAGATGAACACGCGGTTGCAAGTCGAGCACCCGGTGACCGAGCTCGTGACCGGACTCGATCTGGTGCGCGAGATGGTCCGTGTCGCGCAGGGAGAGCCTCTCGGCTTCGGCCAGGACGATCTGGTCGCGCGCGGCGCGGCGATCGAATGCCGCGTGTACGCCGAGGATCCGTCGAACGGCTTCCTCCCGTCCCCCGGCGTCATCGAAAACCTCTTCGTCCCGTCGGGTCCGGGCGTACGCGACGACGGCGGCGCCTACGCCGGGTGCACCATCTCCAGCTACTACGATCCGCTCGTCTCCAAGCTGAGCGTCTGGGCGCCGACGCGAGATCGCGCGATCGACCGCATGCGGCGCGCCCTCTCCGAATACGTGGTGACCGGGATCCGCACGAACCTCGCCTTCCACGAGAAGCTCTTCGCTCACCCGGAGTTCGCCGCCGGGCAGTACGACACGGGCTTCATCGAGCGGCACAAGGACGAGCTCCTCGGGTATCCGCTCGTCCGATCGGATCGGCGTGAGGCCGTGGCTGCGGCGGTCGCCGTGGCTGCGGCCCGTAGCGAGCGCGCGGCGGGAGCAAATACGGCAACCCAAGGCGAGAGCGGCTCGAGGCTCTCGCCCTGGGTCGCGCAGCATCGCGCGGCGATGCGGCGCTGAGTCATCCCGTGATCGTCAGTCCCGGGTCGCGTCGCCACTAGCCGAGTCGCTGGTGGCGCCGTCCGTCGGACCGGCTTCGTTGGTGCTGCTGCCCTCGGGGGTGGTGCCGTCCGTGCTGCCGTCGGTGCTGCCGTCGGTGCTGCCCTCGGCGCCGCCGTCGCCCGGCGGAGGGAACGATCCCAGGCCGCACTCCCCCAAGCAGCCGCTCCCAGTCGACCCGCCCGACATGCCGCTAATGCAGGCGACGAGCGCGGTGGTGGCTGGGTCGCTCGGGCCTTGCATGAGCTGGAGGCCGCAAAGGGCGATGTTGCCGTTGGGGGCGGCGACGCACTGCACAAGCTGCTGGGTGGCGACATTGCAGACGCAATCGCCGTTGCAGGTCGAGAGCTCCGTCGGGCACGTCGTCGCGATGCATTGGAAGCAGCCCGCGAGCGTGGCGCCGGCGTCGCCAAGGCTGGCGTCGGGGAGGCTCAGCATGGCCAGGTCCGCGTCGGTCATGCATGCAGCCGCTTCCATGCCGGCGTCAGCGGGGCCCGTATCGGCCGCCGCTTCGCCGGCTCCCTGATCCGTGGTGTGATCGGCGCCGGCGTCCGAAGGCGGCGTGACGTTGTTGTCGTCGCCTCCGCACCCTGCGGCGACAATCGCGGCCGCCGTCCCGGCGACCAAGAAGCTAGCAAGCCACTTTATCGAACGCATTGTCCTTTTCCTTCCACAAAAGCCAGTGAAACGGCGCCGAAGTGTACGCTGCCGCATCGCGGCTGGCCCAGCAAATTACGCTGCCTACGGCGTTCGAAGCAATCTCGAAGGTGCCTCCCCAGGGCTCCTCGAGGTCCTCGGGCTCCTCTTCGCCGCCTTGACGGGCCCGTCCCCGGGCTCCGCCCCCCCGTGCCGTGTGCGCATCCGTCACACGCCGCCAGGCGGTCCGCACAATGCTAGAAAGAATACCGTCATGCCCGAGCCACGGCGCAGACCCGAGGTGCTGAAGCTGGCGCTAGGGCCACGCGCTCGGACGAAGACCGACTGGGGCGGGGCCATCCTTCGGGTCGCGATCACGCTGAGCGCCGTGTGCGTCGCGATCGCTCCCTGGGGGAGCGTGGCGGCGCGGGCGACCGCGGCCGCCGTCTTGGTCGCGCTCGCCGGCGTCCTTCACCAGAGGTCGTCACGCCGACGGCGACCGCCGACCGCTTGGCTCGCGATCGACGAGCGTGGCGTGCACCGCATCGATGGGCACTCTCCGCCGCTGACGCTGGTCGACTGGCGCGAACCTCTGGGGGCGACCGTTCTCGCCAGCGCCGATCGCGCGCGCTTCCTCATCGCATTGACCACCCCGAGTGCAACGCGCTTCGTGTCGGCGCACGTCACTCACGGCGAGGATGCCGCCTGCGCGCCGACTCTCATCGAGCGCGCCACCACCACCCCGGACAGCGACCTTCGCGTCGACGACGAATTCACGCTCACCGCCGCCGACGCCGAGCGCCTCGTGGACCAGGTGGCCCGCCGTGCTCCCGAGTCGCTGGATCGCGTGTACCTCTCCGATGCCACGGGAGATCCGATCGTCCTCGATCCGCCGGAGCTGCGCGTGGCAAACCGGAGGATCGACCTCACGGCTCCCCTCGAGTGGCGTGCGTTCCTTTTTCAGGAGGTGGGGGCCCAGGCCGCTTCGGTTTGCCAGGCAACCTGGGTCCGTCAGGGCGAGGTGGAGGTGGTCCTCGTGGCGCCGATGGCCGCCGACGGCACGTGGCTGCGCGAGGCGGACGACGCCGTGCGCGCCGCCGGAGAAGCCGGGGTCGTGCAGCGAGCGGTCGCGCGGGACGTGCGCCTGATGCAGGCCTCCGTGTGCGAGCCTCCCCCGCGGGAGCTCCGGCGCGCGATCGATCGGCTGTTCATGCTTACCCTACGCCGTGCGCTCGATCGCGCGCCGCGCGTTTCCCGCGCGCCGTCGACGTCCCGGACGAGGACGGAGTGGCGCGCTTAGGGCGCACCCCTCGCGCCACCCAAGGCTAGACGGCCTCCAGCGGAAGGGAACCGAGGTAGTCGGCTTTTCCCAGGTCGACGCCGTTGTGCCGAAGGATCGCGTACGCCGTGACGGCGTGGAAGTAGAGGTTCGGAATCGTGAGAGCGACCGCGTAGTTCGCGCCGCGGATGCCCTGGCCCGGGCGGAACGGCAGCGGCACGAGACGCGTCTCGCCGCCGGCGAAGTCGGCCGGCGCGACGGACTTCAGGTACGACGCACACTTGTGCAGTCGCCCGCGGAGCTCCTCGATCGTGCTCTCCGTGTCCGGGTGGCTGGGCGGCTCCTTCCCGGCGATCCGCGCCGCGAACGCCTTGGCGGCGTCGCACGTCGCCTGAACTTGCCGGACCAACGGGTACTGGTCCGGCGCCAGGCGAGCCTGAAGATAGACGTTCGGGTCGAAGTTCTTCTTTTTCGCGTGCTCGATCGCCTTGTCGAGCCACTTCTCCATGCTCTCGAGCACCTTGATGAATTGCGGAATCGTCGCGGCGTAGATCTCCATAGAACGCCTCCTTCGGCTTGCCCTCCGATGCTCCATCGAGCGCGACGGTCGCGTCCGGCGGCGGGCACCGCCGACCGATGTGCTAAGCCCTCTCCCCCGCCCATGTCCCGTTTTTACGTCACGACGCCCATTTATTACGTCAACGACGTACCTCACCTCGGTCACGCGTACACCACGATCACCGTGGACGCGCTTCGCCGGTACCACCTCCTCCGCGGCGACGAGACCCGCATGCTGACGGGTACCGACGAGCACGGGTTGAAGATCGAGCGCGAGGCCCAGGAGCGCGGGAAGACGCCCATCGGCCTGGCGACGGAGATGAGCGCGCGCTTCCGCGAGCTCTGGCCGAAGCTCGAGATCGTGCCGGACGACTTCATCCGAACGACCGAGAAGCGGCACGAGGACCTCGCGCAGGAGCTGTGGAAGACGGTCGCCGCCAAGGAGGACATCTATCTCGACCACTACGAGGGCTGGTATTGCGTCGGCTGCGAGGAGCTCAAGACGGAGAAAGAGCTTCTGCCCGGCAACATCTGCCCGCTGCACCAGCGGCCTGTCGAGCGCATCAAGGAAGAGTCGTACTTCTTCCGCCTCTCGAAGTACCAGCAGCCGCTCCTCGATCTCTACGAGAAGCACCCCGAGTTCGCGCAGCCCGAGTCCCGCCGCAACGAGGTGGTGAGCTTCGTGAGGAGCGGTCTGCGGGACCTGAGCGTGTCGCGAACGAGCTTCAAATGGGGCATCCCCGTGCCCGGAGACCCGAAGCACGTCATGTACGTGTGGTTCGACGCGCTCGCGAACTACTGGACGGCGGCCCAAGACACCGCGGCGCACAAGAAGTTCTGGAACGACGGCACGGTTGTCCACCTCGTCGGAAAGGACATCCTGCGCTTCCATGCCGTCTACTGGCCCGCGTTCTTGATGAGCGCCGGGCTCCCGCTCCCGAAGACGGTGTACGCGCACGGCTTCCTCACCATCAACGGCCAGAAGATGAGCAAGGCGCTCCGCAATGCCGTCGACCCGCTGGGGATCGCGCGTGCGTTCGGGAGCGTGGCCGGGAGCGGCGAGGCGGGCGCCGACATCCTGCGTTACCAGCTCCTCCGGGCCATCGCGTTCGGCCAGGACGGCGATCTGGACCTCGCCGCGATGGTCGAGCGCTACAACGCCGATCTCGGAAAGAACCTCGGCAACCTCCTCGCGCGCACGCTCGGGCTTTGCACGAAGCTCACCGGGGGCAAGCGGCCTGCGGCCGCCAAGGTGACGGATCTCGAGAGTGACCTCCTGAACGAAGCCAAGCGCGCGGCGTCGCGAGCTCGCGACGAGTGGGACGCGATCGCTCCGCACCGCGCCCTCGAGATCACGTGGGGCCTCTCGTCCGCGGCAAATGCGTACGTCGATCGCGCCGCTCCATGGGCCGAGGCCAAGAAGGGAGACCAGGCGCGAATCGGGACGATCCTCGCGACGCTGCTCGAGGTCCTGCGCATTCTCAGCGTGATGATCTGGCCCGTGCTCCCGAAGAAGAGCGACGAGATGCGGGCGCAGCTCGGCCTCTCGCCGCTTGCCTCCCAGATCGGGCGCGACGCATGGCCAAGCGGAGCAGAGTTCCTGCCCGGGGGGGGCACGCTCGCGCCCGGGGCGCCCCTTTTCCCCACAGTCGACGAAGACGGAGCGCGCGCGCTCCTCGAGACGCTCACGCCGCGGATACCCGCCGAGGGCGCGAACGCCGACGCCGCCGCGCCGGCAACCGCATCGGCGTCCGCCTCCGCGAGCGCGACGGCGTCGACGCCGACCGAGAGCCCCTCCAGCGTCACCTACGACCAGTTCGCCGCGGTCGATTTGCGCGTCGGACGGGTCCGCTCCGCCGAGCGCGTTCCCAAGAAGGACAAGCTGCTCCTCTTGAAGGTGGACGTCGGCGAAGCCGAGCCGCGCACGATCGTGGCGGGACTCGCGCTCTCGTTTCGGCCGGAGGATCTCGTCGGCAAACGGGTCATCGTCGTCGCCAATCTCGCACCGCGCGATTTCGGCAAAGGGCTCATCTCACATGGCATGCTCCTCGCCACGGGCCCGAGCGAGAAGCTCGCCCTCGCTACCGTGGCTGCGGAAGTCGAGCCGGGCGCGAAGTTGAAGTGAAATAGGCCTGCGCTCGCGGACTTACGTCGCTGGCGGAGCGGCCATTCAGCTGATCGCGCGGGCTCCTTGCCCACGCGCTGGCCATCCCTATGTTGGTGCGCGGTCGGGGTGGTGGGTTCTGCTGCGCTGCAGCGGAGGGGGCCAACGTGTCTGCGGTCCAGTTTCTCGTCGCGTGGGCGAACGCTCCGTTCGCGATTGCCGGCGGTGTCGCCGCGGTGTTCGCGCTCCTGCAGGTGACCGGAGTCCTCGGCCTGATCGCGGGCGGCGCCGGCGACTCCGACGTCGACCACGATGTGGACGCGGACGTCGATCACGACGTCGACGTGGACCACGACGTGCACGCGGACCACGACGCCGACGGCGGCGGCTCCCGCGACGGCGACGACGCGGGGGCGGGGCACGCTACCGGCAGCAGCTCGGCGCTCGCCGTGCTCGCGCCGCTCGGTGTGGGGAAGATCCCCCTCTCTCTCGTCTGGCAGACCTTCTGCATCGTCTTCGCGGTCGTCGGCTTCGCGCTCAACGCCCGCTATCTGGGCCAGGCTGGAGGTCCGCCGGTGCGCACGCTCGCGTGGACGATGCCGCTATCGGCTCTCGCCGGGGCGCTCGGGGTTTACTCGGTCGCGCGAATTCTGGGCCCTGTCCTCTCGTCGAAGGAGCAGGAGGCTACGAGCCGCGCGCAGCTGGTCGGACAGATTGGCGTCGTCATCTCGTCGAAGGTCGATCGCGAGTTCGGCGAAGTTCGAATTCGCGACAAGACGGGGCACGACATCCGCGTGGTCTGCAAGCTCTCGCGCGGCGCGGCGCGGACTCCGGTCGAGCGCCAGAGCGTCGTCGTCGTCGACTACGAACCCGAGCGCGGGGAGCTCCTCGTCGAGCCGCTCGAAGAGAGCGATTTCGCCGAGGAGAAAGCCCGCGGCTCGTGATGTCCCGAAAAAACAGGAGAGATAGAGATGGATACGGCGTTGAAGGACAACGTGGTTTTGGTTTGTGGGGCCATTGCGGTCGTCGTCCTCTTCCTCGTTTCGATGTTGACGATGATCTCGCGATGCTACCGCCGCTGCGGCGCGGACGAGGCGCTCGTGCGCACCGGTTCGGGTGGGAACAAGGTGGTCATCGGCGGCGGCGTGCTCGTTTTCCCGGTGATCCATCAGCTCCTGCGCGTGTCGCTCCGGTCGGTGAAGCTCCTCGTCGAGCGTTCGGGCAAGAACGCGCTCGTGACCGGCGACAAGATCAAGGCGAACGTTACGACGGAGCTCTACATCAAGGTGGAACCCATCGCCGAGGACGTCCTGGCGGCGGCTCGCTCCTTCGGTGAGCGCAACCTCGACGAGCACGCGATCGGCGACCTCATCGAAGGCAAGTTGACCGACGCGCTGCGTTCGGTCGCCGCCAACCAGACGTTCATGTCGCTCCACGGCAAGCGCAAGGAGTTCGCCGAGCACATCCAGGCTGCGCTCGCCGAAGAGCTGAAGAAGAACGGCCTGACGCTCGAGAACGTGTCCATCACGTCGTTCGCGATGGTCCCGGTCAAGGAGCTCGACGAGCACGACGTGTTCGATGCGGAGGGTCTGCGCGCGATCACCGAGAGCGTGCAGAGCAACCGCGAGAAGACCAACCAGATCCAGCGCGAAAAGGAGAACCAGATCCAGGGGCAGAACGTCGAGGCGCGCATGCGCCAGCTTCAGCTCGAGCAGACTCAGAAGCAGGCCGAGGCCGATCAGGCACGCAAGGTCTCCGAGTACGCCGCCGTCCAGAACGCCGAGACGGCGAAGGCCGTGTTCATCCAGGATCAGTCGCGCGAGCTCGCGGCGTACGAGAAACAGAAGGCCATCGAGACGGCCCGCATCCAGCAGGAGCAGGCCATCGCGGTCGCGCAGGCCGCCAAGCAGCGCGCCGAGAAGGAGGCGCAGATTGCCGCGCAGAAGGGGATGCAGCAGGCCGAGATCGAGAAGGACAAGATCGTCCAGGCGGCGGAGATCGAGCGGCAGAAGGCGCTCGAGGCCGCGACGATCGAGAAAGAGAAGGTGGTCGGCGCCGCCCTCATCGTGAAGGAGCAGGCGATCGAGGTCGCGCGGATCGGCAAGCAGATCGCCGTGAC
>CALKVG010000276.1 GCA_937998045.1 uncultured Myxococcales bacterium
GGGTGCACGCGGAGCTCCTCGCGACCCGGGAGCTCTTCGCCGACAGCACGCGCACAGCCGAGCGCCTGCGCATCGCGCGCGAGCTCCACGACTCCCTGGGCCATCACCTCACCGCGCTGAGCCTCCAGCTCGAGCTGGCCCGGAACGTCGCCGAGGGGCGCACCCAGGGCCCGATCGACCACGCGCACGCGCTCACCAAGGAGCTCCTCGTCGAGCTCCGGGACGTCGTGAGCGCGATGCGTGAAGACACGCGGCTCGATCTCCCGGGCGCGCTGCGCACCCTCGTCGCCGGCATCCCGCACCCCCGCGTGCACCTCCACGTCGCGAGCGATCTCCGGATCGAGGCGGCGCTCGCGCACACGATCTTTCGCTGCGTCCAGGAGGGGCTCACCAATGCGCTGCGCCACGCCCGAGCGGACAACGTCTTTCTCGGCATCGAAGCGAAGGACGGCGGCGTCGTCGTGACGGTGAAGGACGACGGACAGGGCGCCGCGGCGCTGCAGCTGGGGCACGGCCTCTCGGGATTGCGGGAGAGGATCGAAGGAATGGGAGGTCACGTCGAGATCGAGGCGAAGGCCGGTCTCGGCCTCACACTGCGCGCGCTCCTGCCCGCGCCGGCGGGCGCTCCGTGATCCGCGTCGCGCTTGCGGACGACCAGACGCTGGTTCGCGAAGGCATCAAGGGCCTCCTCGACCTGACGCCGGATATCCGCGTCGTCGCGGAGGCGCACGACGGAGCCGAGGCCCTTCGTATCCTGACGACGATCCCCGTCGACGTCGCGCTCCTCGACGTTCGAATGCCGCGCAAGACGGGTATCGAGGTGCTGGCGGCGCTCGCCTCCGTGACGTCCCGCCCGCCCTGCGTATTGCTCACGACGTTCGACGACGATGCGGTCGCCATCGAAGGGATGAAGCTCGGCGCGCGCGGCTTCCTCCTCAAAGACGTGTCGCTTCAGCAGCTCACCGAAGCCGTCCGCGCGGTCGCGGCGGGCGGGACGCTCATCAACCCGGCCGTCACCGAGCGCGTCGTCCGCGGGATCGCCCGCCTCCGGGCGAGCGTTCCGGCGTCGACCCTTCCCTCCCCCCTCAGCAAGCGCGAGCTCGACGTCC
Source organism: uncultured Myxococcales bacterium (assembly GCA_937998045.1). GTDB lineage: Bacteria > Myxococcota_A > Polyangia > Polyangiales > Polyangiaceae > Palsa-1150. The sequence continues at coordinate 1,110 of CALKVG010000276.1, forward strand.
TGCGCCTCATCGCCGCCGGACAGAGCAACCGGGAGATCGCCAGCGCGCTCGGGACCGCGGAGGCGACCGTGAAGAATCAGGCGTCGAGCATCTTCGGGAAGCTGGGCGTACGGGACCGGACGCGGGCGGTGCTGCGCGCCATCGAGCTCGGGGTGATCTGAGGATCGGGAGCTTGCGCGTCAGCATGCCCACCGGTACCGAGACCAGGCCCCGTCCTCTTACCAGCGCCTGTTGCGCACCTGGCGCACTCGGGCCGGGCCGATGTCGAAGTCGAACTTCCCTCCCTGCAGCTTCTTGACGGTCACGCCGAGGTGTTCATTCTCGAACGCGACACCTTCAAGCAGGGAGACCACCTTGGGCTCGGGAACGCCCGACTGCGAGGCGACTTCGTTCGGAGGGATGATCTGACGGCGGGGCGCGCTGCGGCTGTGGACGTTCTCCGCGAGGTTCTCCAGCCACGTCTCCAGCAAGGACTTGGCCTCGTCGTCGTGCATCGGAACCGGAGAGGGCGCGACGGGCGCCGGGATGGCCACCGGGGCGAGAGCGGGCGTCGCGACAGGATCAGGGGCGAAAGGGCGGTGCTGGACCACCTCTGAAGCCCCCTGCGCGGTGACCATGTCTGTCAGGACCTTCAGCAGAGAGGTGACCTCCGCCATGTTGTCGACCTTGGCGAAGCCGGTCTCCTTCCCGATCGTTTCGATCATGCTCGCCATGTCCGGCGCGTGATCCATCTTCAACCCGTGGATGTCCTTAAATGGGCCTGGCAGGTCCTTGAACGTGGCGCCGGGCCCAAACAGCGGGATCGCTCTCTTCCTGAACGCCCATGCCGCGCCAAGCTCCATGAGGACGTACGATGATGAAAGGCTGCGTTTCGTCAGCACTCCCAAGACGACGTTGCACCCTTTGAGGTTCTCACGCAGGACCTCGGGCGCGTCGTCGCCACCTTCGAGCTTGTAGCCATCGACCGAGGTGCAGCGGATGGCGCCGGTCGGCACTTCGAGTCCCGCCTTGATCAAGTTGATCAGCGCCCGGGCCACCTCTGCGTCGGCGCTTGAGTGGCTGATGAAGATGCGCGTTGTTGTCGGCGCCATGCTCCGCGCTCCTGTTCCCCTCGGTTGGCTGGTAGTCCCGACAGGAAGAAGCTCGTCGAGGATCGCAGAATTCTCAGCGACCTGTATACCGTAGGCGGTGCTGGTTACCTCGGTCTGGCCTGCCCATTTCGCCAGACCTTTCTGCACTAGCCGCTGGGCCGCTGCCCGATACGTTCGGAAATCGAAGGGCGAGTCATCACCATGTCCGATCGCGAACCACGCCCCCTGAGCCTTCAGGTGCTCGTGGTGAAGGGCTACGAGCAGCGTGCGGGCGTTGCGATTGAGCGCGTACACGCGGTCCATCGCCACGTTGTCGCCAGGCGCGTTCTCATCGGCCGCTGGCTCTCGCTCGACCGTGCCCGTCTGGAGCATGGATTCGATCTCCTCCTCCGAGAGCGAGTTGGGATCGCGCTCGGGCGGTGGATCCAGGTCCTCGGGCTTGAGACGTCGCACCTGCTCGGTGAGCTTGAAGGTCTCGAAGGTCCTGGCGTTCATCGGATCCCACGTGCCGATGATCTGGCGGACCCTGGTCATCGTCCGGAGCGTCCGCCTCATCTCGTCCTTGCTGCACTTCACCTCCTCCGCAAGCGCGGCAACGGAGCGCTGCTTGTCATGCAAGCCGCCGTCCCCGTACTCGCGTTTCAGCACGGGCAGGATGAGGAGGGCGCGCCGAATCTCGCATGTGGCGAACGTGTGCTCGCGCATCTCTCCGAGCGCGGCAAAGGTCGGGAGATACGCAATGTGATCGGTTTGCTCCGGGAAAAGGTAACCGCTGCGCACGAGCTGGTCCAAGGCGCCCCAATCGCGATCGGGGTCGACGTCGTCTCGTGCTCGAAACTGCTGTTTCTCCGGGAAGTCGCCCTTGTCCTCGACGTGGTCGAGGATCTTCTTGAGCAGCTCCCGCTTCTTCTCGTTCATCCCAGGCGAGGAAGATAGCCCAGCCGCGTTGGAGCCGCCGGCCGCCAGTGCGGACGTTGTCACGGGAGAGCCGCTGGAAGCGCTCGAGACTCCGCGGACTGCAAGCGGGTGGGCTCCTGATAGACGGAGGCTGGGTGCGCCTGCTCGGCGGCGAAACGTCGGGCGCATCGTTGACGGTGCAGGTTCAAGGTGATGGCTTCTGGAAGATCGCGTCGTCGACGGTGTCACTGAACGCGACCTCGGCATCCGAGATGCCCTTCGGCTTGCCGTCGCGGAACTTCTCCAAGTGCGATGCGTAGCCCACGCCGTTCAAGGTCTTCCAGCCGGAGAAGTACGTCTCGTCGTAGACGACCCGGTGCTGCAGGAGATCGTCGTGGCGGAAGGCCATCTTGACCACGAGCCAGGTCGCGGGGTCGACGTAGAGATCGACGTCGTAGTCTCCGTCACGGGAGACCCGCACGCCAAGGGCCTGAATACCGCGGACGTCGGCAGTACCCAGTGATGTGAAGCGGTAGGCCGGACGGCGTAGGGGCCACAGCACCTCAACCCAGTCGACGTGCAGCAGTCGTCTCGAGTCAGCCTGTTCCGCGGGGTCGCTAAACCTCACGCCCTGCTCGTCGCTGACCCAAGCCGTCGTACCGTCGTCGCCATAGACGCTCCGCATCGTTGTGGTGGCTCGGATCTCGATCTCGCCGCGCTGCTTGCCTCCGATGGTTTCGACGACGTGGAAGACCAAGTCGTAGGTGCCGCTCGGCCCCTGCTCGGACGACCGCCCCTCGTGGACGCCGCGGCCCTCGCTCAGCGAGGTCGCCGATGCACCCAGTAACCAGGACGCTGCCGCGGGTGCATGAACGCGAGCACATGGACCGTGGGAGCCGCTGTGTCGCCGAGGACCATGAAGACGACCAGATGCGGGAAGCGGCCGATCGCATGCGCGCACCTCACGTCGGCGTTCTCGCCGAAGGCTGGGAAGCGCAGGGGAGCCTCCAGCACATCTCGCACGCGCTGACGCATCTCCGCGAGAAACTGCCGCCCGAGGCCGGGGGCCGCGTCCTCGTACCGGGCCGTGGCCTCTTCGAGCTCCTCCTCGGCCCCGGGCTCGATGTAGAGCCGCGTCATCGCGAGCGGAGCTTTGCCTCGATCCGGTCGAAAACCTCGTCGGCCGGCCGCCCCTTGGACTCACCCGCGCGCACACGAGCGGCACGCCGGGCAATCTCCTCGTTCCATGCGCGCGCGAGCTCCTCGACGGACTCCTTCGGAGCGATCGCGTCGACGACGACGCGGCGCTCCTCCTCGGAGAGCTGGGCCGCAAGCGCGATGACCTCGTTCACGGTCGCCATGACACAAGCATGCTCCCGTCACGCGCGGACGTCGAGCGCAGCCGACCAGCAAGCCGCTGGATCTCGAGTACTTGCGTGCTGGACCCGGCGGCTAACAGCAGCTGTAAGGCAGACACGTTCTTGAAGAGCGCGTCGTGCGGCGACTGGGGCTGGCGCATTCGGGCGTAGCGTTGGCGTCGCTCTCGCGGGCTGCTCGGACGCACGTCTCCCAGGCGCAGGCGTGCGTCGCGCGCATGTTCGGGGTTCGCTTCGTCCTACGTTCGTCCCGGCGACGATCTCCCCCACCGGCTTTTCGACCCCATCGCAGGCGACGTCGGGCACGCTCTCGCACCCGGGGCTGGAGGCGGCCAGCTACCCGCGCCCTCTTCAGGCGGGCGGCGCGTCCGGGCTGCACTCCGGATACCACGCGCGATACCCGCGCATGCGCGCGACGGGTCGCAGCACGACGCCGAGCGCGCGCTGCACGACCGGCGGGGTGACGGGACGAAGACTTCGTACTTGCGCATCCACGCCATCAGCTGCAGGAACGGCGGAGCGCCCGCCGCGTCGGACTTGCCGCCGCGCGCGAGGCCGAACACCGTCTCGAAGAAGCGTTCGGCGTGCAGCGCCGGCCGGAAGGTCGCGCGGACGTGCAGCTCGACGCCCCCGGCGTTCCGCCAGGTGTGACGCGTGCCCGGTGGAATGACGAGCCGCTCCCCGGGACCGCAGCGCTTCTCGACGCCGCCGACCGGCGGTCATCTCGCCCGCGATCACACTGCCGGCTGGCTCGCCGGCAAGTCGTCGACGGAGACGGTCGGCGTGAAGAACGACGGCGCGGGAGCCGACGTCGCCGATGCGCGCGGACTCTCTTGCGGCCGCGGGGCGGGGCTGGCCGTGGCGGACGAGATCTCCCTCGTCGCCGCGGGCCCCCTTCGCAAGGCGATCGCGGCGACCACGCTGCCTGCGACAACCGCGACGGAGAGCAGAAGGCCAAGCAGCAGCCCAGGGCGCCGCGCCATCCCGCCGGAGCGGGCGCGCGCGTCGCTCGCGACGGGTTGGGCCGTCGTGCTGCCGACGACCGGCGGCGCCAGCTCCGGCGGGAACGACGGCGTACTGGTCGCCGCTGCCGCGGCCATGCGCGGCTCGCTGCCCGCCGGCAAGGGGCTCTCGCAGAGCGTCGGCGCGAGAGGCTCCGTGGGACTCGACGCGGCCGTCGCCAGCGCAGACGGGGAGAGGAGGACCCCGAGCGCGTCCGGCGCGATGCTGCGACCGAACAGCGCCGCGTGCGTATCGGTCACCGCCTTGCGCATCGCGGCTGCGCTCGCCCAGCGGTCGCTCTTCGCGAAGGCGAGCGCGCG